>NZ_JBHSKG010000003.1:0-405543 GCF_042657905.1 Actinomycetospora rhizophila | reverse complement strand
CGGCAACCGCCTCGTGGGCATACTGCACGGCTGCCTCAAGACCCGAACTCCCTACGACGAGACCACCGCATGGGCCCACCGTCAGGCATCTGCAGCTTGACCCTGGAGCCCATGGGATGCCTGAGGGGTCCTCACCGGCGGGGACGGCCCTTGCTCTGCCAGTAGCCCGGGCCGGGGGTGTCGACCGTGTGGCGGCGGCTCTTCGCGTTCCACGACCAGCGCCCGGCGCCGAGTCCCCAGCTGACGCCGTCGGGGCCCGCGTGCAGGCGCAGCGGGCCCAGCCGGAACGTGCGGCGCAGGTGGTGGCGCGGATGGATGCGGGGCAGCAGACGGAATCCCATGGAGGCTCCTCCTCGATCGGGGTCACAACGGCTGCCCGGTCGGTGGAGTTCCCGAACGGCGCCATCCGGACCAATCGGGCGGCGCTCACGGACGATGCGGCCGGGGTCCCGCGCGGACCCGACCGGTCGACCGTCAGGCCGAGGCCGGCACGCCTTCCCGCGCGCGGCCCTGCGACGCCGCCCGGTGGCGCACCAGCATCCGGCGCCCGACGAGCACCCCGCCGCCGGCGACGAGCATCGCGGCCGCGGCGACCACCCAGGCGGCCGCGAACGACATCCCGGTGGCGATCAGGCCGAAGCCGACCGGCCCGAGGCACCCGCCGGCGTACACGCCGACCTGCACGATCGCGGTCGCCGCGGCGGGCGCGGTCGGGTTGAGGCGCACGACGGCGAACTGCAGCAGGCCCGGCCAGGACCAGCCGAGCCCGAAGCCCAGCACCGTCCCGACGACCAGCGCCACCGAGCCCGGCACCGCGAGCAGCACGACGCCCGCCGCCCCGAGGATCAGGCAGCCGGCGACCACCACGACGTGACCGCCGCGGCGCCGGTCGGCGAGCCAGCCGTGGACCATGCGCATCACGACCGCGACGACACTGCCCAGCGTCAGCACGAGGCCCGCGAGCCCCGGCGCGACGCCGCCGTCGACGGCCGAGGCGACGAGGAAGATGCTCAGGCCCGTCGAGCTCGCGGCGCCGAGGCCGGCCGCGACCCCGATCACCGCCAGCGCGCCGGTCGCCCGCTCGGCGGTGCTGTCGGTGGAGCGCTCGCCGCGTCCCGAGCCCCGCGGCGCCACCACCAGGGCGGCCAGGGCGAGCCCGGCGCCGATCACGTAGGCCCAGCGCCAGCCGATCGTGAGCCCGACGGTCGGGACGGCGAGGCCCGCGAGCAGGGTCGCCAGCGGGACGCAGGCCTGCTTGACCCCGAACGACAGCCCGAGGCGCCCGGGCGGCATCGCGCGGGCGAGGGTGAGGTTGGTGGCGAGCTGGCCCATGACGTTCGTCCACGCCCCGACGAGCACCAGCACCACGACCGCGGTGAAGCTCTGGCCGAGGACGGCGGTCAGCAGCATCGCGACCGCGGCGCCGACCAGGCCGATCCGGCTCGTCAGCCGGGAGCCGAGCTTCTCGACCAGCTTCCCGACCGGCAGCGACACCAGCGCCGACACCCCGAAGTACGCCGAGACGACCAGGCCCAGCGCGGCCGGGTCGAACCCGAGGTCGGCGCCGATCTGCACCGACAGCGCCCCCAGGAGGAACACCGGGAGCACGGTGGCGGTGGTGATCGCGACGGCCCCCGCCCCGGTCCGCAGCGCCGTTTGCTCGCTCATCGTTGTCAACGCTAATCGAGTTCGGGGCGCGGAGGGGACGTTCGTGACGCGCGCTCCTCCAGGTAGCGCTTCTCGGCCTGGTTGAGGGCGGCGCGGGCGGCTCGCCGGTAGTGCTCGCGGGCGCCGGCGTGGTCGCCGAGGCGCTCGAGGAGGTGGCCGCGCACGGCGTCGGGTCGGTGGCTGCGGCGCAGGCGGGGGTCGTCGGCGACGGTGTCGAGGACGTCGAGCCCGGCCCGCGGCCCCTGCGCCATACCGACCGCGACCGCGCGGTTGAGGGTGACGACGGGGTTGTCGGTCCGGCGCTCGAGCAGGCCGTAGAGCACGACGATCTGCGCCCAGTCGGTGTCGGCGTCCGTCGGCGCCTCCGCGTGGACGGCGGCGATCGCGGCCTGCAGCTGGTAGGGGCCGAGCGGGCCGGCGGCCAGGGTGCGCTCGAGCAGCGCGGTCGCCTCGGCGATCGCGCCGTGGTCCCAGCGCGCCCGGTCCTGCTCGGCGGTCGTCAGCAGCCGCCCGTCCGACCCGACCCGGGCCTCGCGCCGGGCGTCGGTGAGCAGCATCAGCGCGAGCAGCCCCGCGATCTCCGCGTCGTCGGGCAGCAGGCGCTGCAGCCGCCGCACGAGCCGGATCGCCTCCGCGGTGAGGTCGACCCGGGTCAGCGACGGCCCCGCGGTGGCCGTGTAGCCCTCGTCGAAGACCACGTAGAGGACGTGCAGGGCGCTGGCCAGGCGCGCGTGGCGGTCGGTCGCGACGGCGCTCGGCCCGGCCTCGCCGATCGTCGCCTTGGCCCGCCTGATGCGCTGGGCCATCGTCGTCTCGGGGACGAGGAACGCGCGGGCGATCTCGCTGGTCCGCAGGCCGCCGACCGCGCGCAGGGTCAGCGCGATCCGGCTGGGCTCGGAGAGGGCGGGGTGGGCGCAGAGCAGCAGCAGCTCGAGGGTGTCGTCGGCCGGGTCGCCGTCGCTGCTCGGCGGCGCCGGCTCGTCGACCCGCTCCCGCACCGCCAGCGCGTCCTCCCGCCGGCGGCGCGCCTGCTCGGTGCGCTGGAGGTCGGTGAGCCGGCGTCCGGCCACCGTGACCAGCCAGCCGACCGGCTCGTCCGGGATCCCGTCGCGCGGCCAGGCCGTCGCGGCGGCGAGCAGCGCCTCCTGGACCGCGTCCTCGCAGAGCGCGAACTGGCCGTGCCGGCGGACCAGCGCGCCGAGGACCTGCGGCGCACCGGTGCGCAGCAGGTCCTCGACGGCGCGGTCGACGCCACCGTCGGCGGTCACGGGCTGTCCGGTTCCCCCAGGCCGTAGCCGGCCGTGAAGATCACCGGCCGGACCTCGACCGGCAGGTGGTCGGTGCCCGGGATCATCGCGGCGAGCTCGTGGGCGCGCTCCGCGCTCTCGCAGTCGACGACGTAGAAGCCGCCCATGTACTCCTTGGCCTCCAGGAACGGGCCGTCGGTGACGGTGACCGCGCCCGGCCGGCCGCGGACCACGGCGCTCTGCGAGGGGTCGGCCAGGGCGTGGGTGCCGACCATCTCGCCCGTTTTCGTGATCGTCTCCATGAACCCCTCCTGGCCGCCGGCGATGTCGTTCCGCTCGGCCTCCGAGAGCGACTCCCAGACCTCGGGGTTCATCTGGATGATCAGCAGGTACTTCATGGCTCCTCCTCGATGTGACGGTCGGGAGCAGGTCGGAGCAGGCGACGGGCCCCTCGACATCCTTGTGCTGTGAGCGTGGTCACATCGGATCGGTGTCGAGGTCCCCGCATCGTGCCCCGACTCGTGGCCATGACGATCCCCCTGACGACCTCCCTGACGGCCCGGCGCTCGCCGTGGTGGGGGCTGGCGGCCGGCGACGCTCGCGCTGATCACCGCCCTGTTCGGCGACGAGCGGCAGCGCGGCGTCGCGATCGCGATCTGGGCGACGTGCCAGTTCGCGGGCGCCGCGCTCGGGCCTGTGTTGGGCGGGGTGCTGCTCGGGCACTTCTGGTGGGGCAGCGTGTTCCTGCTGGCCGTGCCCGTGATGCTCGCACTGCTCGCGGCCGGCCCGTTCGTGCTGCCGGCGGGCACCGGCGACGGCTCGGGACGGCTCGACCTCGCGAGCGTCGTGCTGTCCCTGCTCGCCGTGCTGCCGGTCGTGTGGGGGATCAAGGTGGCGGCGACGGGCACGGCGCCGCCGGCCGTCGCCGTGCCGGCGATCGTCGCGGGCGTCGCCGGCGGCGTGGTGTTCGTGCGCCGGCAGCTGCACCTCGAGCGCCCGCTGCTCGACCTCGCCCTGGTCCGGCGGCACCGGGTGACCGTGCTGCTCGCGGCACTCGTCGGCGCCGGCGTCGCGATGGCCGGCACCGGCATGCTCGTCACCCAGTACCTGCAGGCCGTGCTCGGGTACTCCCCCGTCGCGTCGGCGCTGTGGTTCGCGCCGATGGGCTCGGCGTCGCGGCCGGGACGCTGCTCACGCCGGTGATCGTGCGGCGGGCGCGCCCGCACGTCGCGATCGCGGGCGGGCTGGCGCTCTCCGCGCTCGGCGCCCTGCTGCTCGTGCTCACGCCCCCCGGGGGGCGGCGCGCCGATCGCCGTCGGCGCGGTCACGGTGCTCGCGCTCGGCACCGGCCCGCTGTTCACGCGGGGGATCGGGGCGATCGTGGGCGCGGTCCCGCCCTCGCGGGCGGGCGCGGCGGCGTCGCTGGCGGAGACCGGCAACTACCTCGGCGGCGCGCTCGGGCTCGCCCTGCTCGGCACGCTCGCCGCGGCGTCGTACCGCGGGGCGATGCGCGGTGTCGACGGTGCCGCGCGGGAGACGGTCAGCGGGGCCGCGGCCGCCGCTCGGGCGCTGCCCGCGCCGCAGGCCGGCGAGCTGCTGGCCGCCGCGCACGAGGCGTTCACCGGCAGCGTGCACCTGGTCGGTGTCGTCGCTGCGACGCTGTTCGCGCTGCTCGCGGTGGCGACGTCGCGGATCACGCTCGACGCGTGACCCCGGGGCGGCGGTCCCGCGGCGAGGTGCCGCGGGACCACCGCCGGAGGTGTCTCAGAGAGCCTGGACCGAGTCCGCCTGGGGGCCCTTCTGGCCCTGGCTCCACTCGAAGGTGACCCGCTGGTTCTCCTCGAGGGAGCGGAAGCCGCCGCCCTGGATGGCGGAGTAGTGGACGAAGATGTCCTTCCCGCCGTCGTCGGGGGCGATGAAGCCGAACCCCTTCTCGGAGTTGAACCACTTGACGGTGCCGTCGGCCATGAATCCTCTTTCCGTTGGTGCATCTGTGCGAGCGAACATCGACTGATCCACGAGGCTCGAGCACAGCGAGGAAAAGAAGACAGCAACGCGCGGGCCACGGTAACAGAGGGGTCACCGCCCCCGATCCGTCAGACCGCGGCCGTGCCGATCAGGCCCTTGCGGGTCACCAGCCCGGCGAGCTGCTCCTCGGACCGGTCCCCCGTGCCGGCGGGACGGCGCGGCAGCACCAGGTAGCGCGACTCGGCGCTCGCGTCCCACACCGTGATGCGCGTCGAGGCGGGCAGCTCGAGGCCGAACTCCTGCAGCACCGCACGGGGCTCGCGCACCACCCGCGACCGGTACGCCTCGCTCTTGTACCAGCCAGGCGACGGACCGAGCAGCGCGATCGGGTAGCAGGAGCAGAGCGTGCAGACGACGACGTGGTGCTCGTCGGCGTCGTTCGCGACCACCGTCAGCTTCTGCTCCTGCAGCGCCCCGCCCATCGAGTACCCGAGCTCGGCGATCGCCGCGTTGCCGTCGGCGAGGAGGCGCTCCCGGAACGCCGGGTCGACCCACGCCCGCGCCACCACCGCGGCCCCGTGCGCCGGCGTCCCGCCCGCGGTCAGGGCGTCGATGCGCTCGTCGATCTCGTCGGGCTCGAGCAGCCCCGCGCCGCTCGAGCAGCGCCTCGACGTGCCGGACGCGGGCCGCGACCGGGGAACTCGCGTGGTCGTCGCTCACGGTGTGCTCCCGTCGGGTTCGAGGTAGTCCTCCCACAGCTCGACGACCACCGCGTGGTCGCCGGCCCCGAAGAGGTCACGGGCGGCGAACCGCACGTGGTAGACGGCGCGCGGGTCGGAGTCGAGGCCGCGGGCGCGGTCGTCGGCGAGCGGGTGGTGCCCGGCCGTCGAGACGATCTCGCCGCGCGCGCCCCGGGCGTAGCGGGGCAGGCGGGTGTGGTGGGTCGGGTCGGCGACGCGGGTGCGGACCCGGTCACCGGGGGCGTAACGGTCAGTCACCGGAGAGCTCCTCGGGGGTGGCGACGCCCTTCTCCGCGAGCAGCGTGGTGATCGCGCGGAACCACTTCTCGTAGTACGACGCGGCCAGGTACTCCCCCGGCGGGATGCGCTCGATGGCGTCGCGGAACTCGTCGAGGTTGTAGACGCCCCGGCGCAGCAGGGCCCCGTTGAGCGCGACGACGTGCGCCTCCCAGTCGGCGTGGAACCGCGGTTCGTCGGGCTCCTCGACGATCGGCGGGAAGCCGACCATCCCGCCCACGTCGTTGATCCGGCTCACGAGGTGTTCCTACCGCTGCGGGGCGTGCCGCGGCCAGGGGTCGCGCGCGCTCGCGCCCGCCGTGTTCCGAGCGGGGGCACCTTCGCTCGGATGGACGGGCGAGGGGCACCCCTCGCCGGAACGGGGCGGGCGCCGTGGCGCTGTTCCGGACGCCGTCCCGGAGATCACGGGCACCTCATCGCCCCGCGCCGGGCGCCCGGGGTGCACCGAGCGCCCCTGATCTCCCGCCACCCCGACGCCGGGGACCGGCCCCGCGCCGACCAGCACCTTCCGCATGATCGACAGCTGCGGTCGCCTGCCGAACGTCCCTCTCGCCGGCGACCCTTGACGCGGTCGCTCGCCGGGACCTACGAGTGACCCATGACGACGGCGTCGATCACCGGCCGGGGCATGACGCTCAGCGACATCGCGGCGCGCTGGGCGCGGGTGACGCCGGAGGCGGAGTTCCTCGTCGACGCCGGCAGCGGTGTGCGTCGGACCTACGCACGCTCCGACGACCGCATCACGCGGCTGGCGAACGCGCTGACCGCCGAGGGCGTCGAGCCGGGCGACCGGGTCGCGGTGCTAGGCCTCAACTCCGCGGACCTGCTCGAGACCTACCTCGCGGTGCTGCGCGCGGGCGCGATCTGCGTGCCGGTCAACTTCCGGCTGGTCGCGAAGGAGGTCGCCTACGCCCTGGTCGACTCGGGCGCGGTGGTCGCGGTGGCCGACGCCGCCACGGAGGCCCTGCTGCGCGACGCCCTGCCCGACGCGCCCGGGGTCCGGCGCACGATCACGATCGGCGGCGACCTCGAGGACGTCCTGGCCGCCGCCGACCCCGCCTACCGCGAGCTCGCCGTCGGCGACGACGCCACCGCGTTCATCATGTACACCTCCGGCACCACCGGGGCGCCGAAGGGCGCGATGCTGACCCATCGCAACCTGTTCCTGCACGCCTTCTCGACGACCATGCACCTCGGCGGACCCGGCGGGCCGGGCGTCTGGCTCTCGGGCACCCCGCTCGTCCACATCGCCGGCGTCGCGGGCTTCCTGCCCTCGCTGTTCGCGGGCGGCGTCACCGTCGTCCCGCCGTCGACCGGCTTCGACCCCGACGGCATGCTCGCGACCCTGGAGCGCGAGCGGGTCACCGCGTGCTTCTTCGTCCCCGCGCAGTGGGCGGCGATCTGCGACCGCGTGGGCGCGCGGGACCGCGACCTCTCGGCCCTGCGGAAGTGCTCGTGGGGGGCGGCGCCCGCCTCGGACGCGCTGCTCCGCACGATGATCGACACGTTCCCCGACGCCGAGATCGTCACCTCGTTCGGCCAGACCGAGTGCAGTCCGGTGACCACGACCCTGCGCGGCGAGGACGCGGTCCGCAAGATCGGCTCGGTCGGGACGCCGATGATCAACGTCGAGGTCCGGGTGGTGGACGACGACATGCGCGACGTCGCACCGGGCGAGGTCGGCGAGATCGTCTACCGCGGGCCGCTGGTGATGTCGGGCTACTGGAACAAGCCCGACGAGACCGCCGAGGCGTTCCGCGGCGGCTGGTTCCACTCGGGCGACCTCGTCCGCCAGGACCCGGACGGCTACTACTACGTGGTCGACCGCAAGAAGGACATGATCATCTCGGGCGGCGAGAACATCTACTGCGCCGAGGTCGAGAACGTCCTGGCCGGCCACCCACAGGTCGCCGACGTCGCTCTCATCGGCGTCGCCGACGAGCGGTGGGGCGAGACCCCGCTCGCCGTGATCGTGCCGCGCGACCCGGCCGACCCGCCCACCGCCGAGGCGATCGACGACCACTGCCGCGAGCACCTCGCCCGCTACAAACGCCCGCGCCGCATCGCGGTGGTGGACCAGCTCCCCCGCAACGCCACCGGCAAGGTGCAGAAGACGGTGCTGCGCGAGCGGGACCGCGCGGGGACGCTCACCGCCGAGGCGGTGGCGCCCGAGGCGGTGTCCTGAGGCGCTGTCCCGAGGCGCGTCAGTCCGCGCTCTTCGGGCTCGTCTCGTCCACCAGCCACCGGGCCACGTCCACCAGCTTGATGTTCGTGTCCTGCGAGCTGCGCACCAGGCGCTGGAACGCCTCGTCGTCGCCGATGCCGAAGCGCTCCATGAGGATGCCCTTGGCGGTGCCGATCACCCCGCGCGAGGCGACGGCGTGGTCGAGCTGGGCGACGCGCTGGGCCCCGCGCAGCGCGAGGCCGGCCTGGTTGGCGAAGAGGGCGCCCATGACGCGGTCGTCCTCGCCGAACGCGTGCTTGCGGTGGCTGAAGAGGTTGAGCGAGCCGGCCCGGTTGCCCTCGCTGTAGAGCTGGAACGACAGCGAGCTGTGCACGTCGTGGTCGAGGGCGGCCCGGGCGAAGTGGGGCCAGCGCTCGAGGTCCTCCGCGAAGTCCTCGACGAGGACGATCTCCTGGTCGTAGATCGACTCGACGCACGGGCCCTCGTTGTACGAGGCCTGCACCTGGTCGAGCTGGTTGACGACCTCGTCCGTCGTGGCCGGCGAGGTGATCTTCCCGCGCCCCTCGAGCAGGAGGACGCCGGCGAGGTCGGTGGCCGGTGAGGTGTCGACGGCCGAGGTCAGGATGAGCTGCAGCGTCTCCTCGACGCTCGAGGCGGCGGCGAACCGCCGTCCGGTGGCCAGGAAGTCGCGCAGTCGTTCGTCCTGCTCGGTGAACACGGCGGCAACTTACCCACCCCGGGGAGCCGCCCACTCCCCGCCGGGCAGGTTCATGGTCATCCGCACCGTCGTGCCGGCGGCCGGGTCGCTGTGCACCTGGACGAGGTCGCAGAGCTGGTGCACCAGGCGCAGTCCGTACCCCCGCCCGTCGGCGGGCCCCCCGGCGTGGCGCCCGACGAGAGGGTCGGCGATCCAGCCGCTGTCCTGCACCTCGCACACCACCGCGGCCGGCTCGCGCGCGTCGGCCTTGCGCGTCCACAGCGTCAGCAGCCCGGGGCGGCCCGTGTGCACGACGGTGTTGACGGCGATCTCGTAGGCGGCCAGGCACAGGTCGGCGGTCCGGTCCGGCGCGAGGCCGGCGCGCCGGGCGTGCTCGGCGACCGCGAGGCGGACGGTGCGCGGGCCGGTGGGCGCGTCGAACACCAGCGTCTCGCCGAGCTCGCCGTCGTCCTCGGCCAGCGGCCCGCTCATCCACTGGGCGAACTCCGCGGGGTCGGCGTAGCGCGTGCTCGCCGTGCTCACCCCGTGCTCGAGGAGCACGGGGTGGGTCCGCTCGGCGTCGGCGAGGGCGGCCGGCGCGAGCGCGGTCGTGTCGTACGGGCAGAGCACCGTGGCCGGGCGGTCGCCGAGCGCGGTGTTGATGAGGGCCTCGTGCTGCACCGCCGCGGCGTACTCGGCCGGGCTGCGCCCCGCCCAGATCGGCTCGCCGATGACGCGCACGCGCCCGGCGCCGGCGTGCTCGTCGATGAACGCGCGCAACACCCCGGCGATGATCCGTCCCGGGTTGCGGCCCGCGACGGTCATGTCGTGCATCGCCACGTCGAACGCCGCCGGACCCAGGGCGTCGGCCACGAGGTCGAGCCGGGACGGCGGCGCCGCCATCATCACCGGCTCGCCGGCGTCCAGTCCCTCGCGCAGGAACGGGACGGTGCCGGCGACGTAGGAGTCGTCGTCGGCGTAGAAGAAGGCGGGGTGCTCGAGCCCGCCGACGTCGCGCGAGGCCGTCAGCGCTGTCACCTCCGCGCGATCGCTGTCCGTTCGGCGAGGACATGATGCCGACACGGAGAGCGATGCGCTGCACCCACCAGTACCGAACCGGTGAGCGGTACCGCCGAACAGCCCAGTCGATACTCCCAGGGCGGGAGGACGGCGCTCGGACAGCCCCGGATCAGACCTGCGCCCAGGTGGGGTCGCGCACGAGGTCGACCGCGATGTCGACGTCGTCGGTGAGCGGGCGGTCCTCGGTGCGGGGGTCGAGGACCTCCTCGGCGCGCGCCAGGGCCTCCTCCACCGGCACGGGCCCGTCCGCCGCCGTCGGCCACCCCTCACGGCGGCGCAGGCGCAGGGCGCGGACCGCCGCGACCAGCTCGCACGCCAGCACCCGCGTGTAGGCGGTCGCGACCTCGGCGGTGGCGCGCGCGGCCTGGGTCGAGAAGCTCGCGTGGTCCTCGAGCCCGCGCGAGACGACCGCGCTCCCCAGCGTCACCGGCAGCGCGGCCTGGCGCAGGGCGGCGAGCGCGTCGTGGCTCATGTACTCGAGGATCATCACCCCGGAGCTGCCGGGCGGGCCGTCGGCGAGGAACGCCCGCAGGCCCGTCTGCTCGGGCTCGACGAGGTCGCCGAGGCGGGCCGCGGACAGCTCGGCGACCCCGTGCACGCACGCACGGACGTGGTCGAGCGCGCCCGCCACGTAGGCGGTGTGGAAGTGCGCGTGGTGGTAGGCGTCGTCCTCGGCGACGGCGATCATCGGGTTCTCCGCGCCCGCGTCGATCTCGACGTCGAGCACGCGGTGCAGCGTGTCCAGCGCGTCGATCGCGGGCCCGTTGACCTGCGGGAACGCGCGCAGGCCGAACGGGTCCTGGATGCGGCGGCCCTTGGGCGGGGTGCGCTCCATGCCGAGCAGGTGGCGCATCCGCTGGGCGCAGCGCATCTGGCCGGGGTGCGGGCGGGCCCGGTGCACCGGGTCGGCGTACGCCTCGGGGCTGCCGTCGAGCGCGAGGTACGACAGCGCCGCGACCGCGTGGCTCGCGGCCAGGACGACGTCGAGGGTGCCCGCGGCGAGCGCGGCCTCGGCGAGCGTCACCGCGTTGCTCGAGACGAACGCCAGCGCGTCGCCGGCGTCGACGGGGACGGAGCGGTGGTCCGGCGGGACCGTGTCCCACGCGCCCTCCCCCGCGAGTGCCAGCGCGATCTGGGCGAGCGGCGCGAGGTCGCCCGTCCCGATCGCGCCGAGGCGGTGCACGACGGGCAGGGCGTCGGCGGCGACCGCGCCGGCCAGCGCGCGCACGAGCGCCGGCGAGACCCCCGACCGGCCGGCGAGGAGCTGGTTGAGCCGGATGACGAGCGCCGCGCGCACGAGGTCGGCGTCGAGCCGGTCGCCGGCGCCCCCGGAGTGGCTGCGCAGCAGGCGCAGGCCGTGGCCCGCGTCCTCGGCGACCGCGGTCTCGTCGCGGTTGGCGCCGACCCCTGTGGTGCGCCCGTAGACGGCCCGGCGGGTGCTGAGGTCCGCGCCCAGCCGGGCGGCGCGCTCCACGCGGGCGAGCGCGGCGCGGTCGAGGTGCAGGTCGACCGGCCCGGGCGTCCGCGCGATCGCGGCGACGGTCCGAGCGGTCAGCGACGTCCCGCCGAGCCACAGGGGCGGGCGGCCCTCGATCGCCGCGAGATCCGGGCGGACCGGGCTGTCGGTGCTCACGAGCGGACCTCCTCGGGGACGGGACGGCGGGCCGGGACGCGGCGCCCGGCGCGCCACACCGCCGCGGTCAGCGGGACGCCGGGGCGCTGGGCCAGGTGCACGACGGTCGGGGCGTCGAGGACGTGCAGGTCGGCGCGGGCCCCGACCCGGAGGTGGCCGACGTCGTCGCGGCGCAGGGCGCGGGCGCCGCCGAGGGTCGCGGCCCGGATCGCCTCGGGCACCGACAGCCCCGACCGCAGGACGGCGAGGGCCACGCAGAGCGCCATGGAGGTGGTGTAGCAGCTCCCGGGGTTGGCGTTGCTGGCCAGCGCCACGGTCGCGCCCGCGTCGACGAGGCGCCGGGCCGGCGGCGGGGGCTGGCCGGTGGAGAGGTCGCAGGCGGGCAGCAGGGTCGCGACCGTGTCCGAGGCGGCCAGGGCCTCGACGTCGTCGTCGGTGAGGTGCGTGGCGTGGTCGACCGACGCGGCCCCGCCCGCCACGGCGACGGCGACCCCGGGCCCGGGACCCAGCTGGTTGCCGTGCACGCGCCCGCCCAGCCCGCGCGCGGCGCCGGCGGCGAGCACCCGGGCAGCGGCATCGGCGTCGAACGCGCCGTCCTCGCAGAACACGTCGATCCACCGCACGTGCCCGGCGACGGCGACGAGCATCGGGCCGCAGACGAGGTCGAGGTAGTCCGGCGTGGTCGTGCCGGTCGGGGTGAGGTGGGCGCCGAGGAAGGTGACCTCGTCGACGCCGGTGGTCCCGGCGGCGATGCGGGCCGCGCGGACCTCGTCGGCGACCGTGAGCCCGTAGCCGGTCTTGGTCTCCAGGCAGGTGGTGCCCTGCCGGGCGGCCTCGTCGACGTGGCGGCGCAGCCGGGCGGCGAGGTCGGCGTCCGGGGCGGCGCGGGTGGCGTCGACGGTGGTCTGTATCCCGCCCGGCTTGTAGGGCCGGCCGGCGACGCGCTGCCCGAACTCCTCGCCCCGGTCGCCGGCGAAGACGAGGTGGGTGTGGCTGTCGACCCAGCCGGGCAGCACCGCGCGGCCGTCGACGTCGACGGCGGTGTCGGCGGGCGGCGCGTCCCGGGCCCGCCCGGTCCAGGCGACGCGGTCGCCCTCGACGACGACCGCGAAGGGCCCGTCCCGCGGCTCCTCGTCGGCGTGGGTGGTGAGCTCGCCGATCCCGGTGATCACCAGGCTCATGCGTGCACCGCCGCGATCTCGGCAGCGAGGTCCGCGGCGGGGCGCTCGACGAGCTGGTGGACCCCGTCGCGGACGACGACGCGGCCGCCGACCCGGACCTCGCGGACGTCGGGCGCCGCCGCCGCGAGCGGGACCCCGTCCGGTCGGGCGCCGGCGGTGCGCACGGAGGCGGTGTCGAGCGTGACGAGGTCGGCCGGGGCTCCAGGGGAGATCGCGCCCCCGTCCGTCCCGGCGGCGAGCAGCTCGGCGGGCGTGAAGCGCTCGCGCACGCCGTGCGCCAGGCGCTCGTGCATCTCCAGGGCGCGCATCTCCTCGAACGGGTCGATCACCGCGTGGCTGTCGCTGCCCAGGCTCAGCGCCACCCCGGCGGCGGCCAGCGCCCCGGCCGGGCCGATGCCGTCGCCCAGGTCGCGCTCGGTGGTCGGGCAGAAGCACGCCCCGGTGCCGGTGCGGGCGAGGACGCCGACGTCGTCGCCGGTCAGGTGGGTGGCGTGCACCGCGGTGGTGGCGGGCCCGAGGGCGCCGGCGTCGTGGAGCAGCGCCGTCGGGGTCAGGCCGTGGGCGGCGAGGCAGGCGGCGTTCTCGGCGGGCTGCTCGGAGAGGTGGACGTGCAGGGGCCGCTCACCCGCCCACGCCGCCACCGTCCCCAGCGCCTCGCGCGGCACCGCCCGCACCGAGTGGACGGCGGCACCGACGCGGACGCTGCCACAACGATCGCTGGCGCCGTCGTCGAGCTTCGCGACCAGCGTCGCGCGCTCCGCCCAGGCGTCCACGTCGGCGTCGGCGAAGCGGTGCTGGACGCCCTCGGGCGGGCGGTCGAACCCGGCGGCGAGATAGCAGGTGTCGAGCAGCGTGATCCGCAGCCCCGCGGCCGCAGCGGCCTCGACCAGCGCGCGGTCCATCGCGACCGGGTCGGCGTACGGGCGCCCGCCGGGGGCGTGGTGCAGGTAGTGGAACTCGGTGACCGCGGTGTGGCCGGCGAGCGCCATCTCGGCGTACACGGCGGTGGCGAGGCGGCGGTAGCGGTCCGGGTCGAGCGCCGCGGCGACGCGGTACATGCCCTCGCGCCAGCTCCAGAACGAGTCCGCGGCCCGTGCGGGGCGGCCGCGCAGCGCGCGGTGGAAGGCGTGCGAGTGCCGGTTGACGAGGCCCGGGACGGTGAGCCCGGGCAGCACGGTGCCCCGTCTCGGGGCGTCGGGGGTGACGTCGACGATGCGCCCGTTCACCAGCTCCAGGGCCACCGCCCCGGCCGGACCGCCGGGCAGCCAGGCCCGCTCGCACCAGAGGATCACCGACACAGCGCCTCCAGCACGTCGGCCAGCGCCCGCACGCCCGCCGCGACGTCCGCGTCCTCGGCGTGCTCGTCGGGGGCGTGGCTCACGCCGGTGGGGTTGCGGACGTGCAGCATCCCGGTCGGCACGTACGCGGCGAGGACGCCGGCGTCGTGGCCCGCGGCGGTGGGCAGGCGCCCGGCCCCGGTGATCGTGGCGAGCGTGTCGGCGAGCCCGGCGTCGAGGGTGACCGCGCCCGACACCGACTCCGCGCGGAGCTCCACCGTGCACCCCTCGTCCGCCGCGGCGGCGTGTGCGGCGGCGGCGACGTCGTCCACGAGCGCCTGCGGCAGCGGCCCGCGCGCGTCGAGCCAGAGGTCCACGCGGGAGGCGACGACGTTGGTGCCGCCGGGGACGGCGTGCAGGCGCCCCACCGTGGCGCGGGCCTCGTCGCCGTGGTGCGTCATGGCCGCGCGCGCGGCGAGCACCGTCGCGGCCGCCGGGACCATGGGGTCGCGGCGGTCGTCGAGGCGGGTGGTGCCGGCGTGGTCGGCGCGCCCGAGGAACGACAGCCGCCAGCGGCCGTGGGCGACGATCGTCGACCCCACGGCCAGGGCCTCGCCGCGCGGCGCCAGGGCGCGGCCCTGCTCGACGTGCAGCTCGACGAAGCACCCGATCCGGGCGAGGCGTTCGGGGTCCGGACCGAGCCGCGCCGCGTCGGCGCCCAGCGCCTCGGCCAGCGTGACGCCGTCGGGGTCGCGGAGCCCGCGCGCCGTGTCGGGGTCGAGCGAGCCGGTGAGCAGGCGCGAGCCCAGGCACGGGACGCCGAAGCGCCCGCCCTCCTCCTCGGCGAACACGACGACGGCCACGGGGCGGCGCGGCGCGACACCGCGGCGCCGCAGCTCGTCGACGGCGGCGAGCGCCGAGGCCACCCCGAGCGGACCGTCGTAGGCACCGCCGCCGGGCACCGAGTCGAGGTGGCTGCCCGTGACCACGGCGTCGGGGCCGGGCGGGCCCCACCACGCCCAGACGTTCCGGTTGCCGTCGATCTCCACCACCAGCCCGCGGCGCGCCGCCTGCTCGGTGAACCACTCCCGCAGCGTCGCCTCGGCCTCGTCGCCGAGGTGGCGCGACCAGCCGCCCCGGCGCGCGTCGCGGCCGACGTCGGCGATGTCGTCGAGGAGCCTCACGACCCCTCCCGCAGCGGGATCCGCACGCCGCGCTCGTCGGCGACCTCGAGGGCGCGGGCGTAGCCGGCGTCGGCGTGGCGGACGACGCCGGTGCCGGGGTCGTTGGTCAGCACCCGGGTGATCTTCTCCCGCGCGAGCGCCGACCCGTCGGCGACGCACACCTGCCCGGCGTGGATCGAGCGCCCGATGCCGACCCCGCCGCCGTGGTGCAGCGACACCCAGCTCGCGCCGGACGCGGTGTTGAGCAGGGCGTTGAGCAGCGGCCAGTCGGCGATCGCGTCGGAGCCGTCGGCCATCGCCTCGGTCTCGCGGTGGGGCGAGGCGACGCTGCCGGCGTCGAGGTGGTCGCGGCCGATGACGACGGGTGCGGCGAGCTCGCCGGAGGCGACCATGTCGTTGAAGCGCTCCCCCGCCCGGTGCCGCTCGCCGTAGCCGAGCCAGCAGATGCGCGCGGGCAGCCCCTGGTGGCGCACCTTCTCCCCCGCCAGGCGCATCCAGCGCGCGAGGGGTTCGTCGTCGCCGAAGAGGTCGAGCACCGCGCGGTCGGTGGCGGCGATGTCGGCGGGGTCGCCGGACAGCGCCGCCCAGCGGAACGGCCCGCGGCCCTCGCAGAACAGCGGGCGGATGTAGGCGGGCACGAAGCCGGGGATGTCGAACGCGCGCTCGACGCCGGCGAGCCGGGCCTCGGCGCGGATCGAGTTGCCGTAGTCGAAGACCTCCGCGCCGTCGTCGAGGAACCCCAGCATCGCCTCGACGTGCGTGCCCATCGAGGCGCGGGCGCGGTCGGTGAACTCGTCGGGCTTGGCGCGGGCGTACTCGGCCCAGTCGGCGAGGTCGACGCCGATCGGCAGGTAGGACAGCGGGTCGTGCGCCGAGGTCTGGTCGGTGACGACGTCGACCGGCGCGCCGCGGCGGCGGATCGCGGGCAGCAGCTCGGCGGCGTTGCCGACGACACCCACGGAGAGCGGCTCCCGCGCCGCGCGCGCCGCCTCCACCCGGCGCAGCGCCGCGTCGAGGTCGGCGGCGACCTCGTCGAGGTAGCCGCCGGCCACCCGGCGGTGCGCGCGGGCGGGGTCGGCCTCGACGACGAGCGCGGCGCCGCCGTTCATCGTCACCGCGAGCGGCTGCGCGCCGCCCATGCCGCCGAGCCCGGCGGTCAGCGTGAGGGTCCCGGCGAGCGAGCCACCGCGGGGGCGGGCGACGGCGGCGAACGTCTCGTAGGTGCCCTGGAGGATCCCCTGGCTGCCGATGTAGATCCACGACCCGGCGGTCATCTGGCCGTACATCGTCAGGCCGAGGTGCTCGAGGCGGCGGAACTCCGGCCAGGTGGCCCAGTCGCCGACGAGGTTCGAGTTCGCCAGCAGCACCCGCGGCGCCCACTCGTGCGTGGTGAACACGCCGACGGGACGCCCGGACTGGACGAGCAGGGTCTCGTCGGGCGCGAGGTCGACCAGGCAGCGGCGGATCGCGGCGAGGCTCGCGTGGTCGCGGGCGGCCCGGCCGGTGCCGCCGTAGACCACGAGGTCCTCGGGCCGCTCGGCCACCTCGGGGTCGAGGTTGTTGTCGAGCATCCGCAGCGCGCCCTCGGCGCCCCACGTCCGCGCGGTCATCGTCGGTCCCCGTGCTGCTGGCATGGGTGACAGTGCAGCGCTCGGCCGTCGTCCCGGACAGACCCGCTGGCGTCCTGCTGTCTCGGATACGAGACTCCCGGACGTGGCCGGGGTCCCGGGGTTGCGTCGTGGGCTCGCGATCCTGCGCCTGCTCGCGGCCGGCGAGCCCCTCACGGCGGCGACGCTCGCGGCCCGCCTCGGCCTGCCCCGCTCGACGACCTACCACCTGCTCACCGAGCTCGAGGCCGCCGGCGTCGTCGCGCACCTGCCCGACACCGCCCGCTGGGCCGTCGGGATCGGCGCCTTCGAGGTCGGCACGGCCTACCTGCGCCACCACCCGCTCGACGAGGTCGCCGGACCGTCGCTGCGCCGCCTCGCCCACCGCGTCGGCCACGACGTCCACCTCGGCGTGCTCGACGGCCGCGAGCTGCTCTACCTGGTGCGCGAACGCCCGCCGCGGCCGCAGACGCTGGTGACCGCGGTCGGCGTCCGCCTCCCCGCGCACCTCACCGCGTCGGGGCGGGCCGTCCTCGCCGGGCTCGCGCCCGCCCAGCGCCGGGCACTGCTCGCCGGCGCCGGGCCCCCGACGCGGCGCACCGACCGCGGGCCGACGTCACTGCGCGCGCTGTCCGCGGTGCTCGCCGCCGAGGCCCGGCGCGGCTGGTCGGTCGAGGACGGCGAGGTCAGCCGCGGCTACGCGTCGGTCGCCCGCGCGGTCCACGGCGCCGGCGGCGAGGCCGTCGCCGCGATCAGCGTGACGTTCCCGCACCAGTGCGCGTCGCCCTGCGGCACCGACTTCGCCGACCTCGCCGCGGTCGTCGGGCGCACCGCGGTCGAGGTCACCCGCCACCTCGGCGGTCGATCGGCGGCGGGGATCAGGCCGCCTGGACCACCTGGGGCCGGTAGCTCTCGATGATCTCCATGAACTCGTCGTGCTCGGCGCCGGGGACGCCGAGGAAGTTCAGGGTCGCGGCGATCTCCATCTTCACCGCGTCGAAGCCCGCCTGGTCGATGGAGAGCTCGTCGTGGGCCTTGACCATGTCCTCGCCGATGTAGCACTTCGGTCCGCCGGTGGCCTCGATCGACCAGGCGGTGACGAGGAACTTGTAGCCCGGCGCGTTGGCGGGGACGCCGTGGTGGGCGTGCACCGCCGGGTTGGCGTTCACCGCGGCGTTCGCGAAGAGCCGGTCGACCAGGACGTCGACGGCGCCGGCGATGCCGTAGGCGCCGCCGAGGCGCTCGTACAGGGACTGCTCGGGCATGGACGTTCCCCTCCGCTGTCACCGCCGGTGCTGTGGTGGATCGGCGGCGTGATCGCGACCACTCTCGCACCCGGGCCGGTCGTGCACAACCGATCAGCCGGGCCTGACCCAGCCCTTGATGAAGGCGAAGTGGTCGTCGAAGCGCAGGACGGGGTCGTTGCGGTAGGCGTGGCGGAACTGCTCGATGCCCGCGCGCAGCTCGTCGTCGGAGAACTCCCCGAGCACCGACATGTAGCGCGCGGCGAGCATCCGGACGTAGCGCTCGCGGTCGATGGCGGTGTGGAAGGTCCGGTAGCTGACCGAGGCCCGCAGGCCGACCTCGGCGACCATGTCGACGATCTGCGCGGGCTCGGGCTGCAGCTCCCCGAAGCGCCGGTGGGCCTCGCGGAACAGCGGGTGGTGGATGGTCCGCGGGAGCATCACGATGAGGATGCGGCCGTGGCGGGTGAGCAGCCCGGCGAGGCCCTCGAGCGTCGCGCGCCGGTCGGCCACGTGGTGGAACGACTCCTTGAGGACGATCGCGTCGAGGCGCCCCGGCGCCGGAGGCGCGACCCGCCCCGACGCGAGGTCCTCGGCGCCGGCCACCAGCGGCTGCAGCCGCGGCGAGGCGGGCAGGCGCTCGAGCATCGCCGGCACTGGGTCGACGCACAGGATCGGCCGCTCGGGCTCGACGTCCGCGGCGAGGCGGCGGGTGTAGAGCCCGGTGCCGCAGCCGACGTCGGCGATGGCGTCGGAGCGGGTCAGGCGCAGCGCGTCGACGATCGCCCGCGAGAAGCGCCGGACGTAGTCGGGGTCGTAGGACCAGTGCTCGTCGTAGTCCGCGGCGACGCGCTCGTAGTGCTCGACGGTCTGGTCGCTCATGGGAGTGCTCCCCGCGCTCGACGGCGATGACGTCGCGCCAGGGTGGCACGTCACTGGTCCGGACGGGCGAGGACCTCGCGGTCGGACCGCCGCGGGCACGGGGAGCCTCGCACCTGGAGGTCGCCGTACAGGCGAGCCGTCCGGAGCAGTCGGCGCGACCGGCCACACTGGCTCCTCCACCGGCGCGGACGAGGAGGTCCCGACGTGATCACCGGAGCGCACGCCATCCTGTACAGCGCGGACGCGGAGGCGGACCGCGCGTTCCTGAAGGACCTGCTCGGCACGCGGACCGTGGACGCCGGCGGCGGCTGGCTGATCCTCGGGCTGCCGCCCGCCGAGGTCGCCGTCCACCCCACCGACGGCGAGCCCGAGCACGAGCTCTACCTGATGTGCGACGACGTCGACGCGACGGCGGCCGACCTCCGCGCCCGAGGCGTCGGCGTCGACCCCGTGACCGACCAGGGCTGGGGCCGCCTGACCGCGATCCACCTGCCCGGCGGCGGACGGCTCGGTCTCTACGAGCCGCGGCACCCGGTCGCCGCCGGGCCGGGCTGACAACGCGGCCGAGCGGGTGATGTCGTCCGCGTCTCACCGCCGCCCGTCCGCCTCTCCCTGGTGCGACGACGGGGCGCGTGTCTAGCGTTCCCGTCATGGACATCGGCCCCGTGCGTCGGCGCCTCACCGCAGAACCCGTCAGCTCGCCCGTGCCCGGCGAGGCGTCCCCGCCCGTCGAGCCCGCGGTGCCCGAGACCGAGCACCCGGCGCCGGCTGACGCCGCCGTCACGACGCCACGGTCCGAGCCCGCGCGGTGATCCACCCGCCGCCGGCCGGACCCTCCCGGCACGACGGCGCCCCGACGACCCTCGACGGTGTCCCGGATGTCCCCGAGGCGATCCTGGGCTGGCGCACCTGGCGCGTGGGACGTCGTGCCCAGCGCCGCGCCGAGCTGGTCGCCCCGCTCGCCCAGGTCGTCTGGCCGGCCCGCCGGCCGATGGTCGCGACCTGCGGCGCGCGGGACCACGCCCCGCCCGGCGACCGCTGCCGGTGCGGGCTCTACGCGGTGCACGACCCGAGGACGCTGGAGTGGGGCCCGTCCGACTTCGAGGTGCTGGGCGTCGTGGCGCTGTGGGGGCAGGTCGTCGAGGGCACGCGGGGCTGGCGCGCGTCGCACGGCTACCCGCGGTTCCTCGTCACCGGCCCGGCGATCCCCGCCGAGCAGCGGGCCGCGCTCGCGCGCCGCTACGGGGTGCCGGTGCACGGCGCCGACCTGCCGACCCGGGCGCTCGCCTCCCAGCTCGGCGGCGACCCGGTGACGCACCAGCTGCTGCGCAGCGGCGACGCCGAGGCCCTGCTGGCGGCGCAGATGCCCGAGTGGGCGCGCCGCTGGCACGCCCGGCGGGCCCGCCTCGAGGCCGAGCGAGAGTCCCGTTTCCGGTCGCTGGCGCGGCCGTGGCGCCGTCGCTGACCGTCAGCCGAAGAGGTCGCCGGCCAGGTACTTCAGGCCCGTGTCGGCGGCGACGGTGACCACGGTGCGCCCGGGTCCCACTTCCCGGGCCAGCGCGAGGGCGCCGGCGATGTTGAGCGCGGCGGAGGTGCCGACGAAGACGCCCTCCTCGCGGGCGAGGCGTCGGGCGAGGACCCGCGCCGCGTCCTCGTCCACGGCGCGGGCGTCGTCGTGGGTGCCGGGACGCAGGAGGGGCGGGACGATGCCGGTCGCCGTGCCCTCGACGCGGTGCGGCCCGGCGACCCCGGTCGTGAGCACCGGTGAGCTCGCCGGCTCCAGCGCGACCACCCGCGTCGACCCCGCGGCGTGCAGCACCTCGGCGACCCCGGCCAGCATCCCCGCCGTGCCGACCGCCGCGCAGAAGACGTCCACCGCCGGGGACTGCGCGAGGATCTCCCGGCCCAGCTCGGCGTAGCCGGTGAGGGCGTCGGCGTTGTGGAACTGGTCGGTCCAGAAGGCGTCCTCGTCGGCGACGATCCGGTCGACCTCGGCGCGCATCCGGACGAACAGGTCCGGGGTGATCAGCCCGCCGTCGCTGGGGACGACCGTCAGGTCGGCGCCGAAGGCCCGCATCGTCCGCAGCTTCTCCGGGGAGAACGCGTCGGAGGTGACGAGCGAGAGCGGGTGGCCGGTGATCGCGCAGACGAACGCGAGCGACGACCCCGTGCTGCCGCCGGTGAACTCGACGACGCGCCGACCGTCGGCAAGCTCGCCGCGGCGCCGGGCCCCCTCGATGATCGCGCGCGCCATCCGGTCCTTGTAGCTGCCCGTCGGGTTGGCGCCCTCGAGCTTGACCAGCACCTGCGCGCCGTCCTCGGGCACCACGTGGCGCAGGCGGACCAGCGGGGTGTGGCCGACCGCGTCGAGCACGGTGGCGGCGACGGCGGGCAGCGATCGCGCCTCGGAATCTGCCGTCATGGTCCCCCCTCTCGCCGACCCGAGGATGGGGCCGTGGCGGCGGTGCGGTCCAGAGGGAGGTGACCGGGCAGGATCGAGGTCGTGATCCAGACCTGCCCGTCCTGCTTCCGGGCCGACGACGTGCGCTGGTCGAGGCTGCCCGAGCAGATGGTCAGCTACGTCTGCGACGACCCGCACGGCGGCGCCGGGCCGCGGACCTGGACCGCGGTCGCCGGCTCCCGCCGGCCCACCGAGACGGACACCGCGGGGGTCACGGACGAGCTGCTCGAGCCCCTGTTCCGCTGCGTCCGCGACGGCGACCCGTTCGTCGAGTACGGCGTGGTCGAGTACCGGCTGCGGCAGGAGCACCCGGACCTCTTCCTCTCCCACGTCACGGACCGCGGGCACGCGATCCTCGGCCATCGCCAGGCGACGGCGTCCAGCGTGCGCTTCGCCGCCGCCCTGGGGCGGCTCGCGGACCGGCAGGCGCTGCTCAAGCGGCCGGGCCCGGCGACCGGGGCGTGGTCCCGCAACGAGCGCGTCACGTACTGGGCCCGTCCACCCGCTCCGGACGGTCCGCCCGTGACCTGGGCGAGCTTCTGCGAGTCCATCGGCCGCTCGGCGGACTGGACCGCCGACGACGTCGCGGAGCTCGGGCGCCGCCCAGGATCGTGACCGTCCCGTGACCTACGGGTCCTGCTGACGCCCCGGGACTGTCGGGGGTCGTGGCTAGATTCGAACACATGAGCGAACAGGGTGTGCGGGACGGCCTGGCGGCCGACCTCGACGCCCTGGAGCCCGGTCCGGAGCTGGTCGCGGCCCTGGAGTCGGTCTCCCCGGACACGCTGAGCGGGGAGGACCTCGCGGCCTACGTGCGCGGCTGCGCGCGGGTGAACAACCGTGGCACCGTCCGGCTGCTCGAGGGCATCCACCACCTCGGTCGCGCCCAGGCCGGGCGCACCGAGCGCCGGCCGGTGCTCGACGAGTTCTCCGGTGACGAGGTCGCGGTGGCGCTGGGCCTGTCGCGGCAGATGTCGGCGCGCAGGCTCGACCTCGCCGACGACCTCGTCGCGCGGCTCCCCGCGGTGGGCGAGGCGATGTGGGAGGGGCGACTCGACGAGGCCAAGGCCGCCCGGTTCTGCGAGTGGACCCGCGATCTGTGCGACGACCACGCCCGCCACGTCGCCCAGGTCCTGCTGCCCGAGGCCCCGTCGATCCCGGTTGCTGAGCTCATCCGGCGCATCGAGGCCACCGCGACCGCGCTCGACCCCGACTGGGCAAAGCGCCGCGAGGCCCGCGCGGTGAAGAACACCCGGGTGATCCTCTCGGCGAACCCGTCGGGCAGCGCGACCTTCTCGGTCCGTGACACCAGCGCCCCGCGCGGGCTGGCCATGCGGGACCGCTGCGACGCCGTGGCCGCGGCCGTCCGCGCGCTCGGGGTGCGCATCCCGATCGGCGACGTCCGCGCCGAGGTCGCCAGCCGACTGCTCGACGGCTCGGTGGCCGGGCTCGACGACGAGCAGATCACCCTGCTGCTCGCGAGCGAGTACGACGCCGCCGGCCGGCCCGCGTCCGACGAGTCCGAAGACCGCAGGCCCGACGATGACGCCGATGACGGCCCTGGCGACGACGGTGGACCGGACGACGGTGGACCCGACGACGATGGACCCGACGACGATGGACCCGCGGACCCAGACCCGGACCCGGACCCGGACCCCGAGAGCGACGGCTCCGACACGGACCTCGGGGAGCGCGACGCGAAAGGTCAGGGCCTGCTCGACCTGCCCGGCGTCTCCGAGCCGGGACAGCCCGACGACGAGGCCGCGGACCCACCCGTACCCGCGGCGCCACCCACGATCGGCGGGCCCGACCCCGGACCCGGGCGCCCGCGCAGCGGCACCAGCGAGCTCCGCCTCCGCCTGACGACGGCGCTCGGGCTCGACCAGATGCCCGCCACCGTCCCGGGCTACGGCACCGTCCTGGCCCACCACGCCCGCGCCTTGCTCACCCGCGCCCAGCACGGCGAATGGCGCATCGTGCTCACCGACGACCACGGCCACCTCCGGCACGTCCTGCTCGCCCGCCGGCGACCCCGACCACCCGGCCCCCGCGTCGAGCACCAGCCGCCGCGGGGGGCAGCACGCCAGGCCATCGTCGAGCTCCAGGTCCCGACGACGCTGCTGGCTGCCCTCGACCCCCACGCCCACCCCGCCTGGACCGCCCTCCTGCGCGAGCTCCGGGCACGCCTGGCCGACCTCGGGCGTCCCGGGCCGCCCCGCGGGAGCCCCGCCGACCACCGGCGCCGCAGCCCCTCCGCCGAGATCGACCACACCCGCGACTGGGCCCACGACGGCCCCTCGGCGCACTGGAACCTCGGTGTCCTCGACAAGCACCACCACCGTGCCAAGCACGTCGCCGGCTGGCAGATCCGCCAACCCCGCCCCGGGCATTTCACGATCCGCACCCGGGCCGGGCAGCACCTCACGACCACCCCGCCGAAGATTCTCGAGGACCTCCCCGAACCTCGACCCGCCCACCGGCCGAGACCCCTGCCCGACGACGGCTGGCGCACCGATCCCCGACAGGCCGACGCCGAGGACGCCTACTGGCGACACCAGTTCCTGCAACGGACCGAAGGGCGCGCGGGCCGCACCAGCTCGACGAAGAACACGACCACACCGCCCGTGGTCCACGACCCCGACGACCCGCCGCCGTTCTGACGGACGCGATCCGGCATCCACGGACGCACCGGGTCAGGCAGCGACTCGCTCCGTGCCGAACGTGGCGAGCGGGATGAAGCACAGGCCCGCGATCCGTTCGACCTCGCGCTCCGCCTCACCGTCGATCGTCTCGCCGACGAGGATCGCTCGAGGCCAGCGCAGGTTCACCGCATCGACTCCCACGCGACCACGCTTCACCTCCACGACGACCAGGCGCCGTAGCCACCCGGTGTGCTGGCGGAACACGAGATCGGCGCGGCGACCGTCCGCGAAGCGGAACTCCGACTTCAGCAGGGTCAGCCCTCCCCAGCCCGCGTCGGCCCATTCCTCCGAATGGGTCGCCAAATAGAGCTGCGTCGACTTCGCCTCCGCTGCGAAGACGATACTCGTCGCTGACGGCCTCGACCGGTCGCTCGCCGGCCACCGTCGGCGTCTCCGGTGTCTCCGGCACCTCGTCCCGCGCGACGTCGGGGACCGCGTCCTCGCCGAGCTCGGGCACCTCGTGCTCCGGGACGCGCGGCGCCGGCCGCTGCGGCACCGGCGGCACCTCGTCCTCCGGCTCGCCGCCCCGTCCTCGGTTCTGGGTCTGCGTCATGGCCCACCTCCGCCACCCCGAGGCTACGGACTCCTCAGACGACGCTCACCGTCCCGGCGTCGCCGTCGACGTGCACGCGATCGCCGGTCCGGAGGCGGTCGGTCGCCGACCCCGTCCCGAGCACGGCGGGGATGCCGTACTCGCGGGCGACGATCGAGCTGTGGCTCAGCGGCCCCCCGATGTCGGTGACCACCGCCGCCGCCCGCGCGAACAGGGGCGTCCAGGCCGGCGTGGTCATCCGGGCGACCAGCACCTCCCCGGGCTGCATCGCCCCGAAGTCCTCCGGGCCCCGCAGCACCCGCGCGGTCGCGGTCACCGACCCGGTCGAGCCCGGCACGCCCCTCAGCTGCTCCCCCGCCGGCGTGTCCGCGCCCGGCATGAACCGCCCGAACACCGTCCGCAGCCACGTCACCTCCGGCAGCATCTGCGGCGGCGAGACGAGCGCCCGCCCCCGCCGCAGGGCCTGGCGCTCGGCGATCGGCGGGTCCACCGACTCCCCGCGCAGCAGGGCGCGCAGCTCGGACTCGGTCAGCCAGAACACGTCCACCCCGAGCCGCTCCCCCAGCAGGAGCAGCATCCGGCGCATCACCGGCCACGCGAGCCCCATGTCGGCCAGCGCGTCCTCCCGCGCCGGCCCGAGCCGCCGCGCCCGCACCAGCAGCGCGTCGAAGGCCCGGCGCCGCACCGGGTCGAGGCGCGCCCGCAGCTCCTCGGTCCGGGCGTCGCGCTCGGCCCGGAGACGGGCGCGGCGGACCTCCGGGTCGACACCCGCCCCAGACATCTGGAAGCGGATCGTGTCGAGCAGCGGGCCGGGGTCGTCGGCGGGGGTCGGCACGGCGAAGTCCAGGTCGAAGACGGTGTGCCCGTAGCGCTCGAGGTGCTCGCGGAACCCGGCGCGCCACGCCTCGGTCTCCGTGCCGCCGGCACGCGCCTGCACCGCCAGCGCGTACAGCGAGCGCTCGGCCCGCAGCGGCTCGCTGTCCTCCCCCACGAGCAGCACGTGCGCGGCCGGGTCGCCGGCGCGCTTCACCGCGCGGTCGTAGAACGCGGTGAAGCCGATCTCCGCGGTCGCCGCCAGCGGGATCACCGACTGCACCGCCGTGTAGTAGGTCGCGCCCGCCCCGAGCAGGGTGAGGACGCCGTCGAGCAGCTCCGCCGACGACAGCGCCCCGAGGTCCTTCGCCCTCCACGCGGCGACGACCGCCGCGTACGCCGGGTGCGCCCGCTCGCGCCAGCCGCGCACGCCGCCCCGGGTCTCCGGGCGGCTCAGTCCGCGCAGCGCCCACGGCAGCCGCAGCGTCATCCGGACCAGGCCACGGGTCCGGTAGAAGTAGTAGGCGTAGCCGTTGATCGTCGGGAACGCGATGTCGCCGGCGGGCACCGGCCTACCGAGGATCCCGGCGAACAACGCGCTGATCGACCCCGTCACCGCCGGGCCGACCAGGTCCGCGAAGAGCGGCGTCAGCGGGCTCGGCATCTGCTCGACGATGCTGGCGCGGAAGTAGGCGCCGCCCGGGTAGGGCAGCGGCCACGTGCTCGGCGGCGGGGCCGCGGGCGGCGGCAGCGCCGTGATCGGCCGCGCCTGCACCAGCGCGAACGCCCCGTCGGCGCGCACCCACTCGACGTCCTGCGGCACGCCGAAGTGCTCCTCGGCCCGCACGCCGAGCCGGGCGAGCTCCCCCGCCTCCGCCGCCCCCAGTACCGGGGAGCGCTGCCGGTCCGCGGGCACCGCGACCTGGGCGGTGCCCCCGCCGGCCGCCACGGTCATCTCGGTCTTGTTCGCCACGGTGCGGCCGACCTCGACGAACGTCGCCCGGTCGACGACGAGCTCGTCGGTCGCGACGAGCCCGCCGACCACCGACTCGCCCAGGCCCCACGCCGCGCTGACCACGATCCGGTCGCGGCGTCCCGTCGTCGGCTCCGCGGTGAAGAGCACCCCGGACGCCTCGGCGTCGGCCATCCGCTGGATCACCACGGCCAGCCGCACCACCTCGGGCGCGACACCCCGGCGGGCGCGGTAGTCGATCGCCCGCGGGGACCACAGCGACGCCCAGCACCGCACCACGGCGTCCAGCACCGCGTCCTCGCCCCGCACGTCCAGGAACGTCTCCTGCTGACCGGCGAAGCTCGCGTCGGCGAGGTCCTCGGCGGTCGCCGACGAGCGCACCGCGACCGGTCCCTCGCCGAGGCCCGCGTACGCCGCGCGGATCTCCACCGCCACCTCCGCGGGAACGGCCCGACCCAGGAACGCCTCCTGCACACCCGGCGCGCGCACGTCGATCCCGGCCGCGCCCGCCGCGTACGCCCCGGTCGTCAGCACCACCCCGTCCGGGACCGGCAGCCCGGCCCGGACCAGCTCGCCGAGGTTCGCGCCCTTGCCGCCGACCAGCCCGACGTCGCCGGCCCCGACCTGCGCGAACGTCCGCACGTACTCCACCCCGCCAGTGTGCTCCGCGCACTACCGGTCGAGGCGGGCCCGCAGGTGCACGAACAGCGGCATCCGCTGCCAGCGACTGTTGCTCGCGTCGCGGACCGTCTCCGGCGGGGCGACCGGCTCCCGCAGCGCCTCCACGACGAAACCGCTGCGCTCGAGGGCGCCGGTGTAGTCCTCGAGCGGGCGGTGGCACGAGTGGAAGGTCATCTCCAGCCCGTCGCGCGCCATCGCGTCCGCGTACCGCCGCCGCGCGAAGTACGAGCCCTCGACGACGTACGGACTGTCGGCGTCCCGCGACGTGAAGCCGCCGGCCGAGTTCAGCGGGTGCACGACCGCGGCACAGAGCCGGCCGCCGGGGACGAGGACGCGGGCGACCTCGGCGACGACGCCGTCGAGGTCGTCGACGTCGTGCAGCACCATGAACGCGACCGCGAGGTCCGCGACGCCGTCGCCCAGCGGGAGCGCGGCCGCGTCCGCGAGGACCACGGGGATCGCCGGCTCGGCGGCACGGGCGGCCGCCACCAGCGTCGGGGACCCGTCGACGCCGAGCACGTCGTGGCCGCTCCCGCGCAGGGTCCGCGACAGCCGCCCCTCGCCGCACCCCACGTCCGGCGGCCCGGCGCCGGGAGCAGCGGCAGGAACGCGTCCCGGTGCCACTGCCCGTAGCTGTCGTGGCCGGGCCGGCGGGTCCACGCGATCCAGCGCTCGGCCTCCCCCTCCCAGGCGTCGCGCAGATCGGAGGGCACGGACGGAGAGCCTACGAGCTGCCACCATGACGCGATGGGACGTGGACGACTCGCGACGCTGCCCCCGGTCCGGGTCGTCCCCGCGCAGCGGGTGCGCGAGGCGCTGGCCGGCACGCCGACCGTCGTGGTGCTCGACGACGACCCCACCGGCACCCAGACCGTCCGCGACCTCCCGGTGCTGACGCGCTGGGCCGCCGAGGACGTCGACTGGGCCCTCGCGCAGGGCACGCCCGCGTTCTTCGTCCTCACCAACACCCGCAGCCTCGGCGCCGACGACGCCGCCGCGCGCGACCGCGAGGTGGTGCGCACCTGCCTCGAGGTCGCCCGCCGCCGCGGCGTCGAGCTGGTCTTCGCCAGCCGCAGCGACTCCACCCTGCGCGGGCACTTCCCCCTCGAGACCGACGTGATCGCGCAGGAGACCGGCACCCCCGACGCGGTGATCCTCGCGCCCGCCTACACCGACGCCGGACGGGTCACGCTCGACGGCGTGCACTGGCTGCGCGAGGGCCCGGACGGCGCCGACCTCGTCCCGGTCGCCGAGAGCGAGTTCGCCGCCGACGCGACCTTCGGCTACCGGTCCTCGCGGCTCGCGGACTGGGTCGCGGAGAAGAGCGCGGGCGCGATCACCGACGTCGCCGAGCTGCGGATCGAGGACCTGCGTGCCGGTCCGGTCCAGCTGCCGAGCGGACGCGTCATCGTCCTCGACGCCGTCGTCGACGACGACCTGCGCGCCGCGGTCCTCGCGATCCTCGCCGCCGAGCGGGACGGCGCGCGCTTCGTCTACCGCGTCGGCCCCTCGTTCGTCCGCGCCCGCGTCGGCCAGCCCGAGCCGCCGCCGATCGACGACGCCGAGCTGCGCGGAGCCGTGGGCGACGGCCACGGGCTGGTCGTCGCGGGCTCCCACGTCGGGCGGACCAGCCGCCAGCTGGCCCGCCTCGCCGACCGCCGCGACCTCGCCCGCGTCGAGGTCGACGTCCCGACGGTGCTCGACGACGGCGCCCGCGACGCGCACCTGGACCGCGCCGCGACGCAGGTCGAGAGCGCGCTCGGCAGCTCCACCACCGTCCTGTCCACCTCACGCACCCGCATCACCGGCCGCGACGAGGCCGAGAGCCTCGCCATCGCGCGCCGGATCAGCGCCGCGCTCACCGCCGTCACCGCGCGGGTCGTCGCCGCGCGCCCGCCCGCCTGGGTGCTCGCCAAGGGCGGCATCACCTCCTCCGACGTCGCCACCGAGTCGCTGCGCGCCGACCGGGCGTGGGTGCGCGGCTCGCTGCTGCCGGGGATCGTGTCGCTCTGGGCACCGACGAGCGGCCCGCCGCTCGTGGTGTTCGCCGGGAACGTCGGCGACGACGACGCCCTGGCCGACGTCGTCGACCGCCTGGAGGCCGCCGCATGCGCGTGATCGTCACCGGCGGTGCCGGGTTCCTGGGGACACTGCTGTGCCGCCGGCTGCTCGCCGGCCCGGTCGGTCTGGGCGGCGCACGACCGACCGAGGTGAGCAGGCTGACCGTCGTCGACCTCGTCGCCCCGACCGACGACGTCGCCGCCGACCCCCGGACCGAGCACCTCGACGGCGAGCTGAGCCGGACCCTCGGCGACGAGGCCGACGCCGTCTTCCACCTCGCGGGCGTCGTCAGCGGGGCGGCCGAGGCCGACTTCGACGCCGGCATGCACACCAACCTCGACGGCACCCGCGCCGTCCTCGAGTACGCCCGGGGCCACGCCGTGCCCCCGGTGCTGGTGTTCACCAGCTCGCTCGCCGTCTTCGGCAGCGACCCGGCCCTCGGGCCCGTCGGCACCGTCGACGACGACACCCTCCCCCGCCCGCAGTCGAGCTACGGCATCCAGAAGTTCATCGGCGAGCAGCTCGTCGCCGACTACACCCGCAAGGGCTTCGTCCGCGGGCGCTCGGTGCGGCTGATGACGGTGTCGGTGCGGCCGGGGCGCCCCAACGCCGCGGCCTCGAGCTTCCTGTCCGGGATCATCCGCGAGCCGCTGGCCGGCGAGCGCGCGGTGTGCCCGGCGCCCCCGGACATGCCCGTGGCGCTGTCCTCGCCCGACCGCACCCTCGAGGGGATCCTCCGGGCCGCCGAGGTCGACGACGCCACCTGGGGCAGCCGCACCGCGATGAACCTGCCCGCGCTCACCACGTCCCCGCGCGAGATGACCGCCGCGCTCGACCGTGTGGCCGGCCCCGGCACCAGCGACCTCGTCGACTGGGTCGAGGACCCGGCGGTCGTCGCCATCGTCGGCAGCTGGCCGCCGCGGTTCGAGACCCCGCGCGCCCACGCCCTCGGCCTGCACGCCGACACCTCCTTCGACGACGTGGTGCGCGCGTATCAGGCAAGGCTCCCCTAAGCTCGATCCGGACAGAACGTCACGGATCGTTCACGAGGGGTGTCATGAGCAGCACCGTCAGCGCGCGCACCGTCCCGCCGGCCGCCTCACCCGGCCGCATCGCCCTGGCGGTCGTGCTGGCCGCCGTGGCCGCCGCGGTCGTCAACACCCTCATCGGCCTGCTGGTCGGCGTCATCGAGGGCACCGGCTACAACCCCACCACCGCGATCACCTTCAGCGTCATCGGCGTGCTCGCCGGCTTCGTGGGCTGGGTGCTCGTCCGCCGCCTCGCGCCCCGCCCCGCCGCGGTGCTGCGGTGGCTGGTCCCGCTGGTGGTCGTCCTGAGCTTCGTCCCCGACCTCTACCTGCTCACCGTCGGCCTGTCCGTGCTGCTGGTCGTCGCGCTGATGATCATGCACGTCGTGGTCGCGGCCGTTGCGGTGCCGGCCTTCCGGCGGGTGCTCCCGGTGTAACCACGAGGCCGTCTCCCACGAGGAGACACGAGTTCGTCACAGGAGCCGGTTACCTCTGGCGACATCTCCTGTCGAGAGACTAGTTTTCTCGACAAGAGACGTCGTCGACCAGAAGGAGACCGCCCGTGTGCGGGATCGTCGGACTCCACCTGCGTGACCCCGAGCTGTACCCGCAGCTCGGGCAGCTCCTGGAGTCGATGCTGTGCGGGGTCGTCGAGCGCGGCCCCGACTCCGCCGGGGTCGCCGTCTACGGCGACACCCGCCGCGTGCCGGACGGCCACGCCGCCGTCTCGGTGCTGCTCCCGGCCGGCACCACGCCGGAGGCGCTGAAGGACGCCCTGGCCGGACTCGCCCCGGTGGTCACCCCGGCGGGCGACACCACGCTGGTCGCCGCGCCGACCGGCGTCGACGCGCTGGTCGCCGCCGTGCGCACGGCGTTCCCGGCGGCGACGGTGATCGGCTCGGGCCGCGACCTCGCCGTCTACAAGGGCACCGGCCACCCCCGCGCGCTCGCCGAGACCTACGACCTCGCGGGCGCGCGCGGCTGGCAGGGCCTCGCCCACACGCGCATGGCCACGGAGTCGGCGGTGACCCCGGAGGGCTGCCACCCGTTCTCGGTGGGCCCCGACCAGTGCCTGGTGCACAACGGCTCGTTCTCCAACCACGCCACGATCCGCCGCGACCTGGTCCGCGAGGGCGTCACCTTCGACTCGGCGAACGACTCCGAGGTCGGCGCCCGCTTCGTCGCCTCCCGGCTGGCGCAGGGCGAGGACCTCGAGAAGGCGCTGCTCGCGCTGCGCGAGACCTTCGACGGCTTCTACACGCTGCTGGTCACGAGCGCGGACGGCTTCGCCGTGGTCCGCGATCCGATCGCCTGCAAGCCCGCGGTGATCGCCGAGACGGACGCCTGGGTGGCCATGGCCTCGGAGTTCCGCGCCCTCGCGTCGCTGCCCGGCATCGACGCCGCCCGCCTCTACGAGCCCGAGCCCGGAAAGGTCTACGCATGGACGCGGTAGCACCCGAGACCGTCACGTTCGACCTCGCCGAGACCGGCGGCGTGCGCGCCCTCAACGCCGAGCTGCACCGGCCGTCGGCGAAGTCCTACGCGGTCGAGAACCCCGCGGGAGCGCACGCGATCGCGGCCGGCATCGACGCCGACATCGCCGTCGAGGTCCGCGGCCACGCCGGCTACTACTGCGCCGGCATGAACGACGGCGGCACCGTCACCGTCCACGGCAACGCCGGCACCGGCGTCGCCGAGAACATGATGTCGGGGTCCGTGCGGGTGCGCGGCGACGCGAGCCAGTCGGCGGGCGCCACCGCCCACGGCGGCCTGCTCGTCGTCGAGGGGTCGGCGTCGATGCGCTGCGGCATCTCGATGAAGGGCGTCGACATCGTCGTCGGCGGGTCCGTCGGGTCGATGAGCGCCTTCATGGCGCAGGCCGGCCGGCTGGTGATCTGCGGCGACGCGGGCGACGGGCTCGGCGACTCGATCTACGAGGCGCGCCTCTACGTGCGCGGCCGCGTCGGGAGCCTCGGGGCGGACTGCGTCGAGAAGGAGATGCGCGACGAGCACCGCACCGAGCTCGCCGAGCTCCTCGCCGAGGCGGGCCTGCACCACGACCCGGCGGAGTTCCGCCGCTACGGCTCCGGCCGCTCCCTCTACCACTTCACCAGCGAGCACAGCGCCAGCTACTGATGGGGAAGCCACTGATGACGAGCCCCGCCGCACGAGGCCTGCGCGAGTCCGCCACCTTCGACCGCGCCACGATCGCCGGCATCCAGCACGCCGCCCGCACCGGCGTCTACGACATCCGCGGGTGGGGTGCCAAGCGTGCCGTGCCGCACTTCGACGACCTGCTCTTCCTCGGGGCGTCGATGTCGCGCTACCCGCTGGAGGGCTACCGCGAGCGCTGCGACACCGACGTCGTCCTCGGCGACCGCCACGCCCGGTTCCCCCTGCACCTGCAGACCCCGGTCACCATCGCCGGGATGAGCTTCGGCGCCCTGTCCGCCCAGGCCAAGGAGGCCCTCGGCCGCGGCGCCAGCGAGGTCGGCACCTCCACCACCACCGGTGACGGCGGCATGACCGACGAGGAGCGCGGCCAGTCCAAGCACCTCGTCTACCAGTACCTCCCCAGCCGCTACGGCATGAACCCCGCCCACCTGCGGGCCGCCGACGCCATCGAGGTGGTGCTCGGGCAGGGCGCCAAGCCCGGCGGCGGCGGGATGCTGCTCGGGCAGAAGATCTCCGACCGGGTCGCCGAGATGCGCACCCTCCCGCCCGGCATCGACCAGCGCTCCGCCTGCCGGCACCCCGACTGGACCGGCCCCGACGACCTCGCCATCAAGATCGGCGAACTGCGCGAGATCACCGACTGGGAGAAACCGGTCTACGTCAAGGTCGGGGCGACCCGCACCTACTACGACGTCAAGCTCGCCGTCGCCGCCGGCGCCGACGTGGTCGTCGTCGACGGCATGCAGGGCGGCACCGCCGCCACCCAGGAAGTGTTCATCGAGCACGTCGGCATCCCCACCCTGGCCGCGATCCCGCAGGCGGTGCAGGCGCTGCAGGAGCTCGGGCTGCACCGCAAGGTCCAGCTCATCGTCTCCGGGGGCATCCGCACCGGCGCCGACGTCGCCAAGGCCATGGCCCTCGGGGCCGACGCCGTCGCCATCGGCACCGCCGCGCTGGTCGCGCTCGGCGACAACGACCCGCAGTACGCCGCCGAGTACGAGGCCATCGGCTCGGCCGCGGGCTACTACGACGACTTCCAGGACGGCCGCGACCCGGCCGGGATCACCACCCAGGACCCCGAGCTCGCCGCCCGCCTCGACCCCGTCGAGGGCGGCCGCCGCCTCGCCAACTACCTGCGGGTCCTGACCATGGAGGCCCAGACCATCGCCCGCGCGTGCGGCAAGGCCCACGTGCTGCACCTCGAGCCCGAGGACCTCGTCGCCCTCACCATCGAGGCCGCCGCCATGGCCCGCGTCCCGCTGGCCGGGACCAGCTGGATCCCGGGGGTGACCCGATGAGCAGCACCGACACCGCCGAGGTCGTCATCATCGGCGGCGGCCTGGAGGGCTGTGCCGCCGCCTGGGCGCTCGCCGAGCGCGGCACCACCGACGTCGTCATCGTCGAGCGCTCCACCGTGGGCTCCGGCGGCACCGGCAAGTCGTCCGGGGTCGTGCGCTGCCACTACGGCGTCTCCTCGCTGGCCGCGATGGCGACGCAGGCGCTGGAGGTCTTCGAGAACGCGCAGGAGGTGCTCGGCGAGGACGTCGGCTTCCACCAGACCGGCTACGTCGTCGGCGTCGGCGAGCAGAACGTCGACGCCCTGCGCGCCTCGATGGCCGACCAGCGCGCGGTCGGCGTGCGCACCGAGGACATCGACGCGAGCGAGGTGGCCGAGCTCTGGCCGTCGGCCGACCTCGAGCCCTTCGCCGCGTTCGCCTGGGAGGAGCGCGGCGGCTACGGCGACGCCTACCGGACCGCCCAGGCCTTCGCGGGCGCCGCGCGCCGCGCCGGCGTCCGGCTCCGCCAGGGCACGACCGTCACCGACCTGATTACGAAGAGCGGCGCGGTGACCGGCGTCCGCCTCGCCGACGGCTCGGAAATCCACACCGGCACCGTGGTGCTGACCGCGGGCCCGTGGTCGGTGCCGCTGCTCGCCGCCCACGGCATCACCCTGCCGATCACCGTGCACCGCGAGCAGATCGTGCTCATCGACCCGGGCGCGGACCTCGGCCCGGTGCCGGTGTTCTCCGACCTCGTCTCGCTGCAGTACGTCCGCCCCGAGAGCGGCAAGGAGATCCTCTTCGGAAACTCCGACCTCGCCGAGCTCGAGCCCGCCGACCCGGACCGCTACTCGAACCAGGCCACCACCTCGTTCCTCGACCTGGCGGTGGAGAAGGTCGGCACGCGGTTCCCGGGGCTGGAGGAGGCGGCGATCGCGTCGACCTACGCCGGCTGCTACGACGTCACACCGGACTTCAACCCGGCGATCTCCGAGACCGACATCGAGGGGCTGATCGTCGCGGCCGGGTTCTCCGGGCACGGGTTCAAGATCGCGCCGTCGGTGGGTCGGCTCGTCGCGGACCTGGTGATGGACGGCCGGAGCCGCGACCCGGACATCCCGGCGTCGGACTTCCGGCTCTCCCGCTTCGCCGAGGGAGAGCTGCTGCGCAGTCCGCACCCCTACGTGGGCGCCGGGCAGATGCGGTGACGGCATACTCCTGGTCATGAGCCAGGAGAACGGCGTCGAGGACGTCGACCACGGGCCTGCCGCCCGGGAGGTCGCGGCGCCGCCCTCGCAGGAGGGACGGCTCGAGCGGGCCATCGGCGCGGAGGTCCGGCGGCTGCGCCGGGCGTCGGGGGCCACGCTCGCGGAGATGTCGGTGCGCACCGGCATCTCCAAGCCGATGCTCTCCAAGATCGAGCACGCCCAGACCTCGTGCAGCCTGACGACGCTCGCGCGGCTGGCCGACGCGCTCGACATCCCGGTCACCGCGTTCTTCCGCGGCGCCGACGTGGAGCGCGAGGCCGTCCACACGCGCGCCGGCGCGGGCGCCCGGATCGTGGCCCGCGGCACCCGGGTGGGCCACGACTACACGCTGCTCGGCGGCCTGCGCGGCCAGCACAAGCGCATGGAGGCCCACCTCGTGACGCTCACCGAGCGCAGCGAGGAGTTCCCGCTGTTCCAGCACCCGGGCACCGAGCTGCTGTACATGCTCGAGGGCCGGATGGTCTACAGCCACGGCGAGTCGAACTACGAGCTGCTGCCCGGCGACGCGCTCCAGATCGACGGCAACGGCCTGCACGGGCCCCGCGACCTCATGGAGCTGCCGATCCGCTTCCTGTCGGTGGTCGCGCACCCGGACGCGGGGATCGAGGAGTAGGTCAGCCCTCGTCGAGCAGGTGCAGGTCGTGCGCCACCCGCACGAGCTCGGCCCGGCGCCCGCAGCCGTGGCGGCGCAGCATCGACGCGACGTGGTACTTCACGGTGTGCGAGCTGAGGTGCAGGCTCTCGCCGATCTCGTGGTTGCTCTCGCCGCGCCCGATGCCGCGCACGATCGCGAGGTCGCGCTCGCTGAACGTCGCCCCGCGGGGGACCGTGCGGCGGCGCTGCAGCAGCTCACCGGCGATCCGCGGCTCGAACCAGCTGCCGGTGGTGACGACCTCCCGGAGGATCCCGGGCACGCGGCTCACCGAGGTCTCCTTGAGCATGTAGCCCGACGCGCCGGCGTCGATCGCCTGGGCGAGCAGGTCGCGGTTGCCGTAGGCGCTGAAGATGACGACGGCCGGGGCCTGCGCACGCGCCGTCAGCGCACGGCAGAGCTCGATGCCGCTGCCCCCGCCGCGCTCGCCGATCCGCAGGTCGACCAGGGCCACCTCCGGGCGCGTGCGGGCGACGAGCCCCTCCCCCTGCTCGACGGTGGTCGCGGCGCCGAGGAACTCCAGGTCCGGCTCGCGCCCGGCCAGGGCGCGCAGCCCGTCGTGGACGACCTCGTGGTCGTCGACGACGCAGAAACCGATCACGAGAGCGGCCACGGCGCGACGACGGCGTGCACGTGGGTGCCGGGTGTGGCCGCCCCGACCTCGAGGCGCCCGCCGACCCGGTCGACGGCGGCGTGCATCGCCCGCATGCCGAAGTGCGCCCCGCCGGGCGACGCGCTCGCCGGGTCGAACGTGCCGTCGTCGGTGACGTGCAGCGTGATCGCGTGCGGGGTGGTCTCGACGCGCACCGTGAGGTGGTCGCAGCCGGAGTGCTGCTCGGCGTTGGTGACGGCCTCCTGCCCCACCCGCACCAGCGCCTCCGCGGCGTCCGGGTCGATCTCCAGGTCGACCCCGTCGAGCTCGAGCACGCGCACCACGTCGCGCTCGGGCACCAGCGCGATCCGGTCGAGGACCTCCGAGGCCGCCACCGACCCGGCGCGCGGCGCCGTGACCAGCAGCTCGAGCTCGCCGCGCAGGCGCGCCATGCAGGCCTCGGCGGCGCGGGCGATGGTGTCCAGGCGCGTCGCGGTGTCGTCCTCGCCGGCGTGGTGGCGGGCCTGCTCGGCCTCGAAGCCGATCGCGACCAGGCCGCGCACCACCGAGTCGTGCAGGTCGTAGGCGACCTGCTCGCGCACCGCGCGCTCCAGCGCCCGGGCGCGGTCGGCGTCGTCGTAGCGCCGCCGCACCCCGGGGGCGGCGTGGCCCGCCAGCTCCTCGAGCAGCTCCTCGTCGACGCTGGTGAACGGCCGCATCCGGCGGTCGCCGATGTAGAGGACGGCCGCGATCTCGCTGCCCACCGACACCGGCGCCGCCATGGCCGACACGATCCCCTCGTGGCGCGTCTCGTCCACCGGGGCCGCCTCGAGACGCCCGTCGGCGGCGTAGTTCGCCGAGCACACCGGGCGCCCGAGCCGCCGCGCGAGCCCGCCGAGACCCTGCCCGTGCTGGACGCGCAGGCGGCGGAACGGCGCGGTGCGGATGCCCAGCGCCTCGTCGAAGACGTAGGTGCCCGACCCGTCGACCGGGACCGCGAGGTAGGCCACCTCCGCCCGGAAGAGCTCCCGGGCCGAGGCCAGGATCGTCGTCAGCACGGCCGGCCCGTCGCCGCCGGCCACCGCTGCCTCGGCCATGGTGCGGGTGGCGGCGCGCAGGTCGCGGCCGAGCGCGAGCGACCCGGCCTGACGACCCCGCCGCACCGCGCGCCCCACCGCCTGCCGGTAGTGGCGGCGCAGGTCGTCGTCGAGGACGGCGTCCGGGTCGCCCAGCGCGGTGGCGAGGTTGCCGACCACCACGGCGCCGTGCCCGTGGCGGTCGCGCCAGGGCACCACCACGCTCGAGCGCAGCCGCACGCCGTGCCCCCGCAGGCGGGACCGGATCTCCAGCCGCTCGGGGGCGGCCGGCGTCCGGCGCGGCAGCACCGGGTCGGTCACCACCGCCTCGTTCGGCAGGAACGCGTGCGGGCCCGTCGACGCCAGCGTCACCGCGGGGCCGGAGCCGTGCGGCTCGTAGACCACCACGCCGAGCTCGGCGCCGAGCAGCGCCTGGATCTCGTCGAGGACCGGGCGCACGGCGTCGTGGATCGCCTGCGAGCCGCCCCCGTCGACGAGATACTCCACGGACACGTCTCCTCCCGTGCAACCCCGAGCGTTACACAGGAGACGCGCCGCGTCATCAGGCCTGGCGCGCCCAGCTCGAATCGGCCGGGGCCGGCTCGACGCCGCGGACGTCGGGCAGCGCCATCTTGCGCTCGTCCTCCTCGTCGTCGACCCACGCGCGGGCGATCTCGTCGCAGGTCGCGAACCACACGCCGTCGTGGGAGACGATGTGCTGGATCAGCTTCTCGTACCACATCATGTGGTGCGCCTGGCCGATGATCTGCGGGTGCACGCACGTCGCGTACACCGGGTTCTCCACGTTCTGGTAGGCGTAGTCGAAGATGTCCTGCCAGCGCCGCAGGATCGTCTCGGTGTCCTGCATGCCGGCCTGCGGGCCGGTGTAGGCCAGCGGCGGGAAGTCGTCGAGGTACCAGTTCACGGGGATCTCGAGGACATGACTCGCCTTGCCCGCCACGTTCGCCTTCTCCCAGTTCACCTGCCAGCGCTGCGGCCGGTAGGGCACGAGGTCGCGCGCCATGAGGCTCGTGTCGTAGGTGAAGCCGGACTCCTCGATGATGTCGAGGGTGTTCTCGCTGTAGTCCCAGTACGGCGAGCGGTAGCCCGTCGGGCGCAGCCCCAGCACGTTCTTGAACGACTCGAAGGCCAGGTCGACCAGGCGGCGCTCGGTGTCGCGCTCCAGGCCCGGCGGGACCTCGTGGTAGTAGCCGTGGTGGCCGAACTCGTGGCCGTCCTCGAGCACGGCGCGGCACTGCTCGGGGAACGTGTCGACCGAGTGGCCGGGCGTGAACCAGGTGGTCGTGACCTCGTAGCGGCGGTACAGCTCGAGCAGCCGGGGCACGCCGACCTCGGCGCCGAACTGGCCCCGCGACATGGCCGACGGCGACGGCCGGTTGAACGCGCCCAGCCAGAGGGCCTGGGCGTCGAAGTCGGTCCCCAGGTTGACCGCGATCTTCTTCCCGGGCGGCAGTTGCAGGTGTCCCACGGTGTCTCCTCGTCTAGGAAGGTCGGAGCTCGATGACGGCGTCGGCCTCGGCCTCGATCCGGGACCGGCTGTAGAGCAGCGGGAAGGCCTCGCCGCGGCTCCAGGGCTCGAACAGGTCGGTCAGGTGCGGGTCGCCGAGGCGCCCCGACTGGCCGGGGGCGTTCATCGCCAGCGACGCGTCCCACTCGCCGACGTCGACGACGAGCCGGAACGTCGCGCCCGCGCTCTGCACGAAGTTCGGGCCGTAGGCGGTGTTGCCGACGGTGTCGCCGCTGCCCCCGCGCGGGGCGGGGCCGGCGGACAGGCGCTCGGGGGCGACCTCGGTTAGCCGGTGGCGCAGCGGGTGGTGGGCGTGGGCGACGTGCAGCGAGCCCCACGCCCAGGCGGCGCGGTCGGTGCCGAGCAGCCCCTCGAGCTCGGCGACGGCGGCGGGCAGCGTCGTCGCCACGGTCGCCGCCAGCTCGGCGTCCGGACCGCGCTCCACCAGCTCCAGGTCGACCCGCGCGTCGGCGAGCAGGTCCTCGGCCGGGGAGATGCGGGCGGCGACGGCGTCGGCCTCCCCCGCCCCGACGACGGGCTCCAGGGCGCCGCGCAGCAGCGCCGGGCGCAGGTGGCGCCGGAACCACACCTCGAACAGCGCCGCGGCCGCCGAGTCGGGCGCGAGCACCGCGTCCCAGGCGAGCAGCAGGTCGAGCCCGTCGGTGTCGCCGGGCACGCCCACCGCGCGGACGCGGTCGAGGATGCGCCGGGCCGGGACGGACAGGAAGTCGCTCTGCAGCGCCACCATGCTCTCCGGCGTGGCGTCCGTGACCTCCGCGAGCACCTCGTCGAGGCGGTTCCGCCGCGACGGCGCGTACCAGTCGTAGGTGATGTGGCGGTCGCGCGGGAAGTCGGCGGGCAGGTTGCACTCGTTGGCCGTGGCCAGGAAGCCCTGCGCGGGGTCGACCCGGCCGGGCAGCTGGTCGGCGTCGTAGAACCCGGCCCACTCGTAGCGCCCGTCGCCGGGCACCGGCAGCGTCCCGTCCCAGTTGGGGCGGATCGGGGTGAGCCCGCCGGTCTGCCACGCGATCGTGCCCGAGGGGTCGGCGTAGACCTGGTTCTCCGGCGGCGCGCCCCACCGGTTCATCGCGGCCGCGAACTGGTCCCAGTTCTGGGCGCGCATGTAGTCCATGCTGCCCAGGTAGGGCGCCATCCCGGGCTCCAGCCAGGCGGCGCGGACCGCGTAGGCGCGGTCGCCGTCCTGGTGGATCACCGGCCCGTGGCGGGTGAACAGCAGCTCCGCGGTCACCGGGTCGCCGTCGCGGACCGCGATCGTCTCCTCGAGCCGGCGCATCGACTCCCAGCCGCCGTCGTAGCGGTAGCGGGTGGGGTCGTCCGGATCGGTCTCGTAGACGTAGAGGTCCTCCTGGTCGATCGCGAAGATCGTCAGGCCGAACGCGATGCGCCCGTTGTGCCCGATGGAGATGCCGGGCAGGGCGGGCTCGCCGCCGCCGATGACGTCGAAGCCGGGCGCGGACAGGTGGGCGATGTAGCGCAGCCCGGGCAGGGCGGCGGCCGCGCGGTGCGGGTCGTTGGCCAGCAGCGGGCGCCCCGACCGGGTGCGCGACCCGGCGAGCACCCAGTTGTTGCTGCCCTCGGGCAGCACGTCGCCCTGGGCGTCGTCGACCGGCGACGGCGGCCCGAACACCGGGGCGGAGGTGGCGAGGTCGTAGACGCGCAGCACGTCGTCGGGGATCGCGGCGAGGTCGAGGCCCTCGGGCACCTCGAGCGGGCGCGGGGGCTCCCGGCGGCGCCGCAGCTCCTCGACCTCGGCGGGCAGGTCGCGCAGCGTCCGGGCCCGCGCGACCTCGTCGCGCACGTTGTAGAACAGGCCGTGGCTGCGGATGCGCGCCACGTCCTCGGGGTCCCAGAACGCCGGCTCGTAGCCGAGCGCCCGGAACTCCTCGGGCAGCAGGTCGGGGTCCTCGCGGGTCAGCGCGACGAACGCGTTGACGCCCTCGACGAACGCGGTGGACGCCCGCTTGGTGTCCGAGCCGTAGGCGAGCCACTCGGCGCGCATGTCCCCGCGGTAGAGGAACAGCCGCGCCGCCCGGTCGCGCTCGGCGTGCTCGGCGCCGAACACCTCGGCGAGCCGGCCGAGGCCGCGGCGCCGCCAGAAGTCGATCTGCCAGAGCCGGTCGCGCGCGGCGTTGAAGCCCTGCACGCGGAAGGCGTCGTAGGTGCTCGCCGCGTAGATGTGCGGCACGCCCCACCGGTCGACGATGATCTCGGCGGGCCCCGTGAGGCCCGGCAGCACGTGCGAGGTGCGCGTCGGTTCGGCCACGGGTCCGAGTCAAGCAGCGAGACCCATGGCCGCGTGGCCATGCTTGCCCTGGCCGTTCGGCTAGTGCCGAGGACCCAGCCCGGTCAGAACACGATCGTCGAGTGCCCGTCGAGCAGCACCCGGTCCTCGCAGTGCCACGTCACGGCGCGGGCGAGCACGGTGCGCTCGACGTCGGCGCCGCGGCGGGTGATGTCGGCGACCCGGTCGCGGTGGGAGATGCGGGCGACGTCCTGCTCGATGATCGGGCCCTCGTCCAGGTCCTCGGTGACGTAGTGCGCGGTCGCGCCCACCAGCTTCACCCCGCGGGTCTTCGCCTGCTCGTACGGGCCGGCGCCGGCGAACGCGGGGAGGAAGGAGTGGTGGATGTTGATCGCGGGCACGCCGATGCGCTCGAGGAAGCCGCCGGTGAGCACCTGCATGTACCGGGCCAGGACGACCAGGTCGACCCGGCCCTCGAGCAGCTCGGCCTGCTGGCGCTCGGCCTCCGGCTTGGTGTCCCTCGTGACCGGGATGTGCGCGTAGGGCACGTCGAAGGCCGCCACCTCCTTCTGGAGGTCCGGGTGGTTCGAGACCACCTGCACCACGTCGATCGGCAGCTCGCCGCGCCGCCACCGCCACAGCAGGTCGAGCAGGCAGTGGTCGTAGCGCGACACGAACAGCGCGACCCGCGTCGGCACCGAGGCGGCCCGCATGCGGAACGACATCCCGAAGCGCTCGGCGACCTCGGCCGCGAACTCCTCCTCCAGTGCCGGCAGCCACTGGGGCAGGTCCGGCACCCGGAAGACGATCCGCAGGAAGAACCGCCCGCCCACGGGGTCGGTGGTCTGCTGGTCGGACTGGACGATGTTCGCGCCGCGCGCGTGCAGGAACCCGCTGATCGCCGCCACGATGCCGGGCCCGTCCTCGCAGGAGACGAGCAGTCGGCCGACGTCGGGGTCCGGGAGGGTCGGCGAGGTCAAGGTCAGCTCCAGGGGAACGGCGAATGGCTGGTCGGGTGGAGCTCGCCCGCCTCGTACCGGGAGAAGCGGAAGGGCTCCAGCAGGTCCTGGGGCTCGCCGAGCAGCTCCTTCGCCACCAGCGCGCCCACACCGATCATCTTGTACCCGTGGTTGGAGTCGGCGATGACGTACGCGTTCCCGCGGAAGGAATCGAAGACCGGGAAGCTGTCGGGCGTGAACGCGCCGAGACCGCCCGAGGGCTCCTTGCGGTACACGTCGCGGCGGCCCTCGAAGCGCTTGTGGCACACCGCGAGCGCCGAGGTCCACATGCGGACGAAGTCCTCGCCGACGACGAACTCCGGGCTGTCGACGCCGTAGGGGTCGACGGCCACGGTGTCGGCCGGGCGCCCGACCTGCTCGGGTGACGCCCCGCCCTGCACGCCGCCGAAGTGGAAGTCGGGCTTGTAGTAGATGCCCCAGATCGAGTCGGTGATCAGCTCGCCGTCGACGTCGTCGTAGAGCGGGGCGTCGGAGTCGACGTGGACGACCGGCGGGAACTCGCCGCGGTTGTCCATGAACTCCTGCGGGTCGATGCCGAGGATGCCCTCCTGCAGCGCCCAGTAGGTCCACATCGGGACGTCGGGCACCAGCCGGCCGTCGGGCATCCGCACCGGGATCGTCGACGGCAGCTCGAGCATCGACCAGAGGTCGCGGACCCACGGCCCGACCGCGGCGACCAGGTGCTCGCACGCGATGGTCCCGGCGTCGGTCTCGACGGCGCTGACACTCGGGCGAGCGGAGCGACGGGATGAACTCGAGTCGTCGGTGAACTGCAGCCCGGTGACGGTCACCCCGGTGACGATCGAGGCGCCCGCGGCGCGCACCTTCTCCTCGAGCCCGCGCAGCGAGGCGACGTTGTTGGCGTAGCCCCCGCGCTTCTCGTGCAGGATCACCGAGATCCCCGGCGCCTGCCAGTCCGAGAACATCTCGCGCATGTACTCGTGGCAGGCGTCGACGCCCTCGACGAGCTCCGAGTCGTAGCCGATCGCCTGCTGCTCGGCGTGGATCTGCACGACGTCGGCGTGCATGGCCTCCGGCGCGGCCTGGATGTAGCCGACCCCGTGGTACGAGAAGGCCTCCGGGTCGGACTCCCAGACGTCGACCGAGTGCGCCATGAGCCTGCGCATCGCGGGCTGGAAGTAGTTGTTGCGGATGACGCCGCAGGCGACGCCCGACGCGCCCGCCCCGACGGCGGTCTTGTCGATGACCAGGACCTCGCTGCCGTCCCCGAGGCCGCGTTCTCGCAGCTCGGTGGCGAGGTGCCATGCGGTGGACAGCCCGTGGATGCCCGCGCCGATGATCAGGTACCGGACGTTCGAGGGGACCATGCTTCTCACCCGTTCCGACGGTTATCGTCGTCGCGTCGCCATTGCCCTCAGGGCAACGGTGTTTCACCCTGGGAGACGAAATTAACATGGCCAGAACCGGCAGACCAGCAGATCGGCAGGTCGAATCCGTCCAGAAGGCGATCGCCGTCCTGGATGTGCTCGCGGCCGCCGGCGAGGAGCTCGGCACCAACGAGATCGCCCGCCGCACCGGGATCAACGCGAGCACGGTGTCGCGCCTGCTCGCCACGCTCGTCGTGCCCGGCCTCGTGCAGTACCACCAGGTCAGCGGGCGCTACGGCCTCGGGATCCGCATCCTGCAGCTCGCCGGCGCGGCGCGGGAGACGCTCGACATCCGGCGGATCGCGCGCCCGTCGCTGGAGGACCTGGCGGCCGTCAGCGGCGAGACGGCCACGCTCTCGGTGCCCGGCGAGCACGACGTCATGACCCTCGACTTCGTGCAGAGCCCGCAGTCGGTGCGCAGCGTCGCCGAGATCGGGCGCAACAGCGTGCGCCACGCGACCGCGGTCGGGAAGGTCTTCCTCGCCCACGGGGGGCGGGCCCCCGACGAGCTGACCCGCTTCACCGAGCACACCATCACCGACCGCGCGGTGCTCGAGCGCGAGATCGCGACGATCCGCGAGCGCGGCTGGGGGCTCTCGCAGGCCGAGCGCGAGCCCGACCTCGTCGGTGTCGCGGTGCCGGTGCTCGACGGCGACGGCGACCTCGTCGCGATCCTCGGGGTGCAGGGGCCCCTGGTGCGGCTCGACGAGCAGCGCGCCGAGGTGCTGGCCGGCGCGCTGCGCGAGCACGCGCGCACGGTCGCGTCGGCGTTCTGAGCCCGGTCAGCGCACCGCGGTGAGCCGCGTCCCCGTCCACGGCGCGGTCGCCGCCTCCTCGGCGGCGAGCGCCTGCCGGAAGTAGGCCTGGGCGGCCGCGACACCCGAGCCCGCCTCGAGGGACGCGCCCGCGTCGAGCAGCGCCATCTCGGCCGCGGCGAGCGCGGTGAGGCAGGAGACCTCGTTGACGTCGCCGAGGTGCCCGATGCGGAACACCCGCCCCGCGACCTGGCCGAGCCCGCCGCCGAAGGACGTCCGGTAGCGGTGGTACGCGATCCGGCAGACCTGCGCCCCGTCGACCCCGGCCGGCACGCGCACGGCGGTCACCGTGTCGGAGTACCAGCGCGGCGAGAGCGCGCACAGGTCCAGGCCCCACGCCTTGACGCCCTGCCGGACACCCTCGCCGAGGCGGTGGTGGCGCGCGGCGACCTCGTCCATGCCCTCGTCGAGGAGCCGGTCGAGCGACGCCCGCAGGCCGTGCAGCAGCGGCATCGGCGGGGTGTACGGGAAGTAGCCGACGTCGTTCGCGGCGATCATGTCGGCGAACGCGAAGTAGCAGCGCTCGGTCGTCGAGCGCTCCGCGGCCGCCAGCGCCTTCTCGCTCACCCCGAGGATCGCGAGCCCCGCCGGGAGCATGAACCCCTTCTGGCTCCCGGCGACCGCGACGTCGACGCCCCAGTCGTCCTGCCGGAACTCGAGCGACGCGATGGACGAGACCCCGTCGACGAACAGCAGCGCGTCGGAGCCGGCGGCGTCCATCGCGCGCCGCACCGCCCGCACGTCGGAGGTCACCCCGGTCGCGGTCTCGTTGTGCGTCACGAACACCGCCTTGATCGACGGGTCGTCCCGCAGCGCGCGCTCGTAGGCCTCGACCGGCACGCCCTCGCCCCACTCGACGTCGTGGCAGACGACGTCGAGCCCGAGCCGGCGGGCCATGTCGACCCAGAGGTGCGAGAAGTGGCCGTACCGCGACATCAGCACCCGGTCGCCGCGCGAGAGGCAGTTGGTGATCGCCGCCTCCCACGCCCCGGAGCCGGACCCGGGGTAGAGCAGCACCCGGCCCTCGCGCAGCCGGAACACCCGCTTGAGGTCGCCCAGCACGTCGAGGACGACGTCGGGCAGGTCGGGCGCCCGGTGGTCCTCCATGGGGACGTTCATCGCGCGGCGGACCACCTCGGGCACGGTGGTGGGGCCGGGGACGAACAGGTGCGTCGTACCGATCTTCACGGCCGGACCTCCTGACGGGCGGCGTGGTGCCCCTCGACGCTAGGTCGCGCGGCCCCGTCCCGACTCCCCCGTCACGGGGAGACGGACGGGGGAGCTCTCGCGTCAGTCCTTCCCGAGGAAGGTCGTCAGCGAGTCGTCGTGCGCCTCCCACCACGCGGTGTGGTGGATCGGGGCCTGCGTCCCCGTGCACGGGGAGGAGAACCCGCGGTCGCGGTAGCCGATGATGCTCTCCTCCTTGTCGTGCTCCCACTTCTTGAAGTGCGCACGGGTGAGGTCGAGATCGAAGTCGGGGTAGTCGGTGCCGGCCATGAGGTCGGCGATGTGGTCGGCCTGGAAGTCGATCTGTGCGAATGGGTCGGGCAGCGCGTCCTCGCGTGCGCGCCACTCGGCGACGTCCTTGGCCATCTCCTCGCGCGAGGGCAGGACCACGCGGCCCAGCACGTAGTCGCGCGCCACCCACGCCTCGGCGTCGAAGAGGGTGAACGTGTAGAACTGGTCCTGCATGCTCAGGTACATCATCTTCGGGTTGTCGATCCAGAAGATGCCCTTGTAGAGGTCCGGCGGGTACAGCACGTTCGCCGTCCGCAGCCGCAGGTCGGACGCGACGAACGGGAAGTGGTGCTGGTAGCCGGTGCACAGGATGATCGCGTCGACGTCGCGCGAGCTGCCGTCGGTGAAGTGCGCGGTCCTGCCCTCGAGCCGCGTGAGCAGCGGGACCTCGCTGATGCCCTCGGGCCACGGGAAGCCCATCGCCGCGCTGCGGTAGCTGATCGTCACGGTGTTCGCGCCGTACTTCTTCGCCTGGAGCGCGATGTCCTCGGCGGAGTAGCTCCCGCCCACCACGAGCAGGTCCCTGCCCGCGAACTCCTGGGCGTCCCGGAAGTCGTGCGAGTGCAGGATGCGGCCCGGGAAGCGGTCGAAGCCGGGGAAGTCGGGCATGTTCGGCACCGAGAAGTGCCCGGTCGCGACGATGACGTAGTCGAACTGCTCCACCCGCGAGGCGCCCTCGGCGAGCGCCTCGACGGTGACGTCGAAGGTGTCGCGCGCGGGGTCGTACTCGATCCACCGCACCGCGGTGTCGAACTGCACGTGCCGGCGGACGTCGCTCGACTCGGCGCGGCCCTTGATGTAGTCGAAGAGCACCTCGCGCGGCGGGAACGACGGGATCGCCGTGCCGAAGTGCTGCTCGAACGGGTAGTCGGCGAACTCCAGGCACTCCTTGGGCCCGTTCGACCACAGGTAGCGGTACATGCTGCCGTGGCACGGGTTGCCGTACTGGTCGAGGCCGCTGCGCCACGTGTAGTTCCACAGCCCGCCCCAGTCGCTCTGCTTCTCGAAGCAGACCAGCTCGGGGACGTCGGCGCCCGCCGCGCGGGCCTGCTCGAACGCGTGGAGCTGGGCCAGCCCGCTCGGTCCGGCGCCGACGATGGCAACCCGTGTCATGGACGGTCCTCCTGTCGTGGGTGAGCTCTCCCGGACGCGCTGGTCAGGAGCGCGGACGTTCCTTGTCGGGGTCGTAGAACGGGAACCGGACGACCTGGGCCGGGATGCGCTTGCGGTGGCCGTCGAGCTTCCCGACCTCCACCTCGGTGCCGATCTCGGCGTGCTCGACCGCGAGACGGCACAGCGCGATGTTCTTGCGCAGGATCGGCGAGCGGGTCGCGCTGGTGACGACGCCGACCTGGTGGCGCCCGACGTGCACGCAGTCGCCGTGGTGCGCCGGCTCGTTGCCCGCGAGCTCGAGGCCGACCAGCCGCCGCTGCGGGCTCGCCTTGCGCGCGACGAGCGCGTCGCGGCCGACGAAGTCGTCCTCCTTGGTCTTCAGCGGCACCGTGAAGCCGACGCCGGCCTCGAAGGGGTCGACGTGGTCGTCGAAGTCGTAGCCGGCGAAGACCAGGCCCGACTCGATGCGCAGGACGTCGAGGGCGTCGAGGCCCAGCGGGAGCATCCCGTGCGGCGTACCGGCCTCCCAGACCGCGTCCCACACCGCCGGGCCGTCCGAGGGGTGGCACCAGATCTCGTAGCCGAGCTCGCCGGAGTAGCCGGTGCGCGAGACCACCACGGGGATGCCGCGGTGGTCGCCGATCCGCCCGACGGTGAACCGGAACCACGTCAGGTCGCCGAACGCGGGCTGCGTGCCCGGCGTCCAGATGAGCCCGCGCAGGATGTCGCGGCTGCGCGGGCCCTGCACCGCGATGTTGTGCATCTGGTCGGTGGAGTGCTTGACCCAGACCCGGTCGAGCCCGCGGCGCTCGGCCTGCTCGCGCAGCCAGGTGCCGGTGTACTCGTCGCCGCCGACGAAGCGGAAGTTCGTGTCGGCGAGCCGGAAGACCGTGCAGTCGTCGATCATCCCGCCGGTCTCGTTGCACACCGCCGAGTAGACGACCTGGTTGATCGAGAGCTTGCGGATGTTGCGGGTGACGCAGGCCTGCAGCAGCGCCTCGGCGTCGGGCCCGAGGACCTCGAACTTGCGCAGCGGCGACAGGTCCATCACCGCCGCCCGCTCGCGGCAGGCCCAGTACTCGTCGATCGCGCCGTGGCCGTCGAAGCTGGTCGGCAGCCAGTAGCCGCGGTACTCGGTGAACTGGCGGGTCAACGCCCGGGTCCGCGGCGCGAATCCCGTCTCCTTGGTCAGCGAGGCCGGGTGCTCGGGCGTGGGGCGGTGCGCCATGGCCATCGAGAACTTCCGTTCGGCGGAGTAGACGCGCAGGTGGATGTCGGTCGGCGTCCAGGCGTTGGCCGGGTCGATGTCGTCGGGGCAGGCCGACGTCGCGCAGACGAGGTCGACGCCCGCGCGCATCAGCACGTAGTCCCCGGGCCGCGACCACGGCTCGTCGAAGATCAGCTGGTTCTGCGCGTCGAACGCGGTGTTGTAGAAGAGGTTGAGTGCGGGCCAGCCGGCGCGCTCCTCGATGCCGTAGGGCCGCAGCTGCGCGTTGAAGTTGTCGGTGCAGTTGATGTGGCCGAAGTAGCCGAGGTCGTCGTAGTACTTCGTGTTGCAGGCCAGGCCGAAGGTGTCGTGCCGGCCGACGGTGTCGCGGACGATCTCGACCAGCGGCTCCATGTCCTGGTCGTAGAACTTCCCGTGCAGCCCGGGCTGGGGGTAGGCCTGCCCCATGAAGTAGCGGGTGGCGGTGGCGTCGAGCCCGCGCTCGCGGCCCTCCTGGAGCCGGTGGGCGTGGAAGGCCAGGAAGTCGGAGCACTGCCGGCCCTCGACGTCGAGGACCTGGATGTACTGGCCGGCCTTGACCTCGTAGCTCAGGGCGGTGGCCGCGTCGACGCGGACGTCGAGGATCGGGTCGGCGAGCGGCGGGGGCAGCGGCGGGACCTCGGGCACCCGCGGCTGGGCGCGCCGCACCTCGAGCACCAGGTCGGACGGCGGGTTGCCCGTCGTCTCGTCCACCGCCATCGACCCGGCGGGCGCGGCGACCAGCACGATGCCGGGCCCGGCCGCGCGCAGGGTCTCGCGCGACCCGGCCGGCGACCACTCCCCGAACAGGTAGGCCGCGCGGAGCCCGGTGGGGTCGAGCCCGTGCGCGAGGAGGACGGCCAGGACCGGGTCCTCGATCGCGTGCGGGGAGGCGTCCGCCCCGAGCGCCCGCAGCGTCGTCGCCGGGGCGTCCGCGGTGAGACCGAGCAGGTCCCGGGCGGCCGCCCCGTCCGGCCCGACGGCGGTGACCTCCGCGCGCTGCCGGCCCTGCCGGTCGACCACGGTGATCTCGTCACCGCCGTGCACGCGCACGGCGGTGACGCCGCCGGGGCGGACCCAGTAGGTCTCGACCCCCGGCACCGCCTCGAGCAGCCCGGGCAGCCGGAGCCGCCGGGACGGGATCAGGGGCGGGGTGGTCGGTGCAGCCATCGGCACTCCCCTACAGGCGGCGGACGAACAGCCGCGCCATGACGAGGGCGGCCACGGGCAGGCCGATGAACAGGATCGTCGCCAGCACGGGGCCGGCGGCGTAGGCGAAGAAATCGCTCATGCCGGAACTCCTCCTCGGTTCGTGGCCAGACCGGACTGCGCCATGCGCTCGCGTCCGAAGTCGGTGAGCGCGTACTTGAACAGCACGCGCTCCTCCCCCTGGGTGCGCTGCGGGTCGACGGTGGCCTCCTGCTCGCTGAGCAGGCCGCCGGCGTAGAGGTCGACGAGCGTCAGCCGGACCGTGCCGCGCCAGTACGCCCCGGAGACGCCGTACTCGGCCTCCACCGCCTCGATGACCTGGTCGGTCCACAGCGGGCCACGGTCGGCGAAGAGCTGCAGGACGTATCCCTTCATGTGCATGGTCGTCACGCCTCCTGCCGGGCCGAGGTGGAGGTGCGGGTCGAGCGGGCGGGCACCGCGCGCAGCACCTCGAGGACGTCGCGCTTCTCGGTGAAGAGCACGAAGCTGCCGATGACGGCGATGAGGCCGCCGATGACGAACTCGAGGCCCGGCGGCTCGAGGGTGAAGACGTAGAGCCACACCAGCGCGAGCGGCCCGTAGAGCGCGGCGATCGCCTGGCCGCGGCCGACCCCGATGAGCGGGAACGACTTGTACCAGGACACGTAGCAGAACCCGAAGGTCAGCCCGAGCAGCACGAGCAGCAGCAGCACCGTCGGGCTGGCCAGCGCCGCGCCGACCGTCGACCAGAAGGTGGCGCCCGCGGCGATCGAGCAGATCGGCACGACGATGACCAGCCAGATCGCGACCTCGGCGGTGAAGCGCAGGGTCAGGCCGACGTCCGGGTCGCTGACGTCGAGCGCGCGCCCGGCGATGGCGCCCTCCAGGCCCCAGCCGACGATGGCGCAGACGCCGCCGAGGTAGCCGAGCCAGGCGCCGCCGCCCGCGCCGCTGATCTCGCCGAGGATGCCGGGCGCGAAGATGACCACGCCGCCGAGGACGATGACGACGATGCCCAGCGCGGCCCGCTTGGTGATCGTCTCGCCGTACCAGGCGCGGGCGGCCAGCGCCCCGACGATCGGGTAGAGCAGGGCCGCGACGGCGGAGAACCCGGCGCCGATGTAGGCGATGGCCACCACCGAGCCGAAGATCGCGAGCATGCCCGCGAGCCCGGCCGGGAGGTACCACCGCGAGATCTTCACCTGGCGCAGGGTCCGGCCGTAGTCCTTGGTCTTGCCCAGGACCGCGACCCAGACCGCCATCGCGATGAGCACCGCGACGGCGTTGAGGATCGTCACCACCACGGCGGCGAGCAGGTAGCCGCCACCGCTGGTGGGGGCGTCGACGAAGGGCGACTCGGCGTAGATCACCGAGCCGGGGACGTACCAGGCGCCCCACAGCACGGCGCACGTCAGCGCCCAGATGAAGCCCCACCGGACCTGACGGTTGCGGTACTCGTTGCGGAGCTCGTCGATCTGCGTCGGACTCGTCATGGTCACCTCCGAGCAGTCGGCGTCCACGGCCGCCCGCCGTGTCGGGCGGTGCGGAGACGCCGTGGCGCTGCTGCGGTCGATGGGCGACGCCGTCGGGCCGGGAGTGGTGCTGGGGGGCGGTCCGGGTCGGCCTCGGATGTGACCCAGATCATGGCCCCTCCGTGAGCCCTGTGTAAAGCCCCAGTGGACACCGTTTCCCACTAGTGACGCGTGGTCAGCCGAGCCCGACGAGGGTGGTCGTCTCGATCCCGTACTCCTCGCCGGCGTCGAGGAGCGCCTCGGCCAGGAACCCGCCCGTGGAACGCTCGCAGTGCAGCAGGAACGACGGCATGCCGGCCCGGTCGTCGCGCACCACGTCGGTGACGACGGTGGCGACCGACGAGCGGAAGGCGGCGCCGTCGGGCACCACGGTGCCGGACAGGTCGATGGCGCAGACCTTCTCCAGCACCGACGCCACCCGCGGCCCGGTCAGGCGCACGAGCGCCCGCCCGTGGGTCAGGTCGATCACCGAGACGAACTCGGGCCGGTCGCCGACCGCCTGCTCGATCGCGGCGACGGTCGCCGCCGCGGTGCCCGGGGCCCCGACGACGAGCCACTCGCCCGGCCCGGAGCCGACGACCAGGACGGTCTCGCCCCCGATCGCGGTGCGGGCGGCGCGCCCGAAGGACGTCCCGAGCACGCTGCCGAGCCCACCGGTCACCGGGCCCTTCACCAGCACCTTGGCCAGCGGGCTCTCGTCGGACAGGACGAGGTCGGCGACGCTGGGCCGGGCGTCGACCACCCAGCCGGAGCGGGTCGTCGCGACGCCCGGGGCGACGGCGCTGCGGGCCAGGGGGCCGGACGCGGTCCCGTTGTTCTCAGACACGCTGCCGCACCCCTTCCGGATCGACGTGGGCGAGGCCCTCGATGACCGTCGCCCGGATGTCCCGGCCGTCGACCAGGCGCACGGTGACGTGGGTCCCGGGCGCCGCGAGCGAGGGCGCGAGCTGGCCGAGGCAGATCGAGCGGCCGAGGGTCGGCGACATGCGGCTCGAGGTGATGCGCCCGGCGATCCGCCCGTCGGGGTGGAGGATCTGGCTGGCCTCCTCGGGCACCGTGGCGCGGTCGACCGGCTGGAGCGCGACGAGCCGGGTGGTCACCCCCTGCTCCTGCTGCCACACCAGCTCCGGCTTGCCGACGAAGTCGTCCTTGTCGAGCTTGACGGCGCCGTCGAGGGCGGCGCTGTAGGCCTTGGTCAGGCCGTCGGTGTCCTGCCCGACGATGAAGTGGCCCTTCTCGAGGCGCAGGATGCGCTGGGCCTCGACGCCGAACGGCACCACGCCGAGGTCCTCCCCCGCCGCCATCAGCGCCTCCCACACGTGCAGGCCGTAGGAGGCGGGCACGTGGATCTCGTAGGAGAGCTCGCCGGTGAAGCCGATCCGCCACAGCACGCAGTCGTCCACCCCGGCCACGGAGCCGGTCCGGACCTGCATGTAGCCGAAGGCGTCCGGTGCGAGGTCGACGCCGGAGACGAGGCGCGCCATCAGCTCGCGGGACCGCGGCCCCGCGACGTTGATGCTGGCGTAGGCCGTGGTCACCGGGGTGACGTGCACCCGCCAGTCCGGGTGCGCGGTCTGCAGCCAGTCCTCGACCCACTCCCACACCGTCGCCGCCCCCGACGACGTGGTGGACATCAGGTAGTGGTCCTCGCCGAGCCGGCCGGTGACCCCGTCGTCCATGACGACGCCGTCCTCGGCGCACATGACCCCGTAGCGGACCTTCCCGACGCCGAGCTTCGACCACTTGTTGACGTAGAGCAGGTTCAGCAGCTCCGCGACGTCCGGCCCGCGCAGGTCGAGCTTGCCGATCGGGGTGACGTCGATGATCCCGACCTTCGTCCGGACGGCGTTCACCTCGCCGGCCGGGTCGCCGTAGTGCTCGGGGCGGATCCACTGCCCCGCGACCAGCGGGGTCGCGCCGTGGCGCTCGTGCCAGCGCTGCATCGGCGAGTGGCGCACCGGCTCGTGGATGCGACCGGCGAGCGCCCCGAGCGTCACCGGCGCGTACATCGGCCGCCAGGTCGTCGTGCCCGTCTCGGCCATCGTGCGCCCGGTCGCCTCGGCCACGATCGCGACCGTGTTGACGGTCTCGAGCTTGCCCTGGGTCGGGCCCATCGTGACCGTCGTGTAGCGCTTGACCAGCTCGATCGAGTCGTAGCCCTCCTTGATCGCGATCACGAGGTCCTTGGAGGACACGTCCTCGCAGAAGTCGACGAACCCGTGGGTGGCGCTGCGGAAGAGCTCCGGGTGGTCGGCGGGTGCGAGCGCCGGGACGGCGACCGGCGTCGCCTCCGGCGCCGGCAGCGGCGGGGCGTCCTCGCCCCGGGTGGGCACGGCGTCGGCGATCGCGCGGGCCCGGGCCGCGGCGCGGCGTGCGGCCTCGGTGCCGATCGCCGTGGCGTGGGCAACCAGCTCGCCGACCGTGCCGTCGCCGACGATGCCGCCGGTCGCCAGCACGTTGTCCGGCATCCGCTCGGGGTCCGGCACGAACCGGGCCGCGGACGGCCGGTAGACCGGGCGGTCGCCCGACATGTTGAGCAGCGACGTCGGTGCCGTCCAGCCGACCGCGGTGACGAGGAGGTCGCACGCGATCCGCGCGCCGGTCGTCAGCTCGACCTCGGCGACCCCGGCGCGTCCGGTGGCCCGCACGACGCCCTCGCCCGCCCGCGCGTCCACCACGGCGGCGATCTCGACACCGGCCCGGCGCAGGTCCGCCACGGCGGCGTCGCCCTCGGGGTTGGCCGTCAGCACCACGGCGCGCGAGCCGGGCCGCACCGCGTACAGGTTGATCAGCCGGCGGGCCGCGGTCGAGAGCATGACCCCCGGCAGGTCGTTGCCGTCGAAGACGTACGGGCGCTCGACGAGGCCGGGCGCCACGACCACCGTCCCCGCGCGGGCCTTGATCAAGCGCTCGAAGACCCGCGGCAGCCCGCGCTGCACGATCGCGAGCCAGTTGTCGTCGAAGCGGCCGCTGACCACCGAGTTCGTGAGGACCTCGATCCCCGGCTCCGCGGCGACCTGCGCCCGCAGGTCGCGCAGCGCCGCAAGGTCGTCGGCGTCGCCCCACCGCAGGTGGCCCCCGAGGTCGTGCTCCTCCTCGACCAGCATGACCCGCGAGCCGGCGCGCGCGGCGGCGACGGCCGCCGCCATCCCGGCGGGGCCACCGCCCGCGACGACCACGTCGGGGTGGGCGTAGCGCTTGTCGAACGTCTCGCCGGAGGCGCCCCCGGAGACGTCACCGGTGATCTCGCCGGCGTGGACGAAGCGGCGCAGGACCTTCTCGTAGAGGGGCCACAGCCGCTGGGGCTTGATGAAGGTCTTGTAGTAGAAGCCGGGGGCGAGGAACCGGCCGGCCAGGCCGTTCACGGCCTTGACGTCGAACGCCAGCGAGGGCCAGGTGTTCTGCGAGGTGACCACCATCCCGTCCTCGACGAGCCGGTGCGCGCCGCGCACGTTGGGCTCGTCGCCGACCTGGACGCTGCAGCCGGGGTCGAGGAAGTCGGCGGTCAGCAGGCCCCGCGGGCGGTGGTACTTGTAGCTGCGGGAGAACACCCGCACGCCGGACGCCGCGAGCGCCGAGGCGATGGTGTCGCCCCGGAAACCGCGGTGGGTCGACCCGTTCCACGTGAAGGTGACGGGACGCCGGCGGTCGATCACCTCGCCCGGCTGCGGGGCGAGCCGCCCCGACCGGACGCCGGTGGCGGTCGGGCCGGACGGGGTCGTGAGGCTCATCGGCCGCCCTCCGTGGTGGTGTCGACGGGCCGGACCTCGTTGGTCCCGGTGTGCCGTTCGATCTCGATGTACCGACGGCACCCGGCGCGGTGGTACCAGCCCTCCCGCGACCACCCGAGGGGGTTGGCCTGCGTGTAGAGGTACTCCCGCCACCGCTGCGGCGTCGCCGACACCGGATCGGGGCGCGCACCGGCCGCCCCGCCGTAGCGGAACTCCGTCGCGTTCCGCGGCCCGCACCACGGGCACGGCACCAGCATCATCGACGATCACTCCAGACCAGCACGCAGCAACGGGACGACATGACTAGTGGCCCACCGCCGCGGCGCCCTTCTCCCCGACGAGGCGCCCGTCGGCGAAGCGGTCGAGCCCGAACGCGGCGATGATCTCCGGGGGCCTGCCGTGCGCGACCGTCGCGGCCATCGCCTCGCCGGATACCGGGCCGGCCTTGAACCCGTAGGTGCCCCAGCCGACGTCGACGTAGAACCCCTCGACCGGGGTCGGGCCCATGATCGGCGAGTAGTCCGGGGTCATGTCGCACAGCCCGGCCCACTGGCGCAGCAGCCGCATCTTCGCCAGGGCGGGCATCAGCTCGAGGACGTGGCCGGCGACGCCCTCGGTGAACTCGAGCGACCCGCGGATCGAGTAGGACGCGAACGGGTCGACGCTCGCGCCGAACACCAGCTCGCCGCGGTCGGTCTGGCTGACGTAGACGTGCAGGGTGCCGGAGACGACCACGGTGTCGAGGAACGGCTTGACCGGCTCGGTGACCGCGGCCTGCAGCGGGAAGGTCTGCACCGGCATCGACACCCCGGCCATGTCCGAGATCAGGGTCGCCCAGCCCGCCGTGCAGTTCACGACCGCCCGGGTCGCGATCCGGCCCCGGGTCGTCTGCACCCCGCTGACCCGGCCGTGGGAGACGTCGATGCCGGTGACCTCGGTCTGCTGGTGGATGTGCACCCCGTGGGCATCGGCGCCGCGGGCGTAGCCCCAGACCACCGCGTCGTGCCGCACGATCCCGCCCGGCGGGTGGTAGAGCGCCCCGAGGATCGGATAGCGGGTGTCGGGCGAGGTGTCGAGGTAGGGCACCAGACCCTTGACCTCGTCCGGTCCGATGACGTCGGAGTCGACGCCCTCGTGCTTGTTGACCTCGCTGCGCCACCGCATGGTCCGCAGAGACGCGTCGTTGTGCGCCAGGGTCAGGTGTCCCCGCTGGGAGAACATGACGTTGAAGTTCAGGTCCGCGGCCAGGTTCTCGTAGAGCTTCACCGACCGGTCGTAGAACCGCACGCCCTCGGGCGTCAGGTAGTTCGACCGCAGGATCGCGGTGTTGCGCCCCGACCCGCCCGAGCCGATGTAGGCCTTCTCCAGGACGGCCACGTTGGTGATGCCGTGGTCGCGGGCCAGGTAGTACGCCGTGGCCAGGCCGTGGACGCCACCACCGATGATCACGACGTCGTAGCTGTCGCGCAGGTCGTGGTCGTGCCACGTGCGCGGCCAGTCCCCCCGTGTCAGGCCGTGCTGCACGAGGCTCCACGCCGAGTACCCGCGCAGCTTCGCCGGCCGGTGACCGTTGCCGCCGGCCGATCGGTGTCCGTTGCCGTTGCCGTTCATGGACGCGTCCTCGCTCGGCCGGGTCGATGTGAGGCAGACCATACGATCCCAGTGAAACACTGTCCACCCTGAGTAGACGTCGCGGCGGCGCGAGGTCGATCTCGAGAAGTTTCGGGCAGCCGGTTGTCTCCTGTCGGTGGACACGGTTCACTCGTTGTGGCCGCGCTCACAAGGTCCACACGGGACCGGGATCCGGGAGGGCAGTGACTTGCCTACCGACATCGAGAACTTCGTCGCCCAGGACGGACGCGAGGACGCCGTCGCAGAGGTCCGACGGAAGATCGACGAGAGCGGGGTCAAGTACATCTACTACCAGTTCGCCTCGGTCACGGGCCGGATCATGGGGAAGGGCGCCCCGGCCGACCACTGGGAACGCTTCTGCCGCAAGGGCTTCCAGCTGGTCTACGGGTCGACCGCCAACCTGTTCACCGACCGGCACGGCGAGTACATCGGTTACGGGGCCGAGGCCACCGAGCTCATCGGGCTGCCCGACGTCGAGACCTTCCAGGTCCTCCCGTGGGACCCGAAGACCGCGCGGGTCTTCTGCACGCTGTTCCGCGGCCGCGAGGAGCCCGAGGACCCGGGCGCTTACCTCACGTCGGACTGTCGCGGCAACCTCAAGCGCATCCACCGGGAGTTCGAGGAGCGCACCGGCTTCCACCTCAAGATCGGCACCGAGCCCGAGATGATGTGGCTCAAGACCAATCCCGACGGCACGCCGTCGGTCGACGGCATGACCAAGCCGTACTGCTACCACATCGACCAGTTCAGCGAACTGCAGCCGTTGATCCACCGGATCATGGAGTACAGCAGCGCGATGGGTCTCGACATGATCCAGGGCGACCACGAGGACGCCCCGGGCCAGCTCGAGCTCAACTGGCAGTTCGACCGCGCCGAGCTCACCGCCGACCGCCTGACGACCTACCGCCAGATCTGCCGGCAGGTCGGGCGCGAGTTCAACGCCTTCCCGTGCTTCATGCCCAAGCCGTTCACCGGGGTCTCGGCCAACGGGTGCCACCACAACATGTCGCTCTGGGACCGCAGCGACACCAACGTCTTCCTCCCCGAGGGCGACGACCCCCGCATGCCCAGCAAGATCGGGCTGGCGGCGATCGGCGGCGTCCTCGAGCACCTCTCGGCCCTGACCTGCATCACCTCGCCGACGGTGAACTCGTACCGCCGGCTCTGGGACGCCGGGTTCTGGGCCCCGCTCTTCGCCGACTGGGGCTTCCAGAACCGCACGACGGCGCTGCGGGTGAGCTCGCCGGACCGCTTCGAGTACCGCTCCGTGGACTCGGCGGTGAACCCGTACCTCTCGTTCGCGGCCCTCATCAAGGCGATGGGCGACGGCATCCAGCGCAACCTCGACCCGGGGCCCCCGGAGGAGCGCAACATCTACAACGCGATGGCCGAGGGCAAGGAGGTCAAGAAGATCCCCATGAACCTCGGGGACGCCCTCCGCGCGCTCGACGCGGACGAGGTCGTGCGCAGCGCGATGCCCGGCGACATGTACCGGGTCTTCGAGCACTACAAGCGCGACGAATGGGAGCGGTTCTGCGCCGCCGTGACCGACTGGGACGTCAAGGAATACCTCGACATCCTGCCCTGACCGATCGACGACCGATCGAAGAGGAGGACGACATGTGTGGGATCGCAGGAATCATCCACACGGACGGGCCCGGCGACGTCGGCAGCGAGATGACGAAGATGCTCCAGTCCATGAAGCACCGTGGACCCGACTCCGCCGGGTACGCCCTCTACGGCGAACCCACGGAGCTCGTCGTGATGCGCTTCAAGCTCGCCGACCCCAACGAGACGTCGGACTTCGACTACAGCGAGCGCCTCGAGCGCAACCGGCGCGAGGTCGAGTCCCGCCTGTCCAAGATCGGGGCGACGGTCGACCGCGTCGAGGGCGAGTCGGCCTACGCGTACCGGGCGACCTTCCGCTACGAGGGCGAGCTCAAGCCCCTGGCCGACTACGTCGAGGACATCCGGGGCTGCGAGGTGCTCTCCCTCGGGCACTCGCTGGAGATCGTCAAGGACCTGGGCGACGCGCAGACGGTCGCCGACCAGTACCACCTCGACAGCTTCCGCGGCACGCACGCCATCGGGCACGTGCGGATGGCGACCGAGTCGGACGTCGACATCGCCGGCGCCCACCCGTACTGGGCCTACCCGTTCTCCGACGTCGCGGTGGTCCACAACGGGCAGCTGACGAACTACCACCAGTGGCGGCGGCGCCTCGAGCGGTCAGGCCACCGGTTCCAGTCCGAGTGCGACTCGGAGATCATCGCGGTCTACCTGGCCGAGCGCCTGGCCGACGGCACGAGCCTCGAGACCGCGATGAAGCAGAGCCTCGACGACCTCGACGGCGTCTTCACCTACCTCGTGGTCACCGAGGACAGCCTCGGCATGGCGAAGGACGCGATGGCCGCGAAGCCGCTCGTCCTGCACGAGGGCGAGAACCTGGTCGCGCTCGCGTCGGAGGAGAGCGCGATCCGCGCGGTGCTCCCCCAGGAGATCGACTCCTACGACCCCTACGAGTCGGAGGTGCTGGTGTGGTCGCGATGAATCCGCCGACGGACCAGGACACCCGGGGGCGCAACGACATCCGCGGGCTCGCCGAGCCCGACGCCGAGGCGCCGAAGGTCGCCCGGATCGAGGGCGGGACCGCGACGTTCGACGCCGCGGACCTCAGCCCCCGCCTGGTCAACCTCGAGCTCCGCCGGCTGATCTACGGCGAGGGGATCCGGGAGGTCAGGATCGAGAACCCCGGCGCCAAGCACTCGATCGCCGTGGGCCTGCTCGCCCGGTGCCGGATCACCATCAACGGCAGCCTCGGCTACTTCGGCGCCACGCTCGGCGACGGCCCGGAGATCCACATCACCGGCCGCGTCGGCTGGTCGGTGGCCGAGAACATGATGTCCGGCGTCGTGGTGATCGACAAGAACGCGGGCTCGCTGACCGGCGCCGCCATGCGCGGGGGCGACCTCGTCGTCCGCGGTCACGTCGGCGCCCGGACGGGCATCGACCAGAAGGGCGGCACGATCGTCGTCGGCGGCAACGCCGGGTCGATGACCGGCTTCATGATGCAGCGCGGCCGCCAGATCATCTGCGGCGACGTCGGGCCCGGCATGGGCGACTCCATGTACGACGGCGAGATCTACGTCGGCGGGACCGTCGCCGCGCTCGGGGTCGACTGCATCGAGGCGGAGATGACGCCGGAGGACGAGGAGCTCCTCGACCGGAAGCTCGGGATCTACCGCATGGACCGGCCGGACACCTTCCGGAAGTTCGTCTGCGGCAAGCAGCTCTACAACTACGACAACCTCGAGCCGTCCGAGCGCAAGCTCGTCCTGTGAGGAGAGGTCACATGGCCGACGAGATGGCGAGCTCCGAGAGCATGGGGCTGGGCAAGAGCAGGATCTTCACCCCCGAGGTCATCAACGACATCCACGTGAAGGCCGATCTGGGCCGCTACCGGATGCGCGGGGGCGGGATCTTCAAGAAGATCCCGCACTGGGACGAGCTCGTGTTCCTGCCCGGCACGCTCACGCGCTTCGTGATCGAGGGCTACCGCGAGAAGTGCACGACGAAGACCGTCCTCGGGTCGCGCTTCGCCAAGAACCCGCTCGAGCTCGACATCCCCATCTACATCACGGGGATGAGCTTCGGCGCGCTGTCGCTGGAGGCCAAGATGGCCCTGGCCAAGGGCGCGTCGATGGCGGGCACCGCGACGTGCTCGGGCGAGGGCGGCATGATCCCGCCCGAGCGCGACTTCTCGACGAAGTGGTACTACCAGGTCATCCAGAGCCGGTACGGGTTCAACCCGCACCACCTGATGCTCGCCGACGCCGTCGAGTTCTTCATCGGGCAGGGCTGCAAGGTCGGCATGGGCGGGCACCTCATGGGCCAGAAGGTGACCGAGCAGGTCGCCGAGATGCGCTCGCTGCCGGCCGGGATCGACCAGCGCAGCCCGGCGCGCCACCCCGACTGGCTGGGACCCGACGACCTGTCGCTGAAGATCCAGGAGGTCCGCGAGGCGACGGACTACCAGGTCCCGATCCAGCTCAAGCTCGGCGCCTCGCGCGTCTACGACGACGTCCGCATGGCCGCCAAGTGCGGGCCGGACGTCATCTTCCTCGACGGCGCCGAGGGCGGCACCGGCGCCGGCCCGCACATCGCCACCGAGGAGACCGGCATCCCGCTGCTCGCCGCGATCCCCGAGGCCCGCCGGGCCCTCGAGGACGTCGGTCTCGCCGACGAGATCGACCTCGTGGTCGCCGGCGGCATCCGCAACGGCGGTGACGTCGCCAAGTGCATCGCGCTCGGCGCGGACGCCATCGCGATCGGCAGCGCGGCGCTGATGGCGCTCGGCTCGAACAAGGAGGTCGAGGGCGCCGACTACCAGGGCACCTTCGGTGTCTCGGCGGCCGAGTTCTACCACTGGCACACCGGCAAGGACCCGGCCGGCATCACCACGCAGGACCCGGAGCTGCGCAAGCGCCTCGACGTCGACGAGGGCGCCACGCGGGTCTACAACTTCCTGCACACCCTGACCCTCGAGGTCCAGATGCTCGCCCGGGCCTGCGGGAAGACCGACGTGCACAGCCTCGAGCCCGAGGACCTCGCGGCGCTGACCACCGAGGCGTCGGCGATGGCGCGGGTGCCCCTGGCCGGCACGAGCTACATCCCCGGGGTCACCGAGTCCCAGACCCTCGAGGAGATCAAGACCCTGCTCGCCAAGCACGTCGCCAACGACGGAGGAGGCTCGGATGTCTGACGGGGCCGAGAAGCAGTTCGACCTGTCGCAGCGGCGCCTGACGACCCGGCAGGGCATCGACACCGAGGAGCTCACCGGGCGGACCTTCCCCTACCAGTTCGATCCGGGCCTGGTCGAGGACATCGACCTGCTGGCCGCGACGCCGGGCGACGACCTGAACTGGCTCGAGGACATCCACCTCATGGAGGAGGACGGCATCCCGGCCGTCTTCGACCGGTACACGAACGCGTTCCTCAAGATCCACTTCGACATCCCGGAGGGCCGCGAGGACGAGTTCGCGCGGAAGGTGCTCATCAAGCACCTCCAGGAGGGCAACTCCTACGGGATCTGGCTGAAGCACCAGCACGCGAAGTTCCCCCAGCCCGAGCTCGGGCCGTGGCTGACGGAGTCGGCCACCGTCGGCGAGCACTGGACGCCTCCCACCGTGGAGAGCTGGGAGAAGTCGTTCACGTTCTGACGTGACGGCGCCCGGCCCGCGACCGACGGGGTCGCGGGTCGGGCCCGACCTCCCTCGAGGTCACCTCTGGAGAACGGGCACATCCGACGGCGGACGAGATCCGGAGACGCCCGGCAACGCCGACTGACGCCACGCGCAGGACGGAGGAACGGGCGATGTCCGAGACGACGCGGGATCCCGAACCGCAACGCACGCCGAGCACCGCGGGGACGGGGGCGACCGCCACCGACAACGGCCTGCTCCGCACGCTGGACTGGAAAGGGGCCTTCTGGATCGCCAGCGGCGTCCCGGCCCTCGTCCTCTTCTCGATCGGCTCGATCGCGGCCACGGTCGGTGCGCCGTCCCCGCTGGTCTGGACCGTCTCGATCATCTTCGGCCTGCTCCAGTCGTTCATCTGGGCCGAGATCGCCGGGCTGTTCCCCAGCAAGTCCGGCGGCGCCTCGGTGTACGGGGCCATGGCCTGGGTGCGGTACGCGAAGCCCGTCGCCCCGCTGTCGGTGTGGTGCAACTGGCTGGCGTGGTCGCCGGTGCTCACCGTCGGGTCCGGGCTCGCCGCGGGCTACGTCCTGACCGCACTCTTCCCGGCCGAGGCGACGATCAACACCTGGTCGATGACCCTGCTCCCGCTGGGCTTCATCCAGGACGACCTCGAGATCCGCCTCAACGCGCAGTTCGTCATCGCGGCGCTGTTCCTGCTCCTGGTCTTCGCCCTGCAGCACGGCGGGATCCTGCGCGCGGCGCGGGTCCAGACGGTCATCGGTCTCGCGGTCCTCGTCCCGCTGCTCGTCGTCGGTGTCGTCCCCCTGATCACCGGCGACATCGTCGCCACCAACTTCCAGCCGTTCGTCCCGCTGTCCGGGGCCTGGGACGCGTCCGGGTGGACGCTCTTCGCCGGCGGACTCTTCCTCGCCGCGTGGTCGGCGTACGCCTTCGAGACCTCGATCTGCTACACCGCCGAGTTCAAGAACCCCGGCCGCGACACCGTCCGGGCGATCCTCTCCGCGGGCATCGCGTGCCTCGTCATCTACACGCTGGTGCCGTTCGCCTTCCAGGGCGTCCTCGGCGTCGACCGCCTGACCCAGGACGACATCGTCGACGGCAACGGCGTCGGCCAGGCGATGACCGTGCTCGTCGGCGGCGGCCCGGTGATCGCCAACCTGCTCATCGTCATGCTCGTCCTCGCGCTGCTGCTCACGATCATGACGACGATGGCCGGCTCCTCGCGCACGCTCTACCAGGGCTCGCGCGACGGGTGGCTCCCGCGTTTCCTCTCGCGCACCAACCAGCACGGCGCGCCGACGCGGGCGATGTGGACCGACCTCGTGTTCAACCTCGTCCTGCTGCTGCTCAGCGACTACGTGTTCGTCCTCGCGACGTCCACGGTCTGCTACATGATCTTCAATTTCCTCAACCTCAACGCCGGGTGGATGCACCGGGTCGACAACCCGGACGCGCCACGGCCCTACCGCGCGCCGACGGCGCTCATCGCGGTCGGCACCGTCCTGGCCTTCGTCAACGCCCTGCTGCTGGGCTGGGGCGCGAACGTGTGGGGCGGCGGCGCCCTGGCCACCGGGCTCATCGCCGCGGCGATCGTGGTGCCGGTCTTCTACTACCGCCACAAGGTCGTCGACAAGGGCGTCTTCCCGGCCTCGTTCAGCGAGGACCTCCCGGCGGAGAACGGCGCGGACGGGGCCGTCGAGCTCCCCCGCCGCGCCGGCGTCCGGCCGTACCTGGTCCTGGCCGGCGGCGTGGTCGTGGTCATCATCGGCCAGCTGCTCGCCGCGGCCGGGAGCTGACGGGGGCGGCGGTCGCGATGGCCTCCCCCACGACCGTCATCGACGGGCGGGCCCGGGCCCGGACGCTGCAGCTCCAGGTCGCCTTCGACGTCGAGCGGCTCGCGGGCCTCGGGGTCCGGTGCGGGCTCGCGACGGTGCTCGTGGGCTCCGACTACGCCGCCGAGGCGTACGCGCGCCGGCTGCGACGCGCGGCGACGGCCGTCGGCATCGAGCACCGCCACCACCACCTGCCCCCGGACACGACGCGGGAGGAGGTGCTGGCGCTCGTCGTCCGGCTCGGGGCGGACCCGGCCGTCAGCGGGATCCTCGTGCTCCGGCCCCTCCCCCCGCACCTCGACGAGGGAGAGATCTTCACCGCCCTCGACCCGGCCAAGGACATCGAGGCGGTCCACCCCGAGAACGCGGGGCTGCTCGCGCTCGGCCGCCCCCGCTTCGTGCCCTCCACCCCGGCGTCGGTCTTCCACCTGCTCGACGCCTGGCTCGACGAGGTGGACATCGCGGGCGAGGCCTTCTACGGGGCCTCGACGATCTGCGTCGTCGGGCGCAGCAACAACGTGGGCAAGCCCCTGACCACGCTCGCGGCGGAACGGGGAGCCGTCGTCGTCTCGTGCGACGAGAACGCGAGCCGGACCGGTCGCCTCGCCCGCTACACCCGTCTCGGCGACGTGCTCGTGGTGGCCGCGGGCGTGCCCGGGCTGATCCGCCCCGAGCACGTCGCGCCCGGGGCCGTCGTCCTCGACGTCGGCATCAACCCCGTGCGGGACCCGGCCACGGGGCGGACCCACCTCGTCGGCGACGTCGACCCGGCGGCCCTGTCGGTGGCGCGCGCCGCGACACCCGTGCCGGGCGGGGTGGGACCGGTCACCGACGTCTGGCTGGTCCAGAACACCGTGCTCGCCGCCGAGCGGGCGGCGAAGCACCGCTGAGCGGGTCTCAGGGCACGGGGGGCATGTGCCCGTAGCCGGTCACCGTCAGGAAGGTGATCGGGAGCTGCACGAGCTCCGACGGCCCGTGCGGGCCCTCGCCGTCGAAGATCAGCGAGTCGCCGGCGTGCATCTCGTACTGCGCGTCGCCGTGCACGTAGCGCATGACGCCGTCGAGCATGAAGAGGAACTCGGTGCCGGGGTGCTGGAACAGCGGGAAGACCTCGGTGGCCTCGGTGAGCGTGCACAGCAGCGGCTCGAGCCGCTTGTGCTGGCCGCGCAGCGCCCCGAGCATGCGGTAGACGTGCCCGACGTTGCTCCCGCGCCGCGAGATCTCGGCGCCGCGGCCCGCCGGGGTGTAGACGGCCTCGCGGTCGGAGTCGATGCCGCGGAACAGCGCGGTCACCGGGATCTCCAACGCGGCCGCCAAGCGCGAGAGCACCGACAGGCTGCAGGACGTCTGCGCGTTCTCGATCTTCGAGAGCATCGCCTTCGACATGCCGACCCGCCGGGCCAGCGAGGTCATCGTCAGGCCCTTGGCGATCCGGTACTCGCGGGTGCGCGAGGCGATGACGTGCTCGAGCTCGCCGAGACCCGGAGCGGCCGGCTCCTCCGGATCGGGACCGGATTCCACCGCGCCGGGGTCGTCGGTCGCAGACGTCACGGCCCCAGAGTAGTCCGCGTACCCGCGGAGGAAACGCCGTTCACCACCTCGTCGAGCAGCGCCGCGGCCCGTTCGCGCGACTCCGGCTGCCGACGATCGGTCTCGGCGAGCAGGGCCGACGGGTCGATCCCGGCGGCCGCGAGCGCCCGGGGGTACTTGGCCGCCCAGGCCCCGGCGCTCTCGGGCGTCGCCTCCGGGTGGAACTGGACGCCGAGGTGCGGGCCCTGGCGGAACGCCTGCACGGCCACGTCGGTCGTCGCGAGCAGCTCGGCGTCGGGCGGGCACTCGAACGCGTCGAGGTGCCACACGAGCCAGGGCCCCGACCCGACGACGTCGGGCCGGATCGTCTCGACGTCGAGCCACCCGATCTCGGGGGCGTCGAGCGGGCGGACGCGCGCGCCGAGCACCGTCGCGAGCAGCTGCGCGCCGAAGCACACGCCGAGCACGGGGACCTCCGCCGCGACCGCCGCGGTGAGGAACGCCGTCTCGTCGGCGAGGTAGCCGACCGCGTCGTCGAGCGTCGAGTCGTCGGAGCCGAGGGCCACGACCAGGGCGTAGCGCGAGGGGTCGGCCGGACGGTCGCCGTGGCTCAGGTGGGCGACCTCCATCGGCAGCCCGAGCTCGCGCACGCGGTCGCCCAGGTGGCCGGGCCCGCAGTCGTCCTGGTGCTGCAGGAACAGCACCCGCCGGTCCTCGTCCATCGCTCCCGTTCCCTGCGCCGTCGTCACGTCTCCTGTGAGGAGCCGCCGTCCACGCTAGGTCAACGCGGAGGGGGACGGCAGCGTGGGCTCAGCCACCGAGCGCGGTGCGCGGGCGGAACTCCAGCCGCTCCCGGATCCGCCGGGTGTGCTCCGCCGACGCCGTCCGGATCTCCCAGGACCAGGTCATGCCCTCGTAGATGCCCGTGGTGTAGACCGTCCCGCCGCGCGCGGCCGTGTAGAGCGGACCCTGGACGGCGTCGCCGGCCCGCCACGTCGTCTCCGGGTCGGCCCGCGGTCCGAGCGCCTCGGTGTCGGTGTACCAGGCGCGCGCCACGGCGGTGTCCGGCCACCGCGCGTAGATCACCGAGGCGTACGGCGCGACGTCCGGGTACTCGCAGATGATCGCCTCGACCGGGGCGACCCCGTCGCCGGTCGTGAGCTCGTCCTCGGGGGTCGACGGGCGACACGACGGCCCGACGGCGCCGGGGAAGACCTGGGCGAGCGACAGTCGCGCGAGGAGGGCGCCGGGCGCGGGCGGGGCCGGGGCCGCCGGAACGGCCGGGGTCCGGGTCGTGAGGACGACCGCCCCGGCGCCGACGGCGAGCACGAGCACCGCGAGGCCCGCGACGAGCGCCATTACGACGCCCCGGCGCCGCGGCCGCGGCTCCGGGGCCGGCCGGTGGGTGATCGGCGGCGGCGCCATCGGGGGCGGGGGCGGACCTCCCGCCGGCGGCCGCGGCGGCGCCGGTGGCGGTCCCGGCGGGCCGGACAGCCACGTGGTCGGCGCCTCCGCGGCGGGATCGGCCGGCCATCCGTCGAGTGCGGCGGCGGCCGCCGCGGCCAGTGCGCCCGCCGTCGGGTGCCGCCGCGACGGGTCCTTCGCCATGGCCGTCGCCACCACGGCGTCGAGCGCCGGCGGGACACCGGGCACGAGCGCGGAGAGCGGCGGCGGCGGTGTGCGGAGGTGCGCGTCCATGAGCGCCGCCCCCTCGGCGAGGAACGGCGGGCGCCCGGCGATCGCCTCGAACAGCAGGCAGCCCAGCGCGTACACGTCGATGCGGCGGTCCACGTCACGGCGCACGAACACCTCGGGCGCCATGTAGGCGAGCGTCCCGATCGCCACGCCCGTCCTGGTGAGCGCGCCCCCGTCGGCGGCGCCGGCGACCGCGCGGACGATCCCGAAGTCGACGAGGTAGACGAAGTCGCGGCCCCGCTGCTCGGCGACGAGGACGTTGGACGGCTTCACGTCGCGGTGGACCAGCCCGTCCTCGTGCGCGGTGTCGAGGGCGTCGGCGGTCTGCCGGACGATCTCCACCGCCCGCGCCGGCTCGAGGCGGCCCTGCCGCGCGATCACGGTGGCGAGGTCGTCGCCCGCCACGAGCCGCATGTCGAGGTAGAGCCGGCCGTCGATGGTGCCGAAGTCGTGGATCGGGATGACGTGCGGCGACGACAGGCGCGCGACGGTGCGCGACTCGCGCCGGAAGCGCTCGCGGTACTCGTCGTCGTCGCCCAGACCGGCGTGCAGGCGCTTGACGGCGACGGTGCGCTCGCGGGCGGTGTCGTAGGCCCGGTAGACCTCCCCCATCCCGCCGCGCCCGAGGCGCTCCTCGAGGAGGTAGGGCCCGAACGTCTCCGGCCCGGCCGGGCGAGCCGAGGGGGCGTGACCGGCACTCATGGTGACGCACAGTAGAAGAAGTCGAGAGCGGAGAGGTCGACACTCGCCCGAAAAGCTCAGTGATCTGACGGGGCGTGACCGACGCGCCGCGTCCCGTCCCGGCACCGGTTTACGCCGAACGCCCCAGTCCTCATGATGGCGCCCCATGCCCGGCTGGTACCTCGTGACGGCGACCGCGGCGGTCGTCGTCCTCGCCGTCCTGCTCATCGTGCGGGTGCGTCTGCACCCCGCGGTCGTGCTCGCCCTCGCCGCCGCGACCGTCGGCCTCATGACCGGCCTCGGCGTCGAGGGCACCGTCGACGCCGTCACCACCGGCTTCGGCGACATCATGGCCGACGCCGGCCTGCTGATCGCCTTCGGCGTGCTCATCGGCTCGCTGCTGCGCGCGGTGGGCGCGATCGAGCGCCTCGTCGCGACGCTGCTGCGCTGGTTCGGGCCGCGACGGATGCCGATGACGATGACGGTGGCGTGCGCGACGGTGCTCCAGCCGATCTTCGTCGACGTCCTCATCGTCATCGCGGCGCCGCTCGCACGCCGCATCGCCGCCCGCATCGGCCCGACCGGTATCCCGCGGATGGCCGCGGCGATCGCGATCGGCTGCGAGTGCGGGATCGTCATGATGGTGCCGGGGATCGGCACGGTGGCGATCGCGGGCGTCCTGGGCGTCCCGCTCGGGCGGATGCTCGTGTTCGGGCTCGTGGTGCTCGTGCCGACGGTGGTGATCGCCTCCGCGGTCACCGGCGCGATCCTGTCGCGCTGGTGGGACCCGGTGCGGGACGAGCCCCTGGTCGACGAGGACGCCGAGGAGCAGGTCGAGGACGAGGCCCTCGCGGAGCCCGCGGACGATCCCCGCCCGTCGGCCACGCCGCTGGCGGTGCTGCTCGCGCCCCTGCTGGGTGCGCTGACCCTCATCGCGGCCGGCGCGATCGTCGAGGCGGCCGGCGCCTCGGTCCCCGTGCTCGCGTTCGTCGCCGCGCCGCCGATCGCGCTGCTGCTCGGCGTGCTGGGCACGATGGTCGTGGCGCGCCGGGAGCTCGGGCGCGAGGGCATCGACGGCCCGCTCGCCGAGGGCTTCCGGGAGAGCGGGCTGATCCTCGTGCTCACCGGCGTCGGCGGCTCGCTCGCGGAGGCGATCTCGCAGTCGGGGCTGGGCGAGGTGCTCGGCGGGCTCTTCTCGGCGAACACCGCGCTGCCGCTGGCGACGGTCTGGCTCACCGCCGCGGTGCTGCACGTCGCCGTCGGGTCGGTGACCATCTCGGCGATCACCGCGGCCGGGGTGCTGGCTCCCGTCGCGCCGGCGATCGGCCTCGACCCCGTGCTGATCGCGCTCGCCGCCGGCACGGGTGCGCTGTTCCTCGTGCACGTCACGAGCAACACGTTCTGGCTGCTGCAGTCGCTGCTCGGGCAGAGCGTGCGGGGCGCGCTGAAGACCTGCTCGTTCGGGGTCTCGATCGCGTCGGTGGTCGGGCTGGGCTGCACCCTCGCACTGTCCACGGCGATCTGACTGTGTATGCAAGAAATCCGGACTGTGCGGCTATGTCGGCTCGTACGCCCCGTGAGTGCGAGATAGGTATACAAGAACCCTTGCGTGCATGACCGGGGTCACTGCACCCTGTCCCTCCAGGAGCCCGCGCGCGGCGGGACGGGAGAGGCGGGGACATGCGTCCGACCGAGCAGATCGCCCCCACGTCCGGCCCACCGCGGACGGGCCTCTCGCCGGGCCGCACCGCGGTCGCGTGCATGATCGGCACGCTGGTCGAGATCTACGACTTCATCCTCTACACGTTCGTCGCCGCGCTGGTGTTCGGGCCGCTGTTCTTCCCCGGCGCGCAGCCCTGGCTGGGGACGCTCGCGGCGCTCTCGAGCCACGCCGTCGCCTTCTTCGTGCGGCCGCTGGGTGCCTGGGTGTTCGGGCGCCTCGGCGACCGGTGGGGACGCCGCGGTGCGCTGGTCCTGTCGCTCTCCCTGATGGGCGTCGCCTCCGCCGGCGTCGGCCTGCTCCCGACCTACGCCGCGATCGGCGTCGCCGCCCCGGTGCTCCTGGTGGTCCTGCGCCTCGTCCAGGGCCTCGCGGTCGGCGGCGAGTGGGGCGGCGCGGTCGCGGTCGCCGTCGAGCACGCGCCGCCGTCGCGCCGGGTGCTCTACGGCTCGCTCCCCCAGGTCGGCTCGGTGCTCGGTCTCGCGCTGGCGGCGGCGTCGCTGCTGGTCGTGGCGTCGGCGGTCGACGAGGAGACGTTCCTGTCGTGGGGCTGGCGGGTGCCGTTCCTCGCCGGCTTCGTGCTCGTCGCGCTGGGCATGTTCGTGCGGCTGCGCCTGGAGGAGACGCCCGACTTCACGAAGACGCGCGACGAGGTCCCGGCGACCTTCGCCGCCACGATGCGCGAGGCCGGCCGGCCGATCCTCGCGGTCACCCTGGCCTGGCTGGCGATCATCGTCGTGGTCTACGCGCTGATGACCGGCCTGCTCGCCTACGCCAAGAGCTACGTCGAGGGCATCGACACCCACGACGTCCAGGTCGGCCTCGTGCTCTGCGGCCTGCTGCTCGTGCCCTACACGATCGGCGCGGCGCTGCTGGCCAAGAAGGTGTCGCGCGAGACGCTCGTGCTCGCGGCCGGCGTGTTCACGGTGATCTGGGCGTTCCCGGCGTTCGGGCTGGTCGCGACCGGTGAGCCGGCGCTGCTGTGGCTCGCGATGGCGATCGGCGTGATCCCCTACGGCCTCGGCAACGGCGCGCTCCCGTCGCTGATGAGCGACGTGTTCCCGGTGCGGCTGCGCTACACCGGCGTCGCGGTGTCGTTCGCGCTCGCCAACGTCATCGGCGGCGCGCTGCTGCCCCTGCCGGCCCTCGCGCTGGTCCAGACGTTCGGCGGCTCGTCGGTGCCCCTGGCGATCGCGCTCGTCCTCGGCGGCCTGGCCTCGGTGGCGGGCGTCGCGATGCTGCGTCGCCTGCCGCGCTACCCGGCAGGCTCGCCCGGCCCCGAGCTCGCGGAGCCGTCCCCGGCGGAGTCGCGGTGAGGGATCCGCATCGCCTCCCGCGCCGCGAGGATGTGGGCGCGCATGAGGTGGCCCGCCCACGGCGCGTTGCCCGCCCGCAGCGCCTCGACCAGCTCGTGGTGGTGCGCCGCGCTGCGCACGAAGTCCCCGGGGCGGAAGGCGCTGTAGCGGGCCGCCACCGCGGGCACGTCGAGCAGGCCGTGCACCATCGCCTCGAGGCGGGGGCGCCCGGTCGCGGCGGCCAGCGCGAGGTGGAACACCCGGGCGTTCTCGGCGAAGGCGACGAGGTCGACCGCCGGCGCGGCGACCACCGCGTCGCCCTCCTCGCAGAGCCGCTCGAGGGTCGCCAGGTCGTCCGGGCCGATGGTGCCCGCGGCCAGCTCGGCGGCGTGCGACTCGAGCACCACGCGCAGGTCGAGGATCTCCTGCTGCATCTCGGGCCGCCAGCGGGCCACGCGCGCGGCGCGGCGCGGCGACACCTCGACCAGCGACTCCCCCGCCAGGCGCCCCAGCGCCTCGCGCACCGGGGTCCGGCTGACCCCCAGCCGCTCCGCCGACTCGACCTCGGGCAGCGGCGTCCCCGGGGGGAGCACCCCCTCGAGGATCTCGCGCCGCAACTGGCGGTAGGCCGTGTCGGCGCGGTTCACCGCAGCTCCACGGTGCGGAACCCTATCGAGACAGGAGCCCGGGCATGACGGCGTACGCCACCGACCCCGCCCCCGCGGCGACCCGGACCGGCGCCCTCGCGGGCGTGCGCGTCCTCGAGATGGGCCAGCTGCTCGCCGGCCCGTACTGCGCGCAGCTGATGGCCGACCACGGCGCCGACGTCGTCAAGATCGAGGACCCGCAGCGCGGCGACGTCATGCGCCAGTGGGGCCGCAAGGCCGACGACCGCTCGCTGTGGTGGCCGATCGTCGCCCGCAACAAGCGGTCCGTGACGTGCGACCTGCGCACCCCCGAGGGCCGGGAGATCGCCCGCGCGCTGGCGGCCGAGGCCGACATCGTCGTCGAGAACTTCCGCCCCGGCACCCTGGAGCGCTGGGGCCTCGACCACGCGACGCTCGCCGCCGAGCACCCCGGCCTGATCATGGTGCGGATCAGCGGCTACGGGCAGACCGGTCCCTACGCCCACCGCGCCGGCTACGCCTCGATCGGCGAGGCCATGGGCGGGCTGCGCCACCTCGTCGGCGAGCCCGACCGGCCGCCGGGGCGCTGCGGGATCTCCCTGGGCGACACGCTGACCGCGATGTTCGGCGCACTCGGGGCGCTGGCGGCGCTCGAGCACCGCCGCCGCACCGGGCTGGGGCAGGTCGTCGACGCGTCGATCTACGAGTCGGTGCTGGCCGTCACCGAGTCGCTGATCCCGGAGTGGGTGCTCGCCGGGCACGAGCGCACCCGGACCGGGGCGACCCTGCCCGGCGTCGCGCCGAGCAACGTCTACCCCACCGGCGACGGCGGCAGCGTGCTCGTCGCGGCGAACATGGACACGGTCTTCCGCCGTCTCGCCGCGGCCATGGGCCGCCCGGAGCTGGCCGACGACGAGCGCTTCGCCACCCACGCCGCGCGCGGCGCCCACGCCGAGGAGCTCGACGCGATCGTCGCCGCGTGGACCTCGACCCGCCCGGCCGCCGACGTCCTCGCGCACCTCGAGGAGCACGGCGTGCCCGCGGGGCCGATCTACCGCGCGCAGGAGATGCTCGCCGACCCGCACTTCCGGGCGCGCGAGTCGATCCTGTCGATGGCCGACCCGCGCTTCGGCGAGTTCCCCATGCAGGGCGTGTTCCCGCGGTTGTCGGGCTCGCCCGGCGAGGTGCGCTGGCTGGGCCCGGAGCTCGGCGAGCACACCGACGAGGTGCTCACCGAGCGCCTCGGCTACACCCCCGAGGCCGTGCGCGAGCTGCGCGCCTCCGACGTGATCTAGGAGTGGGCTCCATGACCGACGAGTTCGACGCCGCCGGCTACTCCAGCCACGACATCGGCTTCGGGCGGCGCGCCGCGATGCTGGTCGTCGACTTCCAGCGCGCGCTGACCGAGGGCGAGTTCGCGCTGGGCCGCAGCCCCCACGTCCGCGACGCGGTGGAGCGCAGCGGCCCGCTGCTCGACCGCGCCCGGGCCCTCGGCGTCCCGGTGCTGCACACCGCGGTCGCGTTCGACGGGCCCGCCGACCTGGGCCGCTGGAAGATGCCCGAGCTCGGGAAGATCACGCCGGGCTCGGCGGGCGCCGAGATCGACCCCAAGGTCTGGCACCCCACGGACGAGCTGGTGATCAAGAAGGCGCCGTCGGCGTTCTTCGGCACGCCGGTGGCCTCGATCCTGCGGTACTGGGACGTCGACACGGTCGTCGTCCTGGGCTGCATGACCTCGGGCTGCATCCGCGCCTCGATCGTCGACGCCTTCTCCCACGGGCTGCGCACCATCGTGGTCGGCGAGTGCTGCGGCGACCAGCAGCAGGAGGCGCACCGGGCGAACCTCGCCGACGTCGGCCGCCGCTACGCCGACGTCGTCGGGGTCGACGAGGCCGTCGCGGGGCTCGAGGCGATCGCCGGTGCCTGAGATCGTCGTCGACGGGCGCCGTCTCTACTTCGAGGTCCACGGCGCGGGTGAGGACCGCCCGCGCATGGTCGCCATGGGCGGCTGGGGCACCTACTGCCACGGCCGCCTCGGCGACCTCCCGCGCGCGGCGGTCGCCGACTTCGAGGTCGTGGTCCTCGACTACCGCGGGCTGGGCGCGAGCGAGGACCACCCCGACGCCGAGGCGTCCACGTCCTCGTACGCCGACGACGTCGCGGCGCTGCTCGACCACCTGGGCGGGGGCGCCGTGCACGTCCTCGGCATGGTCGGGATGGGCGCCTGCATCGGCCAGGAGCTCGCGATCCGCCGTCCCGACCTCGTGGCCTCGCTGTTCATGACGGGCTCGTGGGCCTGGGCCGACCCGGCGCTGACCGACCAGCTGACGATGCTGCGCCGCGTGCACCAGGAGCTGGGCTTCGCGGCGTTCCAGATGCTGTGCGCGTCGCTGAGCTTCGCTCCGGCGTTCTACGGACGCCATCGCGACCGGCTGCTCGGACCGGACGGGGCGTGGGGCGACCTCGCTGGTCACGCCGACGCCCACGCCCGGCTCGTGGAGGCGTGCCTGGGCCACGACACCCGCGACCGGCTGGCCGCGGTCCGCGTCCCGGCCTTCGTCCTGCACGCCGGCCGCGACCCGATCACCACCATCGAGCACACGGGCCTGCTCGCCGGGCTCCTGCCCGGCGCGCGCGAGGAGACGTGGTGGGACGCCTCGCACGTTCTTGCGGGCAAGGAGCAGAAGATGCGCCTCGACGCGCTGCTGCGCTCGTTCTACGCGGAGGTGGGCGAGCTCGCGCCGGCGACCTGACCGGCGCCGACGCCGGGGGGCGGGAAGTACGTATCGGCACCGCCGCGCCGGGGGCGTCCCCTGGCGGCATGGAGTCTGCGGAGAGCCGCTCGAACCGGGAGACGCTGGAGGCCGTCACCGCGGCGTTCAACGCCCACGACCTGGACGCGATCATGGCGTTCTTCGCCGAGGACTGCACGCTCGACATGCCGCGGGGTCCCGACCCCTGGGGACGGCGCCTCGTCGGCCGGGCGGCGGTGCGCGAGGGCCTCGCGAGCCGGTTCGCGGGTCTGCCCGACGTCCACTACGGCGACGACCGGCACTGGGTGAGCGGGGACCTGGGCGTCTCGGAGTGGCTGCTCACCGGGACCACGCCCGACGGGGACGAGGTGCGGGTCCGGGGATGCGACCACTGGGAGTTCCGCGACGGGCTGGTCGTGCGCAAGGACTCGTACTGGAAGATCGTCGAACGCGGGTAGGTCAGCCGTCCCCGGCGATGTTGCGCGGCCGCCCCCGCAGCTCGCGGCGGACGTTGACCACCAGCTGGACGGTCGCGGCCACGGCCAGCAGGGTCCAGATCGCCGCGGCCACGGTGACGGTCGTGGCCGCGGCGTCCGGGACCACCCCGGCCGCGAGGAACGCGACGCCGCCGATCACCAGGCGGGCCGGGCGCTCGGGAAAGCTCACGAGGCCGACCCCGCCGACGCCCTCGGCGCCCGCCCCGCCCCGGATCGCCTCGTCGAGCACCGTGAGCACCGCGGCAGCGGCACAGAGCGGGCCGGGTGCGCCGAGGGCCCACAGCCCGGCGACCATGCTGAGGTCGCCGACCCGGTCGACCAGCTGGTCGACGACGCGGCCCCAGGAGGTGGAGGTGTCGGTGAGCTGGGCGACCGCCCCGTCGACGCCGTCGAGCACCGCGACCAGCACGACGAGCACGGCGGCGAGCAGGGGCCAGCGCCCGCCGAGCGCGGCGACGGCCCCGACGGCGACCGCGCCGACGCCGCCGACCAGGGTCACCCGGGTGGGCGGGACACCGCGGCGGGCCAGCGGGGCGCCGAGGAAGTGCGCGACGCGCAGCCAGGCCCGGGCGGGTCGCGAGGAGCGGACGTCGTAGCCGCCGTGGGCCCGCGACCAGCGGTCGACGTAGCCCTCGTGGTCGTCGACGTCCACCCGCATCACCCCGCGGGCACTCTAGCCGTCAACGTCCGGACAACCGCAGATCCGCGACCACCGGATCGTGGTCGCTCGCCCCGGTGTCGCGCACGGTCCAGGCGTCCTCGACGTCCCACCGGCCCGGCGCGCCGCCCACGAGGATCCAGTCGAGGCGCAGCCGCCCGCGGTGGAATCGGCGCGCCACGGCGGCGTCGAGCCGGCCGAACCCGCGGAAGGTGTCCTCGTCCCCGACGGCCGTGTCCTCGAACCCGTGCCCGAGCAGCGTGCGGTGCGGCGGGGAGCCGGGTGCGCAGTTGAAGTCCCCGGTCAGGACCGTCGGGCCGGGGTCGCCGAGGCGCCGCAGCAGCAGGCGGGCGCTCTCCTCCCGCGCGCGGTCGCTCCAGTGGTCGAGGTGGACGTTGACGTGCCGGAAGGTCTCCTCGGTGCCGCGGACCGCGAAGCGCGCCCAGTTCAGGGCCCGGACGGTCCGCGTGCCCCACGAGGCCGACGACGCGTCCGGGGTCTCGCTCAGCCAGAAGCCGCCGGTGTCGAGCAGTTCGAGCCGGTCGCGGGCCCACAGGATCGCGTTGTACTCGGGGCGCCCGGGCATGCCGGCGGCGGGACCGAGGACCAGGTCGTACCCGGTCAGCTCCTCGCGGTAGGTCGCGAGCGCCGGACGCTGCAGCTCCTGCACGCCGAGCACGTCGGGCGCCTGGGCGCGCACCGCCGCGACGTTGGCCGCGGCGCGCCGGGACCACCGGTGCCGCCCGTCCACGGGCGTCGTGAAGCCACGGATGTTGAAGCTCATGGCCCGCAGGCGCGTCGACTCCCCGATGGCCCCATTCAATAGGTCCGCTGGAGGCGCGCGCGCAGCGGGCGTCCGTCGGGATCGAGCACGCGCCGGTAGGCGGGGCCGGTGATCCAGCGCCGCCGCAGCGTGATCTCCACCTGCTCGTGCACGGGCGTGTGACGGCGCAGCCGGCCCGGCGGCCGCTCGCCCTCGGCGCCCGCCGCGTGCCAGGCGTCGAGGGCCGCCGCCCGCGTCCGCACGAGCTCGGCGGCGTGGTCGGGGTCGAGGATCGCGGCGTCGTCGGCCAGCCCGAGGTGCTCGCGCAGGAGCTCGAGGCGCAGCCGGCGGGCGAAGGTCCGGGCACCGTCGCCGAGACCTCCGGGGTCCGCGGGCGCCCGATCGTCGCGCTCGGCGTCGAGGACCGCGGTGACCAGCTCGGAGTCGTGGGTCCAGGACCGCGTGTTGAAGTTGTTGCTGCCGACCGTCGCCCACACGTCGTCGATCACGCAGACCTTGGCGTGCACGTACACCGGGCTCGCCTCGTCGTTCTCGACGTCGAGCACCTGCACGCGGTCGCCGCCGGCCTCGTGCACCATCGCCATGGCCTCGGCCTGCCCGATCATGGCGGGGTTCGGGCCGGCGTCGTGGTGCGGACGCGGCACGACGGCGACGAGGTGCAGGCCCGGGGCGCGCCGCAGGGCCGCGGCGAAGACGCGGGCGACGTCGGCCGACCACAGGTACTGGTCCTCGACGTAGACCAGCCGCTGCGCCCGCCCGAGCGCCTTGATGAACGCGCGGGCGACGCTGCGCTCGCCCCACGGCGCGAACGGCGTCGGCGGGGTGCGGCGCGGGTAGGTGCGCAGGACCTGGACCGCGCACGTGCCCGTCGCCGGCGGGTCCGGCGTCGGCGCGGGGAGCAGCGAGCCGCGCCGGGGCAGGCGGTGGACGAGGTCGGGCACCACGTGCCACGGCAGCCGGACCAGCGGCGTCGGGTCGACCCAGCGCTCGAAGAACACCTCGTGCAGGTCGCGGACGACCGGTCCGCGCAGCTCGAGCTGGGCGTCGTGGCGGGGGTCGCGGTCGTAGGCGTCGGCGGCGGCGCTGGACTGCGGGTCGCCCCGGTGCACGATGTCGTCGCGGGCGCCGAGGACGAGGTCGATGCCGCCGACGTAGGCGACGTCGTCGGAGGGCTCGGTGTCGTGACGGATCACGACGAGCTTCTGGTGGTGGCTGCCGAGGGGGCGGATGCGCTGGTCGAGCAGCACCTCGGCGCCGGCCGCGCGCAGGTCCGCGGCGAGGCGGCGGTTCTGGCCGACGTGGTAGCCGAACGCCGACAGGTGCGAGCGCCACAGCAGCCCGCACACCCGCGCCCCGCAGCGCGCCGCGTCCACGAGCGCCTCGGCGACGGTCGGCCCGTGGTCGGTGAGCTGCTGGTCGCCGTCGCCGCGCCAGCCGAGGAAGAGCACCTGATCGCCGGGTCCCGTGCGGGACAGGCGCTCGGCGAGGACCCGGTAGTAGGCGGCGCCGTGCACGCGCAGGCGCACGTCGTTGCCCTCGGTCCAGGGGCGCAGCCGCGTCGCGGGGTTGCCGCGCTGGGACTCGGTGAGGAACCAGTCGTCGATGCGCGGCGCGCGCCCGGTCTCGGCGAGCCCCAGGACCGCGCGCAGCCCGGGCAGCAGCTCCTCGCCGTTGGGGGCCTCGACGACCGGCGGGCCGTCGCCGTCGGTGCGCGTGGACGCGTCCGCGACCCCGAGCAGCCGGCGCATCGCGATCGCCGCGACCCGACCGGGGTGGTCGCGGGCGAAGCCCTCGAACAGCGCCGGGTCGTGGCCGGCGTCGTCGCCGACGAGCACCCAGGACACCTCGGGGTGGGCGGCGGCGAGGCGGTCGAGCGTGGCGCGCTTGCGGTCGAGGCCCGCGCCGAACAGCCACCCCGAGAACAGCGACCGCCCCGCCGTGAGGAGCGTGCCGCCGGGGTACTGGTCGTGGCGCAGGGCGGCGCGCAGGGGGCGGGCGAGCCGGTGGGGCAGCGCGGTCAGGAAGTAGACCTCGGCGGGCGGGTCGCCCTCGGCGAGCACCCCGAGCACGCGCTGCATGCCGAGCAGGGAGCGCCGGTCCCGCGCGCCGTGCGCGACCAGGGCCTGCAGCCGGCCCCACTGCCGGCGCAGCGGCGCGATGCGCAGCACCCCGTCGACGTCGTAGACGACCCCGAGCTGCCGCGATCCCCCCGTCGTCACGCTCTGCATCGTGGCGGGTGGGCCGATCGGGGACAAGCGGCCGGTCGACCGGAGATCACGGGCACGTCGTCGACCCGGCGTGGCGACCTCGGGTGCGTCAGGTGCTCCTGATCATCGACGTCGCGCCGTGGCCAGTGGGGACGCCTGCTCGGTCGGAGATCACGGGCGCCTCATCGACCCCGCGTGGCGATCCCGGGTGTGTCACGTGCTCCTGATCATCGACGCCGCGCGCCGTGGTGCGGGCACTGCGGCATCGCCGGTCCGGGCGCCCGCGAACCGGACCCCGGTGTCGGACCCCGGTGTCGGACCCCGGTGTCGGACCCCGGTGTCGGACCCCGGTGTCGGACCCCGGTGCCATGCTCGGCGCATGACGAGCTGGCGGGATGTGGAGAGCGCCGTGCCGGAGTTCGCGGCGCGGGTCCGCACGCTGTTCGACGCCCATCGCCACAAGACGATCGCCACGGTGCGCGCCGACGGCGCGCCGCGGATCTCGGGCATCGAGAGCGCGTTCGACGACGGCGAGCTGACCTTCGGCTCGATGCCCGCCGCCCGCAAGGGCGCCGACCTGCGCCGCGACCCGCGCTTCGCGCTGCACAGCGCCACCGTCGACCCGGCCGAGGGGCAGGAGGCGCAGTGGCCCGGCGAGGCCAAGATCGCCGGGCGCGCGGTCGTCTCCGGCGAGATCACCGAGGGCCCGGGGGGCGACCTCTTCCGCGCCGACATCACCGAGGTCGTCCACACCCATCTGGACCCCGGGGCGACGCTGCTGGTCGTGGAGTGGTGGACGCCGGGGCAGGGCCTGCAGCGGCGCGAGCGGGAGTAGCGGACTCAGGAGGACGTCGACTCGCGGCGCCGCCCGGCCAGGGCGACGAGGAACAGGATCGTCCCGACCACGACGAAGCCCGCGCCGAGCAGCCAGATCTCCGGCGACTGCTGGGTGAGCAGCACGATGCTCGCGACGATGGCCAGCACCGGCACCACGGCGGGCACGCGGAAGTGCTCGCGCGGCACCCGGTCCTTCTTGAGCACGAGGCACGAGACGTTCGTGGAGATGAAGACGAACAGCAGGAGCAGGACCGTGGTGTCGGCGAGCGTGCTGATCGTGCCGACGAAGCTCATCCCGATCGTCGCCGCGCCGACGGCGAGGATCGCGACCCACGGCGTCCGGCGCCCCGACCCGACGCGGCCGAACACCGAGGGCAGCAGCCCGACCTCGGCCAGCCCGTAGGTCGCGCGGCTGGCCATCACCATGAACAGCAGCGCGCCGTTGGCGATGGCGACGAGCGCGATCAGCGAGAAGACCCACCCGGGGATCGCCAGCCCGGAGGCGGTGATCACCTCGAGCAGCGGCCCGGTGGACTGCGCCATGACGGCCGGGTCGACGACGATCGCGGACCCGAGCGCGATCAGCAGGTAGACCAGGCCCGCGGTGCACACCGCCCCGAACAGGGCCCGCGGGTAGGCGCGGCTCGGCCGCTTGACCTCCTCGGCCATGTTCGCCGCGGCCTCGAAACCCAGGAACGAGAAGAACGCGACCACCGAGGCGGCGAACGCGCCTGCGAGGATCGGCTGGTCGGGCGACGGCGTGAGGATCCGCGACGCGTCCCCTCCCCCGCTGCCGAAGACGATGGCCGCCACCGCGATGACCAGCACCAGGCCGCTGGTCTCGATGATCGTCGCGACCGTGTTCGCGGCCAGCGACTCCCGGAGGCCGCGCAGGTTGATCGCGGTGAGCAGCAGCAGGAACACCACGGTGACCGGGACGGCCGGGAGGTCGACCAGCGTCGTGAAGTAGTCACCGGAGAAGGCGTTGGCCAGCAGCGCGGCGGTGACGATGCCGGACGAGAGCATGAAGAAGCCGACGATGAAGGTCAGGAACGGCGTCCTGAAGGCGCGCTCCGCGTAGCGCGCGGCGCCCCCGGCGTGCGGGTACTTGCTGATCATCTCCGCGTAGGTGCCCGCCGTCAGGAGCGCGACGACGAGGGCGATCACCAGCGGGAGCCACAGCATGCCGCCGACGTCCTCGGCCATCGTGCCGACGAGCGTGTAGATCCCCGCGCCGAGCGTGTCGCCGACGATGAAGAAGAACAGGAGCACCGCGCCGACGTTCCGGGCCAGCCTGGTGTCGGACGCCGTGTCCGGCGCCGCCGTCTCGCCCTGCCCGGTCTCGGCCATCGACCCATCGTCGGTGACCGGCCGGGATCCCGCGCTCCCGGACGGTGACCGGCCGTCACCCGGTGATCACGGCGGCTCCCCCGTCGCGGACGCGACGAAGCAGTACCGGTTGAGGCTGAACAGGTAGTCCGTGCCCCGGGAGCGCAGGTCGGCGGCCCAGCGCGCCACGTCGTCCTCGCCGAGGCCCTGCCGGCCGGTGACGAAGGCGCCGATGGTGTCGATCGTGCCGGCGCTGTAGGTGTCCTCGGCGTACTCCGGGTTGAACACCGGGATCAGCCGGCGGTCGGTGACCCGGAACCCCGCCCGTTCCAGCAGGCCCGGGAGCGTGCGGGGCAGGCGCGGGTCGACCAGGTGCTCCTCCCACGCCGCCATGACCCGCCGGTGCAGCTCGCGGTCGGCGGCGTGCCAGATCACCGAGTCCCAGTCGGTGTCGAGGACGACGACGCGCCCGCCGGGGCGCAGGACCCGCCGGACCTCGACGAGCGCGCCCGCGACGTCGGCGACGTACTCGTAGACCTGGGTCGACACGACCGCGTCGAACGAGCAGGCCGCGTACGGCAGCGCCTCGGCGCCGCCCTCGTCGACACCGACCCAGTCGACGTCGGCGCAGCGGGCGCGCGCCATGGCGTTCATCGCCGCGCTCGGGTCCAGCCCGCGCACGAAGCCCGCCGGCCCGACCGCCTCGGCGATCGAGCGCAGCAGGAAGCCGGGGCCGGACCCGACGTCGAGGACCTCCTCGCCGGGGACCGGTCGCAGGAGCTCGAGCACCTCGCGGCGCTGCGCCACGACGTCGGGTGTGGCGTAGACGCGCTCGATGCGCCGGGCGCCCTCGTCCCCGAACTGCAGCAGGGTCATCGACGGCCTCGCTCTCCCGGGGGGAGGGGCCACGATAGGGACGCCGGACCCTCTCCGGGGCCACCGTTCGGCCGCAGATCAGCGGCGACCGGCGCTCCAGGCGTAGGGCAGCTCGGCGCCGTTGAGGACGTGGTCGCCGACCGTCCGCAGCTTGTAGATCAGCGGGTTGTGCACCGAGATGGTGCGCGCGTTGCGCCAGTGGCGGTCCAGGCGCAGCTTCTCCGAGGTGATCGAGGCGCCGCCGACCTCGAACAGCTGGGTCGTGGCGTCGAGGACGGTCGGGATCACCACGGCCTGGGCCCGCGCGACGTCGAACTCGACGCGGTCGAGCAGCTCGGCGTCGCCGCTTTCGGTGGCGAGCAGGTGGTCGAGCTGGTCGGCGATGTCGAGGACCAGCGTGCGCGCCGCGAAGGCCGCCGCCGAGAGCCGGCCGACGACCTGCTGGACGAGCGGGTCGTGGCGCGGGAGGTCGGCGGGCGCGTGGGTGAAGGTCCGGGTGCGGTCGCGCACCCAGCCGGCGACGTCGTCGGTGGCCCGCTGGGCGATGCCGGCGAGCACCGCGAGCTGCACCAGCTGGAGGTACGACGTCCCGTACGTCCGCCCCGGCGTGCCGTACCCGGCGCCGAGGACCCGGTCGGCCGGCACGGCCACGTCGCTGAACTCGGTGGTCCCGCTGGCGGTGAGGCGCTGGCCGAAGCCGTCCCAGTCGTCGTGCTGGGTCACGCCGTCGGCGTCGGCGTCCACGAGCACCGCGACGCGCTCGCCGTCCTGGTCGGCGGCGACGACGATGTGGTCGGCGTAGAGGCTGCCGGTGCTGTAGTACTTCGTGCCGGACAGGCGCAGGTCGTCCCCGTCCGGGGTCACCGCCGTGCGGTAGCGGTCGATCGCGCCGACCCCCCGGCTCGGAGATCGCGTTGCCGACGAGCACGCCGTCGGCGGCCGCCCGCAGCCAGCGGTCCCGCTCCGGGCCCGGCTCGGCGAGCAGCTGCTCCTCGACGAACCACCAGTGCACGCGCAGGGCCTGCGGCAGGTTCGACTCGGCGGCGGCCAGGAGGACCAGCTGGCGGAACAGCTGGCGCACCGACGCGCCGTAGCCGCCGTGCTCGACCGGCACCCGCAGCGCCCCGAACCGGGCCTCCTTGAGCGCGGCGACCTCGTCGTGCGCCAGGGCGCGGTCCTGTTCACGCTGCACCGCGCCGTCGGCGATGCGGGCATAGATCGGGGTGAAGATCTCGTCAAGCTGGGCGTCGGTGGACGTGGCGGAGTCGAGCGCGGTCACGGGTGTGTCCTTCGGCCGGGACGCCGGGCCGCGCGCAGCGGCGATCCGGCGTGGTGGAGGGGGTCGCGAGCGGGAGTGCGGCTCAGCGACGACACAGCGCCGACGACACACGCACGAGGTCGATGTGACCCCGGGTGGTCAGGAGCGCCCCGGCGAGCATGCCGCGACCCTAGCCCGGCCGGCGCCGGGACCGCAGCGGTCGGGTGATCGATCCACCCGGCGCGCCGGTCGCACGTCCGCCCGCCGCCGGGAGTACGATGGGAGTACGGCACGCCGTCCACTACCCGCGCCATTCGGGCAGTGGCCACAGCGGGCCCGACCGATGGCGCCGGATCCGACGCGCCGTCCGGGAACACGCGGCGTCGCCGCCGACCCGCCGTCGGGCTCGTACCGCAGGAGGGCCACCCGGGTCCACCTGGGGTTCCAGCACGCACGACGTCGGGGACGTCGTGCCGGAGGAGGCACATGGCTCGTCGAGGCCAGCCCCAGTCCCGGGGCCGCCGCGGCAACCCCGGTCGCCCGCAGAACGGACGCCGGCGCGAGGACGTCGTCTCGGTGCTCACGCGCGCGGTCGACGAGATCGGGTCCGCCCTGAAGAAGGGCCGACCGACGGCAGCGACCCGCACCAAGTTCCAGGCCGTCGCCCTGCTGCTGCGCGACGAACGCGCACGGCTGCGGGCGAACGACGACATCGGCGAGGCCCGTCGCGCCGAACGGCTCAAGAAGCTCGACGAGATCGCGACGTCGCTGGCCCGGACCGCCGTCCGCGACCAGGCCCTCCTGGCGCTGCTCGGCGATGACGCCGTCGTCACCGACGAGGCGCGGTCGCTCGAGCGCGACATGATGCGGCGCGCGGGCATCGCCCCGCCGCGCGAGGTGGCCCCGCCCGTCGAGGAGGAGGAGCCGGCCCCGGCGCCCGTCAAGCAGGGCGTGGTGCCGCAGTCGGTCATCTCGCGGCAGATGGCCAACCCGTTCCTCGCCCCCGACTTCTCGGCCGCCCGCCCGGCCGCGGCCCGCCCGACCCGTCTCGACGGGTGGGAGCTGCTCGACCCGCTGCTGCGCTCGTTCGAGCGCGCCGGGGACGGCGTGGCCTGCATGCCCCTGCCGACATCGGGCTCCCGCAAGGCGGCCGGCGGCAAGGAGCTCATGCCGCACCAGGCGGGGGTCGTCGCGGCCGCCGCGGAGGGCCACCGGACCTTCCTGCTCGCCGACGAGCCCGGCCTGGGCAAGACTGCCCAGGCCCTGCTCGCGGCCGAGGCGGCGAAGGCATATCCCCTGCTCGTCGTCGCCCCCAACGTCGTCAAGACGAACTGGGTGCGCGAGGCCGGCCTGTGGTCGACGCGGCGCAAGGCCACCGCGATCCAGGGCGACGGCGACAACGTCGACGGGTTCGCCGACATCGTCGTCGTCAACTACGAGGTGCTCGACCGGCACGTCGGGTGGCTGCGCGACTTCGGGTTCCGCGGGATGGTCGTCGACGAGGCCCACTTCATCAAGAACAAGACCTCCCAGCGCTCCCAGCACGTGCTGGCGCTCTCGGAGAAGATCCGGTCGTTCAGCGCGGACCCGCTGCTCATGGCGCTCACCGGCACCCCGCTGATCAACGACATCGAGGACTTCCTCGCCATCTGGGAGTTCCTCGGCTGGATCGACGTGAAGAAGCCGGTCGGCGCCCTGATGGACGCCCTCACCGAGACCGGCCTCACCCCCGCCGACCGGGGCTTCTACCCCGCCGCGCGCCGGGCCGTCGTCGACCGCGGGGTCGTCCGGCGCCGCAAGGTCGACGTCGCCGCCGACATCCCGGCGCGCCGCATCGCCGACCTGCCCGTCGAGCTGGACGGACCGACCGGACGCTCGATCCGCGCGGCCGAGCGGGACCTCGCCGAGCGGATGGTCCGGCGGTACTCCGACGCGCTCGCCGCCCGCGACTCCGGTCCGGTCGACGGGATCGACCACGACCTCGTGGCCCGCGTCGCCACCTGGGAGCAGAAGGACGCGGCCGGCGCGTCGAACGGCGACAACGTGTTCAGCATGATGCGCCGCATCGGGCAGGCGAAGGCGACCCTCGCCGCCGACTACGCCGCCCAGCTCGCCCGCAGCTCCGGCAAGGTCGTGTTCTTCGCCAAGCACGTCGACGTCATGGACGCCGCCGAGGAGCTGTTCGCCAAGCAGGGCGTGCGGTACTCCTCGATCCGCGGCGACCAGACGCCGAACGTGCGGCAGCGCAACATCGACGCCTTCGTCGAGGACCCGGACGTCGCCGTGGCGGTGTGCTCGCTGACCGCGGCCGGGGTGGGCATCAACCTCCAGGTGGCCTCGGACATCGTGCTCGCCGAGCTGCCCTGGACCGCCGCCGAGCAGACCCAGGCCATCGACCGCTGCCACCGCATCGGTCAGACGCAGCCGGTCACGGCCTGGCGCATCCTCGCCGCGCAGACGATCGACGCCCGGATCGCCGACCTGCTCGGCGAGAAGGCCAACCTCGCCGCCGTCGCCCTCGACGGGTCCGACGAGGAGCTCGGGAGCTCGACCGACGCGCAGCACGCGGCGCTCGTCGCCCTGCTCACCGAGGCCCTGGCCGCGACGGCCTGAGCCGCCCCGGTGCGTCCGTCCGGCCGTTGACGGTGCTTCCGCCCGAGCGCAACAGTGCTCGCGGACCACCTTCTTCGACCACGGGCGGGAGCGTCGGCATGCTCACCACGGACCTCTGCCGGACCCTGGGAGTCGAGCTCCCGATCTGGAACGCGGGGATGGGCGGTGGTCTGGCCGGTCCGGCCCTGGCCGCGGCCGTGTCGAACGCGGGCGGCCTCGGTGTCCTCGGCATGGGCGGGCTGCCCGAGCCGGTGGTGCGCGAGCAGGTCCGCGAGACGCGCACGCTGACCGACCGGCCCGTCGGCGCCAACCTCATCCTGCCGCTGCTCGACGGCGACGACGCCCCGATCGACACCTGCCTCGAGGAGGGCGTCGCGGTCCTCGTCCTGTACTGGGGCGACCCGGGCCCGTACGTCGAGCGCACCCACGCCGCCGGGGCGCGCCTCGTGGCCCACGTCGGGTCGGCCGCCGAGGCCCGCGCGGCCGCGGACGCCGGGGTGGACGCCGTGATGATCCAGGGCGTCGAGGCGGGCGGGCACGTGCGCGGCGTCGAGTCGCTGGCGACCGTCCTGCCGGCCACCGTCGACGCGGTCGCCCCGCTGCCGGTGATCGCCTCGGGCGGGATCGCCGACGGCCGCGGGCTCGCGGCCGCGCTGACGCTCGGCGCGCAGGCGGTGTCGCTGGGCACGCGGTTCGTGTGCAGCGACGAGTCGCGCGCCGCGTACAAGGACCGGGTGGTCGCGGCCACCGGGGCCGACACCTTCTACACGGAGATGTTCGACGTCGGGTGGCCCCGGGCGCCGCACCGGGTGCTGCGCAACCGCATCGTCGACGAGTGGATCGCCGCCGGGTCGCCCGCGGCCGGGCAGCGGGCCGGCGAGGGCGAGGTCACCGGCAAGATGCCCGTCGGCGGGCAGACGGTCGAGCTCCCGCGCTACGGCATCTTCATGCCGATGGAGGGCTTCGAGGGCGACCTGGACGCCTCGGTGCTCTACGCCGGGCAGTCGTGCTCGCTGGTCAACGACGTGCGCCCCGCCGCCGACATCGTGGCAGCCCTCGCGCGCGACGCCGAGGCCGCACGCTGATCGCTGTGGGCCACCGATGTCGTGGTCACCCTTCGCCGACCGCTCGCCGCGGCGCCGGGCGTTCCTCCTCGCGGTGACCGCGGCACTGGTCGCCGCGACGACGCTCGTGACGGGCGCCGTCGTCCGCGAGTGGGGCGAGCCGCCCGCCGCGAACCCCCTCGACAAGGGCACGGTCGTCCTGGTCCCCGGCTACGGGGGCACCCGGGACGCGCTGGTCGGGCTCGCGTTCCGGCTGCGGATCGTGGGGCGGCCGAGCGTGGTCGTGGCGCTGCCGGGGAACGGCACCGGCGACCTCCGGACGCAGGCCGCGACGATCGACCGCACGGTGCGTGACCTGCTGCGCCACGGCGCCTCGACGGTCGATCTCGTCGGCTACTCGTCGGGCGGGGTGGCGGTGTGGCAGTACCTGGCGACCGGGCGGACCGCGCCGGCCGTGCGTCGCGTCGTCACCCTCGGCTCGCCACTGCGCGGCACGCAGGTCGCCGCCGCCGGCACCGCGCTGACCCCCGAGGTGTGCGAGCAGGCGTGCCGCCAGCTCGTGCCGGGCAGCGCGCTGCTCACCGGGCTCGCCGCCCGTCCGCGGCCTGCGGTGCCGTGGCTCTCGGTGTGGACCGACACCGACGACGTCGTGACGCCCCCGGACTCGGCGGTGCTGCCCGGGGTCGCGGCGATCCGGCTGCAGTCGGTCTGCCCCTCGGCCCGGACACCGCACGCGTCGCTGCCCGGCTCGCGGCTGGTGATGGGCCTCGTGCTGCGCGCCCTCGGCACCCGCCCGCTCCCCCGCCCCGTCGAGGCCGACTGCGTGGCGCTCCAGTCCGAGGGCGTCGGCTGGCCGGTCCTGGTCGGGACCGACTGACGGCCCGTCAGCCGAAGAAGACCTCGGCCTCGGCGTAGAGGGACGGGTCCACGAGCTTGAGCTGCTCGGTCGCCTCGCGCAGCGGCACCATCGTGATCTCGGTGCCGCGCAGCGCCGCCATGTGCCCCCACTGACCGCCTGCGACCGCGTCGATGGCGTGGAGCCCGAAGCGGGTGGCGAGCCAGCGGTCGCGGGCGCTGGGCGTGCCGCCGCGCTGGACGTGGCCGAGCACGGTCGTGCGCGCCTCCTTGCCGGTGCGCGTCTCGATCTCGTGGGCCAGCCAGTCGCCGATGCCGCCGAGGCGGGCGTGGCCGAACTCGTCCTTCCCGCCCGAGGCCAGCACGGCCTCGCCGCCCTGGGGCATCGCGCCCTCGGAGACGACGATGATCGGCGCGTAGTCCAGCCGGAAGCGGCTCTCCACCCAGGAGCAGACCTGCTCGATGTCGAACCGGACCTCGGGGATGAGGATGGCGTTCGCGCCGCCGGCCATCCCCGAGTGCAGCGCGATCCAGCCCGCGTGGCGGCCCATGACCTCGACGATCAGCGCGCGGTGGTGGGACTCGGCGGTGGTGTGGAGGCGGTCGATCGCCTCGGTCGCGATGTTCACCGCGGTGTCGAAGCCGAACGTGTAGTCGGTGCCCGAGAGGTCGTTGTCGATCGTCTTCGGCACCCCGACGACCTTGACGCCCTTCTCGTGCAGCTCGCTCGCGACACCCAGCGTGTCCTCCCCGCCGATGGCGACCAGGGCGTCGACGCCGAGGGACTGGAGGTTGCGCCGGATGCGGTCGACCCCGTCCTCGATGGCGAACGGGTTGGTCCGCGACGACCCGAGGATCGTCCCGCCGCGCGGGAGCAGCCCGCGGACCGCCGGGATGTCCAGCGGCCGGGTCTCGGCCTCCAGCGGGCCGCGCCAGCCGTCGCGGAACCCCAGGAACTCGTAGCCGTACTCGGGCACCCCGCGCCGGACGATCGCCCGGATCACCGCGTTGAGACCGGGGCAGTCGCCGCCACCGGTCAGCACACCCACGCGCATCCGTCCGCACTCCCCTCATCGATCCAGAGTCCGCGCGCATCATGACGCAGGTCACCTCGGCCGTCCCGCGCCGGGCCCGGTCCCGTGGCCGGGCCCGGCCCGGTGAGGGGTCAGGCGGCGCGGAAGTCGGCCGGACGGTCCGGCGAGGCCTCCGCCAGGGCGCGGCGGACACCGTCGGCGTCGAGGTCCGCGCCGTACACCGGCGAGCCCGGCTGCTGACGCCACGACTCCTCGAGCGGGCCGGCGTCGACGGGGTCGAAGCCCAGCTCGTCGATCAGCGCGAACACGGTGTCCTTCGCCGGCCCGTCCGCCCCGGCGACCGGGAGGGCGATGCGCCCCGGCGTCCCGCGCGCGGTGCCGCGCTCGAGCAGGTGCACCCAGTTGATGCCGTTGAAGGCCTTGATGACGGGCACACCGAGGTGTCCGGACACCCACACGCTCTCCGGGGTGCCGTCCTCGAGGGCGTCGATCCGGCCGTCGCGCTGGCGCGGGTAGTAGTTGTTCGTCTCGATCACCGGGGCGCCCGGCTTCGCCGACGCCACGATCCCCGCCGGGAGGTCGGCGGTGTCCTTCTGCGGGATGCTGACGATCACCACGTCGGCGTCGACCGCGGCCTCCCGCGCCCACACGGCCGTCGCCCCGGTCTCCGCCGCGAGCTCGGCCAGGGTCTCGGGGGCCCGCGAGTTCGCGACGCGGACCTCGTGACCCAGGGCGGCCAGCCGCCGCGTCAGCGTGCCACCGATCTTGCCCGTACCGATGATGCCGATCCGCATGAGCGGGGAACCGCCGCCGGCGCCCCGCCATTCCGCCGTTCCGCCGCCCGGCGTCAGGCGGCCGCCAGCGGCCGCAGCGCGCTGCGGTGGAACACCAGCGGGCTGTGCTGGTCGTCGACGAGGACCTCGTCGACGCGGCACACGGCGATGAGGTGGTCCCCGGCGACGACGTCGTCGACCACGCCCACGTCCAGGGCCAGCGGGGCACCGGTGACGAACAGCGCGCCGTCGTCCCGGCGCTCGGTGGCGACGTCACGGAAGCGGTGCTCGGCCGGCCCCGCCAGCGCGCGGGCGACGCCCTCGTGGTGCGCGCCCAGGACGCTCATCCCGAGCCGCGGCGCCCGCCGGAGCGCCGGCCAGGTCGTCGACGCCGTCCGGACGCAGATGCTGACGAGCGGCGGGTCGAGCGAGACCGGCACGAAGGTGCTCACGGCGAGACCGACGGGGGCGCCGTCCACCTCGGCGCAGACGGCGACCACCCCGGACGGGAACCGGCCGTAGACCTCGCGCAGGTCGTCGGCGGTCAGGGGCACGCGCGCCGGCGCGGTCACGCGGACGCTCCGTACTCGACGTGGGCCCGGACGGCGGCGTCGTCGGCCGTGACCCAGCCCTTCGACCGCGCGTAGTCGATCATCTTCGCCCAGCGCGCGTCCCAGTCGGGCGCGTCGGCGGCGGCACGGGCCCGGCGGCGCAGGGTCTCGACGTCGAGCAGGGCGTCCCCCTCGGGGGCGAGCCGGCCCGCCCCCGACCCGCGCAGGGCCTCGTCGACGGCGTCGGCGGGCAGCGACGTCGCCACGTGGAGGCGGGTGCAGTCGTCGGGCTCGGCCACGCGGGCCGCGCCCGCGGACAGCTGGACGATCACGGATCGGTTCCTTCCGGGTCAGCCCCGCGGTCGCTGGTCGACGACGCGGCGGGCCTTGAACGTGGTCTCGGGCAGGGTCCCGGGCTCGAGCAGCGTCACGGGGACGCGGATGTGGACGCTGCGGCGCAGCGCGTCCTCGACGCGCGCGACCAGCTCCTCGCGCGGCGCCTGCGCCGCCGCCCGCGGGGTCAGCTCGGCCTCGACGGTCATCTCGTCGAGCGCCCCCGCCTTGCTCACGAGGATGCGGAACTCGGGGCCCAGCTCCGGGACGGTGCGCAGTCCGGTCTCGACGGCGCTGGGGAACACGTTGGCGCCGCGGATGACGAGCATGTCGTCGAGGCGGCCGAGGATGCCCTCGGGCAGGCGCGGGTAGGTGCGCCCGCACGGGCAGGGGTCGGTCGCCAGGTAGGTCTCGTCCCCGGGCGCGAACCGGATCATGGGCTGCGACCCGCGCCAGAGGTGGGTGTAGACGACCGCGCCGCGCTCGCCGACCGGGATCGGGGCGTTGAGGTCGTCGGCGGCGACGACCTCGGTGAACACCTCGTCGGTGATCAGGTGCGTGCCGGTGCCGGCCTCGCAGCCGACGCTGGTCTGGAACGGGTACATCTCCGAGGTGGAGCCGGCGTCGCTGGCGATCGCGCCCCAGCCCTCCTCAATGATCTTGCGGGTGCCCGGCAGGCTGCCCCCGGGCTCCCCGCCCACCAGGATGCGCCGCACGCTGCTCGCGGCCAGGTCGATGCCGAGGCGCTCGGCGACCGAGAGCAGGTGGATGCAGTAGGAGGGCGTGGCGCTGAAAACCGTCGAGCCCAGGCCGGTGATCAGCTCGAGGTGCCGCTCGGAGTCGGTGACGCCGAGGGGGAAGACGGTGGCCCCGATGCGCTCGGCGCCCTGCACGACGCCCCAGCCGCCGAAGAACAGCCCGAACGGGAAGCCGACCTGCACGAGGTCGTCGGGGCGGATCCCGGCGCACCACTGGGCCATGGCGTGCACGTCGGCGGCGCGCTGCCAGTCGGCGTGGGAGACCGCGTACATCGTCGGTGTCCCCGAGGTGCCCGACGAGCCGTGGATGCGGGCGATCTGCCCCGGGGCGAACGGGGGCGTGTAGCTGCCGAACGGCGGGTGCTCGCGCTGGTCGGCGATCAGCATCTTCTTGGTGATCACCGGGACCTTCGTCGTGAAGTCCTCCACCGACCGCACCTGGTCGGGATGGAACCCGTGGGCGTCGTAGTGGCGCCGGTAGAACGGCAGCTCGGCATACGCGTAGTGCAGCTGGTGCTGCATGCGCTCGAGGACGATCCGCTCGCGCTCGGCGGGGTCGCGGGTCTCCCGCTCCGCGTCCCAGAACCGAGGGAACCCGCGGTCGTCGACGGCCGCGATCGGCCGCGTCTCGGTGGTCACTGCGCCGGCCGGGCGACGATGCCCTGCGCCTCGGCGACGTCCCAGTAGGAGTGCAGGCCGCGCACGTGCTGGCCGCCGTCGACGGGGATGAAGTGCCCGGTGATCCGCCCGGCCTGCGGGAACATGAGGAACAGGGCGACGTCGGCGATGTCGGACGGATCCTGGTGGCGCGGCGGGCCCACCAGCGTGCGGTCGAGGAACTCCTGGCCGATCTGCCCGACGGTGAAGCCGGCCCCCAGCGGGGTGTTGACGGTGCCCGGCCCGATCGCGTTGACCCGGATGCCGTAGCGCCCGAGCTCGCCGGCGCAGACCTTGGTGAAGTTCATGACCCCGGCCTTGGCGGCGCAGTAGTGGCCCAGGCCGTCGGTGGCGGCGATCGCGTTGAGCGACGAGATGTTGACGACCGAGCCGCCCCGCCCCGCGGCGAGCGCGCGGCGGGCGAACGCCTTCGTGCACAGGAACGTGCCCTTGAGGCAGGTGTCGACGATGAGGTCCCAGTCGTCCTCGGTCATGTCGACCACGAGCGACAGCGACGCGGTGCCGGCGTTGTTGACCAGGTGGTCGACCGTGCCGAAGCGGCCCTCCGCGAGGTCGAACGCGGCCTCGACGTCCGCCGCGACGGTGACCGAGCCCTCCGACCAGGCCAGACGCTCGCCGCCCGCGAGCTCCTCGCCCGCCGCCTTGATGTTGGCCGGCTCGATCTCGAGGCCGACGACGTTCGCCCCGCGCTCCAGCAGCGCCCGGGCGATCCCCTTGCCGATGCCGCTGCCGGCGCCGGTGACCACGGCGGTCTGTCCGGACAGGTCCACGCTCACTCCTTTCGTGTCGTCACCACAGCGCGGGACCGGCGCCGGGGGGTGGCACCGGTCCCGCGCTCGCGCCGGCCGGATCAGCCGGCGCTGCCCTTGGTGTTCCAGCCGCCGTCGACCGGGAGGATCTCGCCGGTGCAGAAGGCGGCGTCGTCGGAGAACAGGAACGCCGCGGCCGCCGCGATGTCCTCGGGCTTCCCGAGACGCGGGATGATGTGGGCGGCCTCGAAGTTCTTCTTCATGCTGTCGGTGATGCCCGCGAGGATCGGCGTGTCGATGGTGCCGGGGCAGATGCAGTTGATGCGGATGCCCCGCGGCCCGTACTCCATCGCCGCCTGCTGGGTCAGGCTCACGACGCCGCCCTTCGCCGCCGAGTAGGCCGCGAGGTTCTCCAGGCCCTTGAGCGCGGCCATCGAGCCGATGTTGACGATGCTCCCGCCGCCGTTCTCGAGCATGCGCGGGATCGCGGCCTGCATGCCCAGCCAGACCCCGCGCAGGTCGGTGTTGACGACGTGGTCCCAGCCGATGTCGTCGAGGTCGACGACGTTGTCGGGACCGAAGGTGTTGGTGACCCCGGCGATGTTGCCGAGCATGTCGAGCCGACCGTGCCCGCCGATCGCCTCGTCCATGAGGCGCTTCCAGTCGTCCCGCTGGCGGGTGTCCATGACGATGTGGGACGCCTGCCCGCCGTCGGCGACGATCTGCTTGGCGGTGGAGTCGTCGTCCTGCAGGTCGCCGATGATCACGGTGGCGCCTTCGGCGGCGCAGCGCAGGGCCACCGCGCGGCCGATCCCCTGCACGCCGCCGGTGATCACCGCGACCCGCCCCTCGAGGCGGGTGATGCCGGGGGACATCAGGCGATCCCGAGCGCGACGTTGGCCATCTTCTGGCGACGGGCCATGCGCTGGTTGGCCTGGAAGTTCGGCATGACGTAGCGCGCGAACATCTCCAGCGAGCGGTTCCACTTGTCGGTGGTGACCCAGTCGCGGCAGTTGATCAGCAGCGTGCCGAAGCCGCCGGTCTCCTCCTCCAGTTCCTTGATCTGGCGGGTGCACTCCTCGGGGCTGCCGACGATCCAGGGGATGTTCTCGACCATCCAGTCGAGCGTGAGGTCGGCGTCGGTCATCCCGTCGCCGATCTTCATCAGGGCGCCGAGACCCAGGCCGAACAGGTAGTCGTAGGAGAGCTTGACGCCCTCGCGGATGTCGCGGAGCGCCTGGTTCTTGTCGTCGGTGACGTAGACCTCGCGCACGATGCGCCAGTTCTCGCGGGTCACGGACTCGGCGATGCCCGAGCGGTTGCCCGCCTCCAGCATCGCGGCGCCCATGGCCTTGAGGTCGGGCGCGTCCATGTACGTGCCGTTGTCGGTCGGCGCGAAGTGCACCGACAGCGGCTTCCAGCCCTTCTCGCCGCACTTCGCGTAGTTGTGCGTGCCGGTCAGCCCGGCGATCGCGAACGGCGGCACGTCCTGGTACGGGCCGACCTGCAGCTGGCGGTCCTCGTACTTCCAGTACACGCCCTCGTAGCTGACCGGGTCTTCCGAGGTCAGCAGCTGCCAGATGATCTCCAGCGCCTCGTTGGTCCGCGGCGCGGCCTCCGAGGGCTCCAGCCCGAACAGCGCCTTGTCGGTGGGCAGCCCCCCGCCGCCGAATCCGTACTCGAGCCGGCCGTGCGTCAGGTGGTCGAGGAAGGCCAGGCGCTCGGCGACCATGAACGGGTCCTGGTACGGCAGGTTCACCACGCCCGTGCCGAGCCGGATCCGGTGCGTCAGCGCGGACGCCTTCGCGATCATGAACTCCGGCACCGGGACGTTCTCGTACCCGCCGGTGTGGTGCTCACCGATCCAGAACTCCGAGAACCCGAGCCGCTCGGCCTCGACCACCGCAGCGATGTCGCGGTCGTAGGACAGCGTCCAGTTCTCGATCGGCGGGTGCTCCGGCATGGTGAAAAAGCCGAACTTCATCGATCGGTCCTCCTGCTCGACTCGAGCGCGCACTCAGGGGCGGGGGGCGGCGTTGGCAAACGTGAGTTTGCCATCGCGGTGGAACTCACTGTGGTCTGCCTCACCAGCAGTGTCAAGGCTCGTTCGAGGAGGCGTCGCTAGCCGCCTGACGCCGCGACCAAACTGCCGACCGGGGAGGTTGTTAGCCGACTCGCGGTTTGCTTACATGGGCGCCAGTCGAGACGCAGGAGTGCTCATGTCCTCTCCGACGGGCAGCGATCCGCGCCCGGAGATCCACCGCACGGCCGAGGGCGACTGGGTCGTCGCGGGCCGGCGCTGCCGGACCTGCGCCGAGCCCGTGGCCTACGCGTGGCCGCGGTGCCCGGCCTGCGGCGCCGAGGTGGAACCTGCGTCCTTCGGTCCGCGCGGCACCGTCTGGAGCAGCACGGTGGTGCGAATCGCCGTGCCCGGACACACCCCGCCGTACGCGCTGGCCTACGTCGACCTCGAGGACGGACCGCGGGTGCTCGCGCACACGGCCGGCGACGAGCCGGCACCGATCGACGCCGGGGTGCGGCTGGTCGGGGTGTCGGACGAGGGCGACCTGCAGGTGGAGGTGGTCCGGTGAGCGTCGCCGTGGCCGGGGTGGGCACCTCGCACTTCGGCCGGCAGCCGGAGCGTGACCTGGTGGCGCTCGCGTGGGACGCGGTGCGCGAGGCCTTCGCCGACGCCGGGGTGGACGGCGTCGACGCCGTGTGGGTCGGCACCGTCTTCGCGCCGGCGGGGGTCGCCCAGCGCGTGCTGCGCGCCATGGGGATCACCGGGGTCCCGATCATCACCGTGGAGAACGCCTGCGCCAGCGGCACCACGGCGTTCGTCGAGGCCCACGAGGCCGTCCGGACCGGGCGCCACGGCCGCGTCCTCGCCCTCGGCCTGGAGCAGATGAGCACGGCGTTCGCCGGCGCCATCACCCCGGAGACGACCGACCCCGAGGGGCGCGCCGGGCTGGCCATGCCCGCGATGTACGCCATGAGCGCCGCGCGCTACCTGCACACCGGTGCCGCGACGGCCGAGCAGCTCGCCGCGGTGTCGGTGAAGAACCACGCGCACGCCGTGCACAACCCGCGCGCCCAGTACTCCGGGACCTACACGGTCGACGAGGTGCTGGCGTCGCGCATGATCGCCGACCCGCTGACGCTGCTGCAGTGCTGCCCGACCTCCGACGGCGCCGCCGCCGCGGTGCTCACCCCGGCGACCGGAGCCCGCGGCGAGGTGGTCGTGCGCAGCGCGGCGCTGCGCAGCGGCGCGCCGTGGAACCACCGCTCCCCCCACGTCTGGGGCCACGACATCGTCGCGGCCACCACCCGCGACGCCCTGGCGGGCGCCGGCCTCGACGCCGCCGCCGACGTCGACGTCGTCGAGGTCCACGACGCCTTCACGATCGGCGAGATCGTCACGACCGAGGCGCTCGGGCTCGTGCCGCCCGGTGACGGTGGCAAGGCCGCGGCCGGCGGCGTCACCGCCCTCGGCGGCGCGCACCCGGTCAACCCGTCGGGCGGGCTGCTCTCCCGCGGCCACCCCCTGGGCGCCACCGGCCTCGCGCAGCTCGCGGAGATCACCTGGCAGCTGCGGGGCCGCTGCGGGGCGCGCCAGGTCGAAGGGGCCCGCCTCGGGCTCGTCGAGACGATGGGCGGCGGGGTGTCGGTGCTCGACGGCAACTCGTGCGTCGTGACGGTGCTGGAGGCGCGGTGACCGCCCACAACACCGACGTCGAGCACACCGACGTCCGGCACCTCGACCCCGAGCGCGCCGACCTGCTCGGCGACGAGGCGGTGGCCGACCCGTACCCGCTGCTCGCGGCGCTGCGCGAGCACGACCCGGTGCACTGGAGCGCGAAGTACCGCTCGTGGTTCATCACGCGGTACGACGACGTCGCCGCCGCGTTGCGCGACGACCGGTTCTCCTCCGACCGGATCACGCCCTACCGGCGCGCGAAGCTCGAGGGCCCGGACGCCGACCCGCGGGTGCGCGCCGCGTTCGAGGTGCTCGAGGGCTGGATGGTGTTCAAGGACCAGCCCGACCACTTGCGGCTGCGCCGCCTGCTCAGCCGCGCCTTCACCCCCCGCGCGGTCACGCGGATGACCTCGTCGGTCGAGGAGATCGCCGCCGAGCTCCTCGACGGGATCGTCGCGCGCGGCACCGGCGATGTCGACCTCGTCGGCGACTTCGCCTACCCCCTGACCGCCTCGGTGATCGCGGACATGCTCGGCGTGCCCCGCGCGGACCGCGAGCAGTTCAAGGACTGGTCCGACCAGATCACCGGGCTGGTCTTCGGCGGCATGGGCGACGCGACGCGGCACACGGTCGGTGCGCAGGGCATGGCGGAGCTGACGTCCTACCTGGCGGACCTCGTCCGTGCCCACGAGCGCGCGCCGGCCGACGACCTGATCTCCGCGATGATCAGCGCCCGGGACGATCGCGATGCCCTCAGCCACGACGAGGTCATCTCCACCGGGGTCCTGCTGCTGTTCGCCGGCCACGAGACGACGACCAACCTCATCGGCAACGGGATCCTGGCGCTGCTCCGGAACCCCGCCCAGCTCGCGCTGCTCCGCGACCGCCCCGGACTCGTCGACGGGATGGTCGAGGAGGCCCTGCGGTTCGACGGCCCCGCCAAGACCGTCGCGCGGGTGATGGGCGACGACGTGGAGCTGCGCGGCCGGCACCTGCGCCGCGGCGAGCGGGTGTTCCTCAGCCCGTCGTCGGCCAACCGGGACCCCGCGGTGTTCGCCGACCCGGACACGCTCGACATCACCCGCGAGAAGTCCGGCCAGCTCGGCTTCGGGATCGGGATGCACTACTGCCTGGGCGCTCCCCTGGCCCGGCTGGAGGCATCGATCGCGATCCCCCGCGCGTTCGCGCGGCTGCCCGGACTGCGGCTGACCGACGAGTCGCTGCGGTGGCATCCCGTGCTGCTGTCGCGGGGCATGCAACGCTTCCCCGCACGCTTCACGACCCCCTGACCCGACCCGGAGTCCCCCATGCCCCGTCCCAGCCGCTGGCCGGAGATCCTGGAGGCCGCCGGCCAGGAGTTCCGCGAGCACGGGTACGAGAACGCGACCCTCGAGGGCATCGCCACCCGCGTCGGCATCCTCAAGGGCAGCGTCTACAACTACGTCGACAGCAAGGAGGACCTCCTGCTCGCGGTGGTCGAGCAGCCGGCCCGGGCCCTGCTCGACCAGCTGGACCGCCTGCGCGCCGACACCGACAGCGGTGTCGCGGTGCGGCTCCGCGAGCTGGTCCGCATGCAGATCAGGATCTTCAGCGAGTACTACCCCGCCGCGTTCGTCTACCTCGAGCACCTCGGGCGGCTCGAGCAGTCGGCCCGGTTCGCCGAGTTCCGGCGGATGGACGCCCGGTACATGGAGGCGGTCGAGGCCCTCGTCGCCGAGGGCGCGGCGTCCGGCGAGTTCTCCCTCGCCGCCGAACCCCGCATCGTCGCCCGCGCCATCGTCGGGATGGTCGACTGGATGCAGCACTGGTTCACCCCGCACGGCGAGGAGGACGACCTGCGCCTCGCCGACCAGCTCGTCGCCCTCGCCCTCGGGGGGCTCGCGGCCGGGGGCAGCATGCGGGCCATGCTCGGCGCGCTGGCCACGGAGCCGTCGTGACCGGGGCCTTCCGCCTCGACGGGCGCGTCGCCGTCGTCACCGGGGCCTCCTCGGGCCTCGGCGCCCACTTCGCGGTGGTGCTCGCCCGCGCCGGCGCGGACGTCGTGGTCGCCGCCCGGCGCCGCGAGATGCTCGACGCGGTCGCCGACGCCGTCCTCGCCGAGGGCCGGCGGTGCCTCGCGGTGCCCACCGACGTCACCGACCCCGCGCAGGGCGCCGCCCTCGTCGACGCCGCCGTGGACGAGCTCGGCGGCGTGCACGTCCTGGTCAACAACGCCGGCACGGGCTACGGCGGCCGCAGCGAGCGCGACGACCTCACGCAGACGGCACGCCTCCTCGAGGTCAACCTCCTCGGCGCCTACTACGTCGCCGTCGCCGCGGGCCGGGCGATGATCGCCGGTGGGGGTGGGTCGATCGTCAACGTCTCCTCGGCGCTGGCCCTCGCCACGACCGACGTCCCCCAGGCCGCCTACTCGGCCTCCAAGGCCGGGATGCTGGGCATGACCCGCGACCTGGCGCGCCAGTGGGCGCGCCACGGCGTCCGGGTCAACGCGCTGGCCCCGGGCTTCTTCTCCTCCGAGATGACCGCTCCGCTGCTCGCGCACGAGCGCGGCGCCGCGAGCGTCCACGCCGCCACGCCCCTCGGCCGCGTCGGCCGCCTCGACGAGCTCGACGGGCCCCTGCTGCTGCTCGCGTCCGACGCCGGGTCCTACATCACCGGGACCACGCTCGGGGTCGACGGCGGCATGGCGATGCACTAGGGGGATCACGATGCGGACGACTCTCGGCGCCGAGTTCGCGGCGGCGCTGCACCGCCACCGGGACCGGACCGCCGTCGAGTCCGGTGCCCGGAGCTGGACGTTCGGCGAGATCGACCGCTGGTCCCGGGCCGTCGCCGCCCAGCTGCGGGCGCACGGGGTGGCGCCCGGTGACGCGGTCGCGCTGCACCTGCAGAACGGTGTCGAGTTCGTGGTCGTCGACGTCGCGGTGGCGCTGCTGGGGGCGGTGAAGGTGCCGGTGAACCCGCTGCTGCCGGCGGACACGGCGCGGTACATCGTGGCGGCGACCCGGGCGCGCGTGGTGGTGGCGGACCCGGCGCTGGGGGTGGAGATCCCCGGGCCGGTGATCCTGCTGGACGACCTCGCCGACCCGACCGGCCCGCCGCTCACCCCCTCGGCCCCGGTCGGTCCCGGCGCACGGGCGGCGATCTACTTCACCGGCGGGACGACGGGGCGCCCCAAGGGCGTCGTGCACACCCAGGCCTCGGCGGTCGCCGTCCAGTACGCCCAGCTGCTGGAGGCCGAGATCGTGCAGGACGACCGGCTGCTGCTCACCACGCCGCTCGCCCATGCCGCCGGCCTGTTCGCCCAGTCCGCGCTGATCCGCGGCGCCACCAGCGTCATCGAGCCCGGGTTCGACGCGGACGGGGTGCTCGCGGCCCTGCGCGACCGCGGGATCACCTGGACCTTCCTCGTCCCGACGATGCTCTACCGGCTGCTCGACGCCCTCGACGGCCCCGAGGAGTTCGGGCTCCGCACCGTCGTCTACGGCGCCGCCCCGATCACGCCCGGCCGGCTCGCCCGCGCGCTGGAGGTCTTCGGCCCGGTGTTCGTCCAGCTCTACGGCCAGACCGAGTGCCCGAACTGGGGGACGCGGCTGGCCAAGGACGACCACGACCCGGCGCGGCCCGACCGCCTCGACTCGTGCGGCCGCGCGTCGATCATGGCCGACGTGGCGGTCGTCGGCGACGGGTCCGCGTTCGTCCCGGCCGGCGAGACCGGCGAGGTCTGCCTGCGCTCGCCCTACGTCCTCGAGGGCTACCTCGACGACCCGGCCGCGACCGCGGACAAGTTCCTGCCCGACGGCTGGATCCGCACCGGCGACGTCGGGTTCCTCGACGACGGCGGCTACCTGCACCTGCGCGACCGCCGGGCCGACATGGTGATCAGCGGCGGGATGAACGTCTACTGCAGCGAGGTCGAGAACGTGCTCGCCGAGCACCCCGCGGTCGCCCAGGTCGCGGTGATCGGCGTGCCGCACGACGACTGGGGCGAGGCGGTGCACGCGGTGGTCGTCGGGTCTCTCGACGTGGACGAGCTGCTCTCCTGGAGCCGCGGCCGGCTCGCGGCCTACGCCCGCCCGAAGTCCGCCGAGCTCGTCGCCGAGCTCCCGGTCACCCCGTTCGGGAAGGTCGACAAGAAGGCGCTGCGGGCGCCGCACTGGGCGGGCCGGGACCGGGCGATCGGCTGACCTAAGCGGCCAGCGTGATCTCCGGGGCGGCGAGCCCGGCCAGCGACTCGTCGAACACGACCACGCCGCGCTTGAGCCGGCCCGCGCGCATGTCGGCGAAGGCGCGGTCGATCTCGTCGAGCGCATAGGCCTTCGAGATCATGCGGTCGAGCGGCAGGACCCCCGCCGTGTACTGGCGCAGGATCGACGGGATGTCGAGGCTGGGCCGCGACGACCCGTACAGGCTGCCGGTGACGATCTTCTCGTCCCGCACCAGCTCGGGTCCGGGCAGCGAGGGGCGCGCGTGCACGTCCGGCATGCCGACGCACACGATGGTGCCACCCGGGACCGTCGCGGCGAAGGCCTGGCCGAGGATGCCCTCGCCCCCGGCGGCGTCGACGGCGTAGTCGACGCCGCCGCCGCTGAGGTCACGGATCCGCGCGACGAGGTCGTCGGACGGGACCAGCCCGTCGGTCGCCCCGAACACGACGGCCTCCTCGAGCTTCGCCGCGACGGGGTCCACCACGAGGATCTGGCCGGCCCCGCTCACGCGCGCGGCCATGACGGCGCTGAGCCCGACCCCGCCGGCACCGAACACCAGCACCGAGCTGCCGGGGGTGACCCGGGCCTTGTTCACCACGGCGCCGTAGCCGGTGAGGATCCCGCACCCGACGAGGCTCGCCACGGCCAGCGGGATGTGCCGCCCGATCCGGATGGCGCTGGAGGCGGGGACGACGGCGTGGGTGGCGAAGGTCGACAGGAACGAGTAGTGGTACACCGGCCGGCCGTCGCGGTGGAGGCGGACGGTGCCGTCGAGGAGCGTGCCGGCGAGCAGAGCGGGCGCCGCCGCGGTGCACAGCACCGGTCGCCCCGAGACGCAGTGGCGGCACACGCCGCAGCTGGGCATCCACGAGAGCGCGACGTGGTCGCCGACGGCCACGTTCGTCACGTCCGCGCCGACCCGCTCCACCACCCCGGCGCCCTCGTGGCCGAGCACGCAGGGCGACGGCGAGGGGATGCGCCCGCTGTGGGTGTGGGCGTCGGAGGCGCAGATGCCCGTGGCCGCGAGCCGGACGAGCACTTCGTCGGGGCGGGGGTCGGACAGTTCGAGGGTGACCGTCTCCAAGGGTTCACCGGGAGCAGTCATGACCGACGCGACGATGTCCATCCCTCGTCACTCCATTCGACGTGTCGATTCGCGGGATGCGTATTCGTGGGAGACACCGAATGCGGTTGTTCTCCGACGAAATCGATCCTGCACGACGTCGGTCCGCGACGGCAGTGACAACTGCTCCGGTCCTGGTTCAGCATCACTTCATGCCGATCGACCCGCACCGCCTCCTCGTCCTGCGCGCGGTCCACCGGACCGGGAGCGTGCACGCGGCGGCGACGGCGCTGCACCTCACGGCGTCGGGGGTCTCGCAGCACCTGGTGCGGCTGGAGGCGGAGGCGCGGCTGCCGCTGCTCGACCGCACCCAGCGCGGCGGCGGCCGTACGGTCCGGCTCACCGAGGCCGGGTTGGCGCTGGCCCAGCGCGCGGACGACGTCGCGGTCGCGCTCGCCGAGGCCCAGCGGGAGGCCGAGCGGCTGCGGGAGGGCACGTCCGGCACCGTGCGGATCGGCGGCTTCGCGACCGCGCTGGGCCACCTCGTCGTCCCCACCCTCCAGCAGCTCGCCGTCACCGACGCGGCGCTGAACGTCCAGGTGATCGAGGTGAACGAGAGCCAGGGCATCAAGCTGCTGCGCGCCGGCGACCTCGACCTGCTGATCGGCGAACGCTACGTCGACCGCACCAGCCCGGCGGCGTCCTATCCCGGACTGGTCGAGGACGAGCTGTACCGGGAGCAGTTCCGCATCGTCGTCCCCGAAATGTGGTCGAATCCCGGGAACGTCGAAGAACTCCTCGCGGGTACCTGGGTGACCTCACCGAGTGACCGGCCCACCCGGCAGATGCTCGACCGGCTCTGCGCCGAATACTCCATCACGCCGGGACACCAGCACATCTGCACCGAGTCACAGACGATGCTCGCGCTCGTCGCCGCGGGACTCGGCGCGGGCATCGTGCCCGACCTGACCCTGAGCTATCTGCGCACCGAGGGCGTGAGCATCTACGCGTCGGCGGTCGACGTCGGCTCGCGCGTGCTCACGGTGACCGGCTCCCGGCGCGAGAGCCGCACGTCGGCACCGCGACGGTTCCTGGCGACGCTGCGGGAGGTGACCGGGCGGGTCACGTCGCCGGGCCTGGTCAGCTCGGACGGGCGTCACTAGCGTCACCGACATGGATCTACGCGAGGACCGCGAGCAGCTCTTCGCCCTCCTCGGATCGCCGGACACCACGCCGCAATTCTTCGAACGCGTCGCCGATAACGTCGACTGGACCGTGCAGGGCACCCACCAGCTCGCCGGGCACTACAGGGACAAGAAGGTCTTCGTCGCCGAGACGTTCGGCCGGCTCGGCGCGCTGATGCAACACGGCACCCAGCTCGAGGTGCGGCACCTGTTCCTCGACGGCGCCACCGCGATCGCCGAGCTGCACGCCCTGTCGACGACGCTCGACGGCGCGCCGTACGACCAGGCGCTGTGCTGGATCTGCCGCTTCGACTCCGCGGAGCCGGGCGCGACGATCGTGGAGGTGCGCGCCTATCTCGACTCGGCCATGGTCACCTGGACGATCATGCGCAACGAACAGCTCAAGGCACGGGGCTGAGGTCACACCTCCTGGAGGAAGTCGAGGATGCGGCGATTGATGTCGTCGGGTCGCTCGACCATCATGAAGTGACCGACACCCTCGATGAGTTCCGACCGCGAGCCCTTGCCGCAGTAGTCGGGCACCCGATCGACCTGGGCCTGGCTCATGCCGTGGCAGCCGTCGTTGGTGCCGTGGAGATAGAGCGTCGGCTGGGTCAGCGAGAACCCCCACGCGGCGGCCTGCTCGGCGGCCCAGGACGGTGACCCGAAGCGCGTCGGATCGAACTGGCCCCAGTAGTAACCCAACGCCGCTTCGAAGTGCGCCTGATCGCGGATGCACTCCTTGACGCGGGGCAGATCCTCGGAGGCGTCGTAGCCCGGTGACCAGTCCGCCCAGATGTTGTCGATGAAGGCGAAGTCATCGGCCCGGATCACGTCCTCGGCGACCCGCTGCATCTGGAAGTACCAGAAGTAGAACGACTTCTTGATCTGCTCGTAGGTCACGATGTTCTCGCCGAAGATCTCCAACGGTGGGATGTTCATGATGGCTACCCGCGACCACCCGTCGGGTTCCTTCCCCGCCGCACCCCACGCAGCCACCGCGCCCCAGTCGTGGGCGATCAGGACCGCAGCGTCCTCCCCGCTGAGCGCCTCCCGAAGAGCGAGGACATCGGCGACCATCGTGCTCGAGTGGACGTGGTGGCGGTCGTCGGGCAACTGCGTCGGCGCGAAGCCGCGGGCGAACGGTGCGACCGCGTGGTACCCGGCATCGGCGAGGGCCGGCAGGAGATGGCGATACGACCAGGGCGAGTCGGGAAAGCCGTGATAGCACAAGGCGAGCGGCCCGCTCCCCGCGTGCAGATAACGGAACTCCAGTCCGTTCGCCTGAACTGATCCCTGCTCGATGTCAGCCATTCGCGCGACCTCCGCATTCGTCCGGGCGCCGAGTGTTCGAGAACTCGAGCGGAGTGCATGGTGACGTCCCGGGACAACGACCGTGTCTCCTCCGGTTTGCGACTTCGTCCCGCCGGAGCAGACGCTCCGGGGAGATGTCAGCGACGGGGTCGCGCGGCGGCCGGCGTGATCAAGTCGACGGCGTCCTCGGTCGGTGGCAGCGCCCCGATCTCGGCGGCGATCTTCTGGGCCACCGCCGCGGCCGCGGGGTCGGCGAGCACGTCGGTGATCGCCCGGCGCAGGTCGGCCGGGTCGACCGCGCTGGCCGGGGCACCCGGGTCGCGCGGGCGGACCTCGATCCCCGCGCCGAGCTCGGCGACCCGGCGGGCGTTCGCCGGCTGGTCGGCGAACAGCGGCGTGATCACCAGCGGGACCCCGGCCGCCAGCGCGCCGAGCGTCGTCCCCGACCCGCCGTGGCAGACCACGACGCGCGCGTTGCCCAGCACGTCGGCCTGCGGCACCCACCGGGCGATGTGCACGTGTGGGCCGGGCGCGACCAGCCGGTCGTCGTCGACCCCGTGGCCGGTGGTGAGCAGCACGCGCGCCGGGAGGTCGGCCACCGCCGCGAGGGCCACGTCGTAGATCGGCGCCGCGGTCGGCACGCTCGCCGCGACGCTGCCGAACGTCACGTAGACGAGCGGGCGGTCGTCGCCGCGCCAGTGGTCCGGCAGCGGTGCGGGCGCGGCCTGCGGCATCCGGAACCGGTACGTCGGTGCGGGATCCGGCCCATGCCCGGAGTCGAGCGAGGGCGGGAAGAACGTCAGGTACGGGGCGGCCGCGATCCGCCCGGTCAGCCCGGGCCTCCACGCCTCGATGGCGTCCGTCGCCAGCGCCAGCATCTGCCGCTGCGCCGAGATGAGCCCGATGCCGACCTCGACGTGCGGGATCCCCTCCTCGTCGGCCACCACCGCCGACGCGATCTCCGCGGACTCGCGGACGATCACGTCGGGCCGCCGGGCGCGCACGGTGTCGCGGACCGCGGGCAGCATCGCGCGGACGTTCAGCGTCGCGAAGACCTGCCCGACCACGAGCCGCTCGGCCTCGACGGTGGGCAGGTGCGGGACCCGCGCCCAGACCGGGCCGAGCTCCGCGTCGTCCGGCGCCGCGCCGATCGCGAAGGGCAGCCCCTCGTGCTCTGCGGTGGCGGCGAGCCCCGGCGGGCCCACCAGCAGCACGTCGTGCCCCGCCCGGCGGCAGGCGGCGGCGAACGGGAGCATCGGGGTGACGTGCCCCGCCCCGCCGGTGCTGGCGAACAGGATCCGCATGGAACACGGTAGCGCCGGGCGTCGTCGCCGGTAGCGTCCTCGAGATGACCGATCCGGGCCCGACACTCGAAGAGCTGGCGGTCGGCGTCGAGGGCCTGGCCCTGCTCCGGACCCTCTACGCCGACGCCGCCGACGAGCGGGCGGCGCGCCTCGCCGAGACACGCGCCCTGCTGGACGGCGCGGCCCCGACCGGGCGCTTGGGCGCCGAGCTCGACCTCACCGAGGGCTACGCGCGATGGGCGGCCACCTACGACCGTCCGCTGCGGCTGTTCGGCCTCGAGGAGCCGCCGGTGCGTCGCCTGCTCGACGCGCTGCCCGCCGGCGAGATGCTGGACGCCGCCTGCGGCACCGGGCGGTGGGCGTCCCACCTCGCCGGCCGCGGCCACACCGTCATCGGCGTCGACCGGTCCCCCGCCATGCTCGACCTCGCCCGCGCCAAGCTCCCCGACGCACGCTTCCTCCACGGCGACCTGACCCGCCTGCCCCTCGACGACGGGTCCGTCGACGCGGCCGTCTGCGCCCTGGCCCTCGTGCACGTCCCCGACCTCGGCGTCGCCTTCGGCGAGCTCGCCCGCGTCGTGCGCCCCGGGGGCCGGGTCGTCATCAGCGACGTCCACCCGTTCCTGGTGGCGCTGGGCTGGCAGGCGCAGTTCCCGACCGACCACGGGCGAGCGTTCATGCGCCTGCACGCCCACCTGCCGTCGGACTACGTGACGGCGGCGCGGGACGCCGGCCTCACCGTCCGGAGCTGCGAGGAGCCGCGCCTGACCGCCGAGGCCGCCGCCACACCGACCGCGGACCTCGTCCCGAACGCGAACCGCGACGCGTACGTGGGCCTGCCGGGTGTCCTCGTGTGGGAGTTCGAGCGGTAGCGACCGTCACGACTCCTGGCCGGTGGCCACCCACGCCGTGGCCTGCGGCAGCCGGTCGAGCGGGAACGCCCGCCACTGCCCCGAAACGGGCGCCGAGAGCACGCGGAGGGCCGGTCGCAGCCCGTCGTGGTCGCTGACGACGGCGACGCGCTCGTAGGACCCGACGTGGCGGACGGCGAACATCAGCTCCTCGGCCAGCGCCTCGCCCTCGTACTCGAGCATCCGGGCGCCGAGGAGGTAGAGCAGAGCATCCGGATCTCGTGCGCGGCGATCGGTCTGCCCGACCTCGCGACGCGCGCGCGGAGGGCCGCCGTGCTCCCGGCGCCGACGGCCGTTGGTCCGCTCGTCGGTACCTGGCGCGCATCGCGTTCCCCCGGGTCGGATCGAGGGCACGACTTCGTCATGTCCGCACCGCAGGTCGACCTCCGCCCGGCTGGGACGCCCGGCACCCGCAGCAGTGACGGCACGTGGATCCGGACCTGGGACAACGAGTGCGTGGGCCTGCCCGTGGTCATCAGCAACGGGCTGGGCGCGCCGCCGTCGGCGTGGCCGCTGCTCGCCGACCCGGACGGCGGCGTGCACGCCGTCTCCTGGTACCACCGCGGCCTGCACGCCTCGCGGCCGCCGGCCGACCTCGACCGGATCACCGTGGAGGACCACGCCGCCGACCTCGAGGCGGTGATGGACCACGCCGGGATGGACCGCGCGCTGCTCGTCGGGTGGTCGCTCGGGGTGAACGTCGCCTTCGAGTTCGCCCGCCGCCACCCCGAGCGCGTCGCCGGCATCCTGGCCGTCGGCGGCCGGGCCGGGGACCCGTTCCACATCCTGTTCGGTCCCACCGGCGTGCTGCGCGACCTGCGCGAACCCCTCGGCCGGGCGGGCGCCTCGGCCCTGCGCTGGATCGGCCCGCCCGTCGCCGCGGCCGCCGGGATGCTCGCCCCGTTCCTCGACACCGCCCAGGCGCTCGTCGGCCTGTCCGGGCTCCGCCCGCCGGCGAGTCTGCAGGCCACGAGCGCGGTCGCCCGGGAGTTCGCGACCCACCCGTGGGTCTGGTACTCCCGGCTCGTGCTCGCCGCGGGCGACCAGGAGCCGATGGACACGGCGTTCGCCACCTTCCCGGTCACCGTCGTCGCCGGGCTCCTGGACAACCTCGCCGCCGCCGACGACCTGCAGCGCACGGCGCGGGACCTTCCCGACGCGCGCTTCGTCCCCCTGCTCGGCGGCCACTTCCTGCCGCTGCAGTACCCGGGCCGGCTGCACCGCGAGCTGCTCGACCTCGCCGAGCGCAGCGACCTCGCCGCACCGGGCGGGTAGGCGGACACCGGTCAGCGTCTCGGCGTAGACGGCGTCCGGTTTCCCCGGGGTCGAGCCGGTCGTGTCCCGGATGTCCGGTACCCCGGCGCGGGCGACGCTCGGTCGCATGTCGATCCCCACGCATTCCGGCACCACGAGCCCGTCACCGACCTCCTTGCGGGCGTGTGCTGGTCGCGGCGCCGGTGAGCTCGGGATCGGCCCCGCTCGGGTCGAAGGACCCCGGAGTCCGGGCCCTGCGACCGTCGTCGCGCGGAGACCCGGGTGTCACGGTGCCGGCTCCAGCCTCAGCCAGGGAGGAACGAATCATGTCGGTCGTGTTCGTGCACCAGGGACCGGGACTCACGCAGGAGAGCTACGAGGAGGCCGTGCGGCGACTGACCGGCCGGAGCCGGATGGAGAGCCCCGACGACTGGCCGGTGCCGGGACTGCTCGTCCACGTCACCGGGCAGGGCGAGCACGGCTTCCGGATCGTCGACGTGTGGGAGTCCGAGGAGGCGGCCGGCCGCTTCTTCGAGGCGGTCGCGCCGATCCTCGACGAGGTCGGGATCAAGAACGACGTGGAGTCGTACCCGGCCCACACGTTCGTCCGCTGACTCAGGGCAGCACGGCCAGCGCGTCGACCTCGACGAGGTAGCCCGGCGCGGCCAGCGCGGTGACCCCGATCCAGGTGCTCGGTTGCTGGAACGCGACGCCCAGCGTCGCGGCCGCCCGCTCGCGCCCCACGACGAACTGCCCGGCCTTCGCCTCGTCGAGGTCGACGACGTAGACCGTGACCTTGGCCAGGTCGGCCGCCGACGCCCCGACCGCGTCGAGGGCGGCGGCGATGTTGAGGTAGCACTGCTCGGCCTGCGCGGCGACGTCGCCGCGGCCCACGAGGTTCCCCTCGATGTCCCAGGACACCTGCCCGGCCAGGTACACGGTGCGCGAGCCCCGGGTGTCGGCCACCTGGTGGTGGACGTCGACCCGGTGGACCCCCTCGGGGTGCACGAGCTCCACGGTCATCCTCGGACTCCTCTCCTCGACCGGGCGAGCGTGCCGGGACACGGGTCCTCCGGGAAGGAGGCACCTCGCGGTGCTGTACGCACCGGGTGGAGAGTGTGCAGGTGACGAGCGTGGAGTCCGGCGACGAGCCGCCGTGGAACCCCTACCGGAAGGCCTGCCCGACGCGCCAGCTGCTGGACCGGATCGGTGACCGGTGGACCGTGCTCGTCGTCGGCGCCCTCGCGGACGGGCCGCGGCGGTACACCGAGCTCGCCCGGCGGATCGAGGGCGTGAGCCAGAAGATGCTGACCCAGACACTGCGCGCCCTCGAGCGCGACGGCCTCGTCGTCCGGACGGTGCACCCCGTGATCCCGCCGAGGGTGGAGTACGAGCTCAGCGACCTCGGCCGGAGCCTCCTCGCGCCGCTCGGCGCGCTCGAGCGGTGGGCGATCGACAACATCGCGGACGTCCTCGCCGCGCGCGAGGACTACGACCACGGGTGAGCCGGGGACGACCTGCCTACCCCTTGCTTCACAGATCTGTGTACCTTGGTGTCGCAGAAGTTCACAGACCTGTGAACCATCGACGGGAGCCGCCATGAGCTGGGAACTGCCGGAGGTCTTCGACACGGGCGACGGGGTCGTGCGCTGGGCACGGCTCGGCGAGAGCGGGGAGCCGATCGTCCTCGTGCACGGGACCCCCTACTCCTCCTACCTGTGGCGCGACATCGCCCCCGCGCTCGCCCGGTCACGCCGGGTCTACGTGTTCGACCACCTCGGCTACGGCCGGTCGGAGAAGGCCGAGGGCCAGGACCTGACCCTGGCGGCGCAGGCCGAGCGCTTCACCCGGCTCCTCGAGCACTGGGGACTGGACCGGCCGAGTGTCGTCGCGAACGACATCGGCGGCGCGATCGTGCTGCGCGCCCATCTCCTCGAGTCGGCGCCCTACCGGGACATGACGATCTTCGACGCCGTCAGCGGCGGTCACTGGGAACGCGGGCTCTTCCGGCTCATGCGCGAGCACCCGGACGTCTTCGACGCCCTGCCCGGGTACGCCCACGAGGCCCTCGTCACCGCACACCTGGAGAACGCCAGCCACCGCGGGCTACGCCCCGAGGTCCTCGAGGCCTACCTCGCCCCGTGGCGCGGCCCGGAGGGCCAGGCCGCCTACTACCGGCAGTACCGCCAGCTCTCCGAGGCCGACACCCGTCCCTACGAGTCGTCGCTCACCGGCATCGACATTCCCGTGCGGCTGCTGTGGGGGCGCCACGACCGGATCCTCCCGCCCGAGTACGGCACCTGGCTCCACGAGCACATCCCGCACGCCGAGCTGCACTGGATCGACGAGGCCGGGCACCTGCTGCAGGAGGACGCTCCCGCCCAGCTCCTCGCCCACCTGCTCGACGACCCACGGCGGTAGAGGCGCCGGGCGACCCTCAGGCCCCGCCCAGGGCCACGAGGTGGCCGAGACGCTCCTGCTTGGTGCGCAGGTAGCGCAGGTTGTCCGGACCCGCGGCGGCCGGCAGGCCCACCCGCTCGAGGATCTCGACGCCGTGGCCGGCGAGCCCGCGGTACTTCGCCGGGTTGTTGGTGATGAGCCGCAGCCGGGTCACGCCGAGATCGGCGAGGATCTGCGCGCCGGTGCCGTAGGTGCGGGTGTCGACGGGAAGGCCCTGGGCGGTGTTGGCGTCGACCGTGTCCATGCCGGTGTCCTGCAGCTCGTAGGCGCGGATCTTGTGGGCGAGGCCGATACCGCGACCCTCGTGGCCCCGGAGGTAGACCAGGACGCCGGCCCCTTCGGCGGCGACGGCCCGCATCGCCTGCTCGAACTGGGCGCCGCAGTCGCAGCGCAACGACCCCAGGATGTCGCCGGTGAGGCACTCGCTGTGGACCCGCACCAGCGCGCCCCGCGGCGTCCGGGCGGCGGCCGCCGCGTCGCCGTGGACCAGCGCGAGGTGCTCGGTGCCGTCGACGGTCGAGCGGTAGGCGACGGCGCGGAACGCCCCGAACGCCGTGGGCATCGCGGACGTCGCCACGTGCTCGACGAAACGCTCGGTGGCCAGGCGGTGGCGCACGAGGTCGGAGATCGCGACCACCGGCAGGTCGTGCTCGGCGGCGAACCGGGTCAGCGCGGCCCCGCGCAGCATGGTGCCGTCGTCGTCGACCATCTCGCCGATGACGCCGACCGCCTCGCGGCCGGCCAGGCGCAGCAGGTCCACCGTGGCCTCGGTGTGGCCGGCCCGCACGAGGACCCCGCCGTCGCGGGCGCGCAGCGGGAACACGTGGCCGGGGCGCCGCAGCTCCGCGGGGCGCGTGCGGGTGTCGGCGAGGGCCCGCACCGTGCGCGAGCGATCGGCCGCCGAGACGCCGGTGCCCGTGTCCTCGTGGTCGACGGTCACCGTGAAGGCGGTGCCGTGCGGGTCACCGTTGTCGTCGACCATGGGCGGCAGCGCCAGCGCGTCGGCACGGGGCCCCGACATCGGCACGCACACGATGCCGGTGCTGTGCCGCACGACGAACGCCAGCTGCTCCGGCGTCGCCGCGTCGGCGGCCAGCACGAGATCGCCTTCGTCCTCCCGGTCGGCGTCGTCGGTGACCACGACCATCCGCCCCGCGGCGAGGGCCGCCACCGCCTGCTGCACCGACGTCGTCGACGGCAGCCCGGCGACGGGGACGTCGTGACCCGCTGGTCCGCTCATGGTGGTGTCCTCTCCTCGACGATTCCGGGGACGACCGTAGGAACGGGAGGACGGCGACCACCATCCGCCGGGCGCCGACGATTGTCCGATGCGCGCGGGCAGGAGGTACGGCGCCGTCACCGGATATCGCGCCGCCGTGCGCGGATGGTCCGGCGACGAGCACGGACCTACCGTTCTCGGCCATGGACGCCCACGCCGCCACCGTCGATCCCGCACAGATGCGCCACGTGCTCGGACATTTCGCGTCGGGAATCGTCGTGATCACCGCGACGACCCCGGACGGGCCGGCCGGATTCACGTGCCAGTCGTTCAGCTCGCTCTCGCTCGATCCCCCGCTGGTCTCCTTCTCCCCCGCGCGCTCGTCCACCACGTGGCCGCGGATCCGAGTGGCCGGCCGGTTCTGCGTGAACGTCCTCGCCGAAGGGCACCGCGACACCAGCACGGCCTTCTCGCGCTCGGGCGCCGACAAGTACGCCGGTGTCGCCTGGTCCCCCGCGCCCTCCGGCGCGCCACGCCTCGACGGTGTCGTCGCCTGGATCGACTGCACGCTGGAGGACGAGTTCCCGGGCGGGGACCACACGATCGTCGTGGGGCGGGTCCGCGCCCTCGATGCGGACACCACGCGCGCGCCGCTGGTGTTCCACCGCGGCGCCTACGACCTCCTCGGGACGACCGCCCGGGACTAGCGGCGCTCGCGCAGGGTGTCGCGGGGCAGCTCACCGAAGCGCTCGCGGTACTGCTGGGCGAACCGGCTCTGGTGCAGGAACCCCCAGCGCAGCGCGACCTCGGTCACCTGCACGTCGGCGGGGTGCGCCCGCATGAGCTCGGCCCGCACGTGGTCGAGCCGCAGGCGCCGCAGGTAGCTCATCGGCGACTCGCCGAGCTCCTGCTGGAAGGTCGCGTGCAGCGTCCGGACGCTGAGGCAGCCGACGCGGGCGAGCTCCTGCGGGGTGAGCGGCTCGTCGGCGTGCTGCTCCATGTAGTCGAGGACGGGACCCAGCCGGCCGCGGCGGACCGGGTCCGCGGGGGCCGTCAGCGCGTCGGTGTAGCGGTGCCGCCCGACGTGGAGCAGCTGGGTCATGACGAAGGCCTCGAGCTGCTCGCGCGCCAGGGGCATGTCCCCCAGACCGCCCGGACGGTCGAGCTCCCGGGCGAGGAACTCGACCGACGACAGCAGCGTGCGCCCGGCCGGTGACGTGAGGTCGATGCCGAACTCGAAGTCGACGACGTCGTGGACGGGGCGCCCGAGCTGGTCGCCGAGGTGCGTCTCGAGGCTCGAGCGGGGGATCTTCAGGATCCACTGCTCGGCGTCGGCCGACCAGCGCACGGTGTTGGTGTGGTGCGGGAGCAGGACCAGGCCCGACCGCCCCGCCGCCGTGCTCCCCCGCGTGCCGTCGGACCGCTCCGCGCGCGTGGCACCCGCGATGGTCAGGTTGACGTGGTAGTTGTCCTCGGTCGGGGGCATCACCAGCTTGGCCGGCGACTGGTAGGTCAGGTAGCCGAAGGTGAACAGCCGGTCGGTCGTCGCGTTCAGCGTCATCGCGACGTCCTCGGCGGGCGCGCTGAGGTCGTGGTCGAGGTAGACCCGGGCGACGGCCTCGCGCGCCTCCTCGAGGCGACGCGTGTCCAGGACCGCGTGACGCCCGAGCCGAGCCGGTGTCACGCCGCTCTCGTCGTCGCGTGCGGATGGCATCGCCCGACACCTCCTCGTGCCGACCCCCGAGTCCGGTTCCGGAGAACGTTAGGCGGCCCGTGCGACGGCGAACAGCCCGAGAGCGCAGCCCGCCATCCGTTCCGTGCAGGACCCCTCGGGGGCCGCGTGCGACCGATCACCCGCGTCTGCACGGAACGGATCGGGCGCCGCCCTGCACGGATATCGGCGCCCTTTCCGCGGTCCTAGCGTTGGCCGCCATCCACCCCGGATTCCCGTTGTGCGGGACCCACGGTCAAGGAGACGACAACGATGACGACAGCGCTCGAGGAATTCAGGCTCTTCATCGGCGGCAAATCCGTCGACGCCGTGTCGGGCGGCACCTTCTCCTCGGAGAACCCCTATTCCGGGGAAGCGTGGGCCCGGCTCGCCGACGGCGGCGCGGCGGACGTGGACGAGGCGGTCGCCGCCGCCCGGTCGGCGTTCGAGGGCGACTGGGGACGGATGACCGGATTCGCGCGCTCGGCGATCCTGCGCCGCTGCGGGGACGCCGTCGCCGCGAACGCGGAACGCCTCGCGCGCCTCGAGGTCAACGATTCCGGCAAGCTCCTGCGCGAGATGCGCGGGCAGCTCACGAGCCTGCCGCAGTGGTACTACTACTTCGCCGGGCTCGCGGACAAGATCGAGGGCCGCACGGTGCCGCCGGTCAACCCGAACTACTTCGGCTACACCCGCCGCGAGCCCGTCGGCGTCGTCGGCGCGATCACCCCGTGGAACTCCCCGCTGCTGCTGCTCACCTTCAAGCTCGCGCCGGCCCTCGCCGCGGGCTGCACGATGGTGGTCAAGCCCTCCGAGCACTCGCCGGCCTCCACCGTCGCGTTCGCGGAGATCCTCACCGAGGCCGGGCTGCCCGCCGGCGTGCTGAACGTCGTCACCGGCCAGGACCGGTCGACCGGCGAGGCCCTGGCCCGCCACCCCGGCGTCGACAAGATCGCCTTCACCGGCTCGACGGCGACCGGCGCCGCGATCGCGCAGGCGGCCGGGGCGAACATCAACCGCGTCACGCTCGAGCTCGGGGGCAAGTCGCCGCAGATCGTCTTCCCCGACGCCGACCTCGACGCCGCCGCCAACGGGCTGGTCGCCGGGGTGTTCGCCGCCACGGGCCAGACCTGCATGGCGGGCTCGCGCCTGCTGGTGCACGCCGACGTGCACGACGCCCTCGTGGAGAAGGTGGTGGCGCGGGCCGACGCGATCGTCCTGGGCGACCCCACGGAGGCCGGCACGGAGATGGGCCCGGTCGCCAACCGGCCCCAGTACGAGAAGGTCCTCGGCTACCTGCGCGGCGCCGCGGACGAGGGCGCGACCTTCGCCTGCGGCGGCGCCGCCGACGACGAGCACGGGGGCCTGTTCGTCCGGCCGACGGTGGTCACCGACGTCACCCCGGAGAACACCGTCGTGCGCGAGGAGGTGTTCGGCCCGGTCCTCGCCGCCTACACGTTCACCGACGAGGACGAGGCCCTCAAGCTCGCCAACGACACCCCGTACGGGCTGGCCGGCGCGGTGTGGACCAAGGACGTGCACCGCGCGCACCGCGTCGCCGCGGCCCTCCGCGCCGGCACCGTGTGGATCAACGCCTACCGCGTCATCGCCCCGAACATGCCCTTCGGCGGCTTCGGCTCCAGCGGCATCGGCCGCGAGAACGGCGTCGACGCGATCGCCGAGTACACCGATAACAAGTCGATCTTCGTCGAGCTGACGGGCGGCACCCGCGACCCGTTCCAGCTCGGCTGACCCACCCCACCCGACGACGAAGGAGACGACGTGACCGTCACCGCCAACGAGCGCCTCGGCCTCGCCCCGACCGATCCGCGACCGATCAGCGAGACGCGCCCCCTGGTCGACCGCCACCTGACCAACCCGCTGTTCGGCGACCAGAAGATGAAGCTCGGCCTCTTCGGCGTCAACTGCTCCTACGGCCTGATCATGAGCCACGCCCCGAGCACGTACGAGATCACCTGGGACCACACCATGGAGATCGCGCGCCGGGCCGACGACCTCGGCTTCGACGTCCTGGTGCCCGTGGCCCGGTGGAAGGGCTTCGGCGGCTCGACGAACTTCAACGGCAACTGCTTCGAGACCTTCACCTGGGCCGCCGGCGTCGCCCAGGCCACCGAGCGGATCGCCGTGGCCTCGACCTCGCACCTGCCCACGGTGCACCCGATCGTCGCGGCCAAGATGGCGACCACCATCGACCACATCTCCCGCGGGCGCTTCGCCCTCAACCTCGTCATGGGGTGGGTCGCGCCGGAGATGGAGATGTTCGGCTCCGAGCAGCGCGAGCACGACGAGCGCTACGCGTTCGGCCAGGAGTGGATCGACTTCGCCGACCGGCTCTGGAGCGAGGAGGGCACCTTCGCCGTCCACACCCGGTACTTCGACGGTGAGCTGCTCGAGGCGTACCCCAAGCCGCACCAGGCGCCGCGGCCGGCGCTGCTCAACGCCGGCAACTCGGCCTCGGGCATCGAGTTCTCGGCGCGCAACGTCGACATCAACTTCGCCTCCCTCGACACCCTCGAGAACATCCGGGCCTACTCCGACAAGGTCCGCGCGAAGGCCCGCGACGACTACCGGCGCGACATCCAGGTGATGACCTACGGCCTCGTGGTGTGCCGCGACACCGAGGAGGAGGCCCAGCGCGCCTTCCAGCAGGTCGTCGACGAGGGCGACTGGGGCGCGGCCGGGAACGTCATCAAGATGGCGACCTCGGGGGCGAGCCAGTCGTTCGACCACGCCGCGACCAAGATGCAGGAGCGCTTCATCGCCGGCTGGGGCGGCTACCCGATCGTCGGCACCCCGGAGCAGGTCACCGAGAAGCTCGCGGAGCTCAACGAGGCCGGGATGCAGGGCATGATCTTCGGGCTGATCGACTACAACGAGGAGCTCAAGTACTTCGGCGACGAGGTCATGCCGCTGCTGAAGCAGGCGGGGCTGCGCCACTGACCCGTCGGGCCCGCCACCACTCGCACTCCGTCGCGTCGAGTGTGCGTTCCGTGGCGGGCCCCGCCTGCCCTTCCCGACCGTCGCGCGCCCTGGGTAGGGTCGCCTTGATCCGGGGCCCCGCAGCGTGGCGGTGGCCATTCCGCGCGTTCTGCGAACAATTCCTGTCCAGACGCCCGCGAGGGAGACATCCGCATGGGAACGATCACGGTCGGCGACGGTACGGAGATCTTCTACAAGGACTGGGGCTCGGGCCGGCCGATCGTGTTCAGCCACGGCTGGCCCCTCTCGTCCGACGACTGGGACGCCCAGTTGTTGTTCTTCGTGCAGCACGGCTACCGGGTCGTCGCCCACGACCGGCGAGGTCACGGGCGGTCGAGCCAGACCGGCGAGGGCCACGACATGGACCACTACGCCGACGACCTCGCAGCGGTGACCGTGCACCTCGACCTCACCGACGCCGTGCACGTCGGGCACTCCACCGGCGGCGGCGAGGTCGTCCGCTACCTCGCGCGGCACGGGGAGGCCCGGGTGGCCAAGGCCGTCCTCATCAGCGCCGTGCCGCCGTTGATGGTGCAGACCGACGCGAACCCCGGCGGCCTGTCCAAGCAGTTCTTCGACGATTTCCAGGCGCAGCTCGCCGCCAACCGTTCGGCATTCTATCGCGAGGTGGCCGCCGGCCCGTTCTACGGATTCAACCGCGACGGCGTGGAGCCGGTCGAGGCACTGATCCAGAATTGGTGGCGCCAGGGCATGATGGGCGGGGCGAAGGCGCACTACGACGGGGTCGTGGCCTTCTCGCAGACCGACTTCACCGAGGACCTGAAGAAGATCACGGTTCCGGTCCTCGTGATGCACGGCGACGACGACCAGGTGGTGCCCTACGCCGACTCGGGGCCGCTGTCGGCGGAGCTCCTCCCGAACGGGACGCTGAAGACCTACGCGGGGTTCCCGCACGGGATGCCGACCACCGAGGCGGAGACCATCAACGCCGACCTCCTGGAGTTCGTCAGGTCGTGACGTGCGGGGCGAGCGGGCTTCCGGGAGCACCGCTCGCACCCTCTCCACCTCGCCGGCTCCGTCGACGCGGCTGCCGAGGCGCGGCGGTTCGTGGGCGGGGCGCTCCGCCGCGCGTTCTCGGAGGACGCGTAGCGCTCCCCGGCATCACGTGCGCGCGGGCTGCCTCAGGAACTCGACCGCACGGGCCTGCGCGGCACCGGCGTCGGGGTGGGTGTAGAGCGCCAGGTGGGTGCCGGTGTCCAGGGTGAGCAGCTCGGCGCCCGGAATGGTCTCGGCGGCGAACGTGCTCTGCGCCGGGGGCAGGTCGCCGTCGGCGCTGCCCTGCACGACGAGCGCGGGCGCGGTGATCTTCTCCAGCTCGAGCGAGGTGATCGCCGCGAACTGCTCGAGGTCGTTGTGGAAGCCGGCCCGACGGTGGCGGTCGGGGACGGCCGTGGGGCCGAGCGCGAGGGCGAGGTCGCGCTTGGCCGGGTGGGCGAGGACCTCCTCGACGCGCTGCGCGAGCTGCTCGTCCGACAGGTCGCCCTCGGCGGCGAGCTCCGCCCTGATGTACTGCTCGGGCTGGTGGGCGGCGAGCAGCCGCAGCAGCCACCGCCCCGGGGCGGTGGTGAACATCAGCTTGGTGGCGACGTCCTGGTGCGGGGCGTGGTAGGCCTGGCTCACCGCGGCGTGGGCGAGCAGGCAGGTGACCCGCTCGGGGTGGCGCACGGCGAGGCGGTAGCCGGCGGGCCCGCCTCCCGACCACGTGTAGACGCCGGCGCGGTCGATGCCCAGCGTGTCGAGGAGCGCGGCGAGCAGGTCTGCCTGCTGGTCAATGGTGGTGCGGTCCGCGAGCGGGGTGCCGAGGTAGCCGGGCCGGGAGAGCAGGATCGCGGAGATGCCGTCGCGGGGCAGGAACCTCGCCATGAGAGCGGCGGCGTCGATCCCGCCGGGAGTCCGTGCACGACGACGACCGGCGTCCCGGTGCCGACGACGGCGTACTCGACGGGCCCGAGGGCCGTCTCGGCGACCGTGCTGACGTACTCGTCCTCTCCGGGACGGCGTGCGTGGTCCATCGGGGCTCCTCGGTCGGCGTGCGTCGATCTCCGCGGGCCGAGATTGCTGGACCGGGGCCACGGACACCAGTACCTGTCGCACGCGCGGGGAACGGCAGGCACCGGGCCCGCACCCGACTCTCCGGCGGGTTCTCCCCCGGCCCACGGGGGCGGGCCCGATCGTCGCGCGGGCCGCCGTCGCGCAGCCTCGGTGCCCCAGCCACCGACCGCGGAGGTCGTCGCGATGCCCGAGAACCCGTGCCGGCCGCCGGATGCGGCGCTCGCCCGCGAGCTCGAGGTGTGGCGCTCGTCCGACCCCGGCCCCGACGCCGACGGCCGCGCCCTGGCCCACCTGCTGACCCGGCGCATCCGGCGCGTCGGGCGGCACGCGCTCCCGGCCCCGCTGCTCGACGTGCTCGCGGAGATCGCGCGCCGCCACCGCGGCCGGGACCCGTTCCTCGACGACTTCCTCGACGCCGTCCTCGCCCGCCACCACGACCGGTTCCACAACGCGAGCTACCTCGCGCTCCCCCTGCTCGCGCGCATCCTCGACGACCCCGAGACGGGGCTCGACCCGGAGCACCTCTCGGCCCTGCTGCTCGCCGACGTCGTCCGCCACGAGCGCCGCCACCCCGAGGGCACCGACCCCGCCGTGGGCCGCAAGCGCGTCCGCCAGGCGGCGCGCTTCGTGTCCGCGGTCGACGACGGGCTCGCCGACGACGTCGCGCCGCCCGCCACGCGTGCCGGTGAGTGGCTCGGGCTCTCCGTGCTGCCGGTGTCGACCGAGCACGACGAGTACTTCTTCATCCGCTCCCTGCAGGCCCACGAGCTGGTGTTCACGACGCTGACCGCCCTGCTGCGGTCGGCCACCGCGGCCGTGCGCGCCGGGCGTCCCGGGGACGCGACCGCCGTCATGGTCCGGGCGTCGACCGTGTTCGAGCGGGCGAGCCTGCTCTTCCGGCTCGTCGCCACCCTGCGCGCCGTGTCCTTCCACGCCTTCCGCGAGCACACCGACGGGGCCAGCGCCATCCAGTCCGAGGCCTACAAGCGCTTCGAACTGGCGTGCGGCGAGCCCAGCCGGGCCCGCCTGGACTCCGAGGCCTTCGCCGGCGTCCCCGCCGTTCGTGCCGAGGCCGACGGCCACGACAGCCTGGCCCGGGCCGTGGCCGACCGACCGGGCCACCCACCGGGACGGCTCGCGGCCGCCGTCGCCGACCTCGAAGCCGCTCACCAGCGCTGGAAGACGACCCACCACAGCCTCGCGGCGCGGATGCTCGGCGACGCCCCGGGCTCGGGCTACACCGCCGGCGTCCCCTACCTCGCGGCCTGCCGCGCCCACCGGCTGGTGGGGACGCGGGACCTCCGCCGCCTGACGGGAGGATCGTCGATGCCCGCCGCGCGCGAGGGTGCGGACGCGGGCGTCAGGCCGCCGGCTGCTGCGGCGTCGGCGACGGAGCACCGACCGCGACGTCCTGCTTGGGGTCCGGGCCGAAGCGGTTCGGACCGCGGGTGCCCTCGATGACCCAGAACACGATCAGCACGATCTGCCCGACGAGCGGGACGAGGTAGAGGAGCGCCCACCAGCCCGACCGATCGGTGTCGTGCAGCCGGCGGACGGCCACCGCGATCGCCGGGATCAGCACCGCCAGGCCGTAGAGCCCCTGCAGCAGGCCGGGCGTGACGACGAGGGTGCCCCGGGCGTCGACCACGCTCGCCGTCCCGATCAGCCGGTCGACGAGGCCGAGCACCGCGCTCGCGAGCACGTTGAACAGCACGAACATCCAGAACTCGGTGCGGCGGGCCCGACCGCCGAAGTCGGCGTACTGCTTGAGCGCCTTCAGGTACCACTGCATGGGACACCTCTTACGGAACGTCGTCGGCGACGGGCTTGTTGCGCGGATCACTCGCCCGGTCAGAGTAGCGCCAGGTACTCAGCGTGACAATCATCTCGTGGCGTCCATCAGCGGGCCGGGCCTGGTCCGCGACGCCGGAACGGCGCCGTCGGCCCCCTGGTTCGGTACCGTCGTCGCCGTGAGGCGCCGGCACGGGAGCTCACGGCGTCGCGTGGGCAGCGCGATGCCGCAGAGCCTGGTGCCCGGCAGCTGGTCCGGGCGCCTGGCCCTCCTGGTGATCGCGCTCGGACTCGTGCTCATGCACCACGTCGTCGGCGCCCACCAGCACTCGGCCGCGGACGTCGCCCCCTCCGGCGCGGCGGCTCCGTCGCTCGCCGCTCCGGACGCGCCGGGCGAGCACCAGCACGCCGGCCCGGCGCGCCCGGACGGGCCGGTCGTCGACCCGCACGTCGGCATGACGGCTGTCGCGAGCAGCGCGGCGCTTCTCCACCGACATCCGGACGAGAACGGTCACGACCACGCCGGGTCGCTGGTCCACCTGTGCCTCGTCGCGCTCGTCGGTGCCGTGGTCCTCCTGCTCCTGCTCGTCATCGTCGCGCTGTGGCGGCGGGCAGCGCCGCTCCGTCCCGGCGCGGGGGACGTCGCTCCGGCGACGGCTCCCCGCGCTCCTCCTGCGTCCTCGAGACAGGCCGAGCTCCAGGTTCTCCGGCTGTAGGCCGGCCCACCGACTGCGTACACGCACGTGAGTCCACGCACGTGCCCGCGCAGCGGCGCCGCTACCTGCCATCAGCACCGGCCTCGTGCGCACCGGCCGGTGCCCAGCCGAAGGAGTTCCCTCGTGCGTGCCCGTCTCGTCGGCGGCGTGATCGCCGCCGCCACCGCCGCCCTCGTGGCCGCCGGATGTTCCGACTCCGGTACCGCTCCACCCGCGGCCGGTCCCGCCGCTGCTCCGACAGCGGCCCCGTCGCCGTCGGCCGCAGCGCCGATCTCGCCCGAGCACAACCAGGCGGACGTGATGTTCGCCCAGGGCATGATCCCGCACCACGTCCAGGCCATCGCCATGTCGTCCCAGGCCTCGAACCGAGCAGCGTCCCCGGAGGTCAAGGACCTGGCCGCTCGCATCGCCCGGGCACAGGCTCCCGAGATCGAGCAGATGCACCAGATGCTCGACACCTGGGGCGCTCCCCGCCCGCAGCCGGGTTCCACCGCGATGCCCGGGATGCCGGGACACGCGATGCCCGGCATGCCGATGGGCGACATGTCCATGCACGGGATGATGAGTGACGCCCAGATGCAGCAGCTGGCGGCGCAGTCCGGGGCCGCGTTCGACCGCATGTTCCTGCAGATGATGATCGAGCACCACGCCGGCGCCGTCCAGATGGCGCAGACGGAGCAGGCGCAGGGTCTCAACCCGCAGGCCAAGGAGCTCGCCGGCGCCATCGTGGCCGCCCAGCAGCAGGAGATCACCGAGATGCAGGCCCTGCTCAGCAGGGTCTGACCGGCCGGGGGCGGGCCGGCGCGGCTCCGGCGGACCCGGCGCCCGTTCCCCCCTTCGCGGGCGCCCGCCCGTCGGTGCGGCCCGCCCCCGGAACCGGTTCCCGAGCACGTCGTCATGGAGGTCGGCGCCGGCGTGCCCGTCGTCCTCATGCCCTCCCGCGGAGGATCGCCCGGACCTAGCATCGAGGCGATGAGCGGGTCGGACCACGGCGACGCCGGCCCCCGCGTCTCCGACGAGGACCGGGCACGAGCCACCCGACTCGTCCGGTCGGCCGTCGGTGACGGTCGGCTGACCCCGGCCCAGGGTGACGGGCGCCTGGCCGGCATCGCCGCCGCGGTGTCCCGCGACGAGCTGCGGGCCTGTGTCCGCGATCTGGAGGCGCCGACGGCGACCGGGGCGGGGTCCCCGACCTCGTCGCTCAGCCTCCTGCGCGCCACGGTCCGGCGCGGGGAGTGGGCGCCGGGCCCGGAGCACACGGTGCTGGCGTTCATGGGCGGCGCGGAGCTGGATCTCCGTCGGGCCCGTCTCGACCCGAGCGGTACCACCATCCGCGTCTACGCGATCATGGCCGGCGTCGTGATCATCGTCGGTCCGGAGGTCGACGTCCGCTGCGACGGGCGCGGCGCGATGGGAGGGTTCGCCGACCTCTCCGGGCCGCCGACGGCACCGTCGTCGTTCAGGGCCCCGTCGCTGCACGTCACCGGCGCGGCCATCTGGGGCGGCGTGGAGGTGCGCCGACGCGACCCGGAGCCGGCTCCGCCGGCGTGACGGTCACCCCCGCTTCGCGACGACCATGACCGCCAGCCGCCAGTCGAACCACGGCTCGGGTCGCTCGGTCGCGATCGCGCCGGCCAGGTGCCGGTCGAAGAGCTCGGTGGCGACCGTGGCGCGCCGGTCCGGGTCGAGCTCCTGGAGCAGCGAGGGGCCGAAGGACACCCGCAGGGCAGCGGCCACGGTGGCGGGGTAGGTCGAGGGCTGCTCCCCGCGCGACTCCCCGGTCTGCCGCCACAGGGGATCCCCGATGTCGACGAACTCCAGCTGCTCCAGCACGAGGTCGCCGCCGTCGTCGAACGGGGCCCGCCACTCGGCCGCGGTGCGGTACCACGCCGGGATCGTCATCGCGTCGCGTTCCTCCTCGCCGAGGACGCCGCGCCCGACGAGCTCCTGCAGGCCGCGGGCGACCTCGTCCATGGCGCGCTCGGCCCCGGACCGACGGGTGGGCCCCTCGCCGTGGGCGGCGCCGACCACGATCACGAGGCGGGCCCCCGGCAGCATCTCCGCGGCCCTCGCCGCGAGGAACGCGGACCAGTCGGCGGCGCCGGCTCGCGCCCAGGCCGTGTACTGCTCCGCGCTCGCGCTGCTGAACCAGAAGCCGTCCAGCCGGCCCGGGACGGCGCTGAGCCAGTGCACGGCGATGGAGCTCCACCCGACGCCCACCCAGCCCTCGGGGAGCAGCTGCTCGTAGAAGGACCGGCCGACGGCCGCGGTGTACACACCCGGTCGGCGGTAGGTGTCCGGGTCGTCCGCCACGGTGTGGAAGAGCGAGCCGAAGTCGTTGCCCGGCAGGTCGGTGTGGCACACCCACACCGGCTGGTGCTCGCCGCGGACCCGCCGGACCGTCTCGACGGCGGCCGACATCGGCGCCAGGGAGTTGCGCCCCTCGGACGACCCGTAGTCGACGACGGTGACCACCCCGGCCGGACCCAGCGGGGCGGCGGCCGCGGCCTCCCGGAGCAGGTCGAGACCGAACACGGACGACGCGGCCTGGGCCGACGCGTTGGCGTTGTAGCGCCCGCCGCCCTCCATCGCGGTGGACATGGCGCGGGAGGCTAGCGCGGGCGGTCGACCGGCCGCGTCCCCTCGACGGGGAGATCGCGGGGACGAGGCCTCAGCCCCGGGTCAGCCGCCGGCGGTTCCCCACCACGCTCCGGTGGACCGGGGTGACGACCGCGCCCACGAACCGCGCGCCGTCCCTCGGCGGCGTCGTCACCGCCGCGACCGCCGCCTGCCCGAAGGCCTCGGCCTTCTCCTGGACCATCCGCACCAGCTCACGCCGTTCCCGGGCGTCCGGCGGCCACCCGCCGGCCACGATCCGGACCGTGCGGAAGCCGATCACCACCGGCACGGACACCGAGATCTCGAGGAGCTGGAACCAGGGCCGCACCCAGCTCGCGCCCGGGATCGAGGACCCACCGTGCTTCGTCGTGGCCATCTGTCGCACGGTACGTCCCGCTGACGAACAGGGCTTCTCCGCCGTCGCTGCGCTACCTTTTTCCCGGCGACCCTCTCTCCGACGGGGGGCCGCGCGGTGAGGGATGTGGCGAGATGACCGTTGCCCTTGCGCTCTGCGCCGCCGTGCTCCTGGTGGCCGCGACGCTGGTCGGGACGAGCGTGCGCATCGTCCGCCAGTACGAGCGCGGAGTCGTGTTCCGGTTCGGCAGGGTGGAGCCCGGCACCACGAGAGCCCCGGGCATCGTCCTGCTCTGGCCGATCGCGGACCGGCTGACGAAGGTCAACATGCAGATCGTGACCCTGCCGGTCCCGGCCCAGGACGGGATCACCCGCGACAACGTCACCGTGCGGGTCGATGCGGTCATCTACTTCCGGGTGGTCGATCCGGTCCGCGTGGCGGTGGACGTGCAGGACTACATGGCCGCGATCGCACAGCTCGCCCAGACGTCGCTGCGGTCGATCATCGGGAAGAGCGACCTCGACGACCTGCTGAGCAACCGGGAGAAGCTCAACCAGGGCCTCGAGCTGATGATCGACAGCCCGGTGGTCGACTGGGGCCTGCACATCGACCGCGTCGAGATCAAGGACGTCTCGCTGCCCGAGTCGATGAAGCGGTCCATGTCGCGCCAGGCCGAGGCCGAGCGCGAACGTCGCGCCCGCGTCATCACCGCCGACGGCGAACGGCAGGCGGCGGCGACGCTCGCCGAGGCCGCCGAGACGATGTCGGACCACCCGGCCTCCCTGCAGCTGCGCCTCCTGGAGACGGTCGTGGAGGTGGCCGCCGAGAAGAACTCGACGCTCGTGCTGCCCTTCCCCGTCGAGCTCCTGCGGTTCCTCGAGCGCATCACCCCCGAGGAGCACCCGGGCCCGACCGCGACGGACCGGGCGGCCGCAGGACCGCCACCCCTCCCCCACCGAGGCCCGACCGCCTCCACGGCACGCACCAGCTCAGCGCTCCGCTCGCCGGCCCGCGTGCCCCCTCGGCCACGAGCCCGGTCACGATCGCGGAGGACGACGCCGGCACGCGCGCACCGGCGGTGACCCGACTCGCGACGTCGACGTACGTCATCGCGATGCCGCGGACGTCATCCGGCGAGCACGGTCGCCCGCAGGGCCGACAGGAGCTCGTCACAGATGGCGACCAGGTCCTCGCTCCCCTCCTCGGCGTCGAGCCACCGGAGGTAGGCGGTCAGGAACACCTGGACCCCGACCCTCGCGGCGACCCCGGCGAGGTCTCCGTCGACCCCCCGCCGGGCGAGGACGTCGGCGAACTCGAGTGCCATGGCGTGCTGCTTGATCAGATCGCGCTCGAGGAGCTCCGGGTTGGCCGCGATGACGGCCTGCCGCTCCCGGAGGGCACGGCGCGGGGCGAGGCCCTCCCAGTCGTGCTGCGCCAGCACCCCGACCACCATCCGGACCGGGTCCGCCACGCCCGACGCCCGACCGACTCCCTCCACCAGGGCTGCCCGCAGGTCGTCGGCGTGGGCGAACAGGACCTCGCGCTTGTCGCAGAAGTAGCGGAAGAACGTCCGGTTGGTGACACGGGCCCGGCGCGCGATCTCGACGACGCTGGTGTTCTCGAAGCCCTGCTCGCGGAACAGCTGCAACGCGGCCGCCGTGAGGCGTTCCTCGCTGCCCTGCTCCCACCGCGGCACGTGCTGACGGTACCGGACGTGATGACACACCATGACATCAGGGCTATCGTGATGTCACAGTGCGACATCACGTGCCGCACACGCCGATCGGAGAACACCGTGGACTTCCTCGTGAGGGCGACCCCGACGACGGGACTGCTCGAGCTCTCCGCCGAGGAGCGCGACGAGCTGATGGCACGGGAGCGCGAGGTCGCCACCGCGCTCATCGACGCGGGCACGATCACGTGGATGTGGCGACTCCCGAACACCGGGACCAGCGTGACCATCTGGAACGCGGAGAGCCGCGAGGCGCTCGAGACGCACCTCGGCACGCTGCCGGTCTTCCCGCACAACGTCCTCGAGATCACCGCTCTGGCGACTCACCCGGCCTTCCCGACCCCGCTCCGCGCGGTGCGGAGGTCGGAGCCGGCGTGACGAGGCGTCGGGCCTCGGGCACCGACGACCGCAGCGAGCCAGGTGGCGGCGACCGCCCCGCGATCCAGGAGCCGGAGCCCGTTCACGGGTCGAGGCGACGATGGCCGCCCGGGCTCTTCGCGTCCCCGATCCGGTTGTCGGCGTTCGGCGGCAGGGCGACGGTGGACACGACCGAGCCGGGCTAGAGCCAGGTGATCCCGTACTCGCGGGAGGCCGCCTCGCGGGCCTCACCGTCGAGGGTGCCGTCGGCCTCCGCGGCGGCGAGGCGACGGAAGAAGCCCTCGAGACCGGACGGGGAGATGACGACGAGCACCCGCCCCTCGCCGGGCGTCACCCGCCGCTGCGCGTGCGGGGTCCCGCGTGGCGCGAACACGCTCTCGCCCGCAGCGAGCCGGTGCTCCCGATCGCCGATCCGGATCACGTGCTCGCCCTCGACGGCGTGGAAGTACTCGTCCTCGTTCTCGTGGACGTGCAGCGGGGTGTCCGACAGGGGCGGGAGCTCCTCGATGACCGAGAACGCCCCGCCGGTCGTGGTCCCGTCGACGTGGACCACGAGGGTCACTCCCGCGAAGGTCAGGACCTCCCGGGAGTTGGGTGCGACGCCGTGGAGGGAAGTGAGCGGGTCGGCCATGGGTCCCTGCCCGGTCTGAACGCTTCGTCGGACAGAAGAAGACTGGACCCGACGCCGGAGGAGCACAACGACCCGTCGGCCCGACGACAACTCCGTGCGGCGCGGGGCGGCCCGCCGGATCGAGCCGCACCAGTGAGGGAACGACTTGCTAGTGGGGATCCAGGCCCTCCGTGAGGCGGACGGACGGGAAGCGCCTGCCACCTGAGGTTCCCCCGCTTGCTCGGAGTGGTTCCTACCTGGCCGGTTCGGGCTCGGGGTGAGCTCGGCTGGTGTGCCAGGTGTGCTCGTACTCGTCGGGGGACAGCCATCCCAGGCGTGCCTGGATGCGTTCGCGGTTGTACCAGCCGTCGATGTAGGCGAACAGGGCGTTCTCGGCCTGCTCCCGGGTGCGCCAGCTGGTGCGGTAGACCAGCTCGGTCTTGAGGGTGGAGAAGAAGTTCTCCATCAGCGCATTGTCGTAGGAGTCGCCGACCGAGCCCATCGAGGCCAGAATCCCGTGGTCTTCGAGCCGCGTCCCGAAGCGGAACGACGTGTAGTTCGACCCGCGGTCGGAATGATGGCGAAGTTGGCCGTCGCGGACCTCGCGGGTCCAGACCGCGTACTCGAGCGCGCCGAGCACGAGTTCGGTGTCGCAGCGGTCGGAGGTCTTCCACCCGACGATGCGGTTGGAGAACACGTCGCGGACCGCGGCCAGCCAGAACACGCCTTCGCCGCACGGGAAGCGGGTGGCATCAGCGACCCAGAGCCGGTCCGGGGCCGGCGCGGTGAAGTCGCGTTCGACCAGGTCCGGGGCCGGTGAGGCCCGCGGGTCCTGCCTGGTCGAGGGCTTGCGCCACCGCTTGCGCAGGTAGGCGCCCTGCAGGCCGGCGGCGCGCATGAGCCGCTCGACCCGCTTGCGGGACACGTGCCGGCCGCGGCGGTGCAGGGTGGCGTGGACCCGCGGGGCGCCGTAGGTCTGCCCGGACCGCTCGTGCACGGCGCGGATCTGCTCGAGCAACTCGGCGTCGCCGCGGCGGCGCGCCGAGGGGCCGCGTTCCTGGTCGAGCCAGCCGTAGAACGTCGAGGGCGGAATCTCGAGCTGGCGAAGGATCGGCTCGACACCGAACTCGTCACGACGGGCCTCGACGAACGCTATGACCGTTTCCTTGTCGGGTCCATTTCCTGGGCGAAAAAAGCGCTCGCCGCCTTCAGGATGTCGTTGGCCCGGCGCAGCTCGGCGACCTCCTTGCGTAACCGGCGCAGCTCCTCGTTCTCGGTGCTGGTCGGGCGGTCGTCGCGCTCGCCGGCGTCGGCCTCGGCCTGCCGGACCCAGTTGCGCAGCGCCTCGTGGTGGACCCCGAGCTGGTCGGCCAGGGCCCGGAAGGTCGGGCGCGGGCTGCTGGTGCGGTAGAGCCGTACCGCCCGCTCCCGCAGCTCGTCGGGGTACTTCTTCGGCGCCACCATCGCAGACTCCCTTCACGGCCCACGGCCATGATCGTCGGTCTCCGAGCTAACGGGGGAACCTCAGGGTCCAGTCCGCGCATGCCGGTGGTGGGGCGGCAACGGGCTCGCCGCAGCCGGTCGATCGCCTCATTGCGAGCGATGCTCCAAAGCCAGCCCCGGACGATGCCGTGGACCTCGTGCTCGGGTCGTCCCAGAGCGGTCAGGACGCGAACCCAGGTGGTCTGCGCGACGTCAGCGGCATCCTCGTCGTGGCGCAGGATCCGGCGAACCATCGTGCGCAGACCCGCATCGTGGCGACGGATCAGGGCGGTGATCGCATCGAGGTCGTCGTGATGACGGTAGAGCTCGATCAGCTCGAGGTCGGTCAACTCGCGCTGACGGTTCTCGTCGGTGGCGGGGTCGGTCATCTCTGCTGTCCTCCCGGACGCGACGTGAGCCGGGGCGAGAAGCCGACCGCCGCTGCCCTTGCCGGGCCGCCGCTGCCATTTCCTTCGCCCCGTGGGGCGCGAGTCGCGAAGAGGGGTCCGGGGCAGGTCCCGGAGGGACCGTCGGGGGTTCGGCCTCCTCCGACCCGGTGGGCCCGCCATCGCAAGACGGGCGGCAGGCCGCAGCCGAGCTACTCAGCGCGGGAGGGCTGCGGCGGGATCACCAGGTCGGTGCGGGGCCGGTTCATCGACGGCTTGCCTGCTCCGGGCCCCTCAGACTCGGGACGCCCCACGGGGAGAAGAAGGGCCTTTGAGCAGCGCCGCGAAGCGGCTCCGTGCAGGGCCGAAGGCCCCACGGCCGCCCGGCCTTGAGGAGCCCGACCAGGCCGACCCGTCGTCGCCCGGAGCTCGGACCTACGTGCGCCGAGCCCTACCGAGGACGGCCTCGAGCACGGCAGCGATCACCTGGTCGGTGGCGGCGACGTCCGCAGGGCGCGGAGCACCGGTGTGCACGTTGGCATCGCTGCAAGCCAGAACGCCGAGAAGCTCCGCGGCTCCGTCATGGTGCACGGCGAGCTCTCTCAGCTCGTCCTCGGCGCGGCTGTGCCCGTCGAGAGCCAGGGCGAAGAGAGTGCAGACCTGGTCGCGGTGTAGATGGCCGGCTTCCGAAGTGGTCATGCAGGGCTCGACGCACCCGGTCTTGTCCTGGTTCCCCCGACTTCTCGCTGAGCCCCGCTCAGCGCTCCCCGCCGTCGGCAGCGGGCAGCTCGTCGGGGTCGCGGTCAGGGCGCAGACCTCGGCTGCTTCAACGTCGCGACCACCAGCGGTCAGCTCAAGCTCGGCGCTTCCCAAGCAGAGCAACAGCATGCTTGACCAGCTCCGGGACCGGGCGCGAGCGGGCCCGCTCCCTCGAGCGCAGGGGCCGCCGAGGCCTCCTCTCGCCCGGATCGGCGCTCTCAGCGAGGACGAGCAGGAGCGCAAGGCCGGCTACACCACGATCGCGGGCTCGGCGCCGAGTCCGCGATCCGGTGATCGTTGTCGTCGGGTAGCTCATCTCCTTCGGTCATCCGATCGTCTCGGGTGCGATGCAGACGACGTCACGCCCGGGGACGTCCCCGGTGCGCTGGACAAGAACCTCGTCGTTGAGCGTGATCCGGCAGGTCACACGGGAGTTCGGCGGCACGTCCACCACGGAGACCGACATCTTGGGCGAGATCGTCCCGGGCGCGGAGACACGAGCGCTGAAGGGCAGGCCGGAGAACGAGCGGGCGCCGGTGCTCAACAGGTCACCGACGAGGACGTAGGAGCCGAACGCGGTCCCCGACGTCCCCTCGGCGGAGAACTCGACGATGTCCACCGACCCGGTGGGCGTCGGTGTCTCGGCGCAGCCGCCGACAGCCAGCAGCACGATCAAGGACGAGGCCAGGCCCGCGAGCCGTCGCTCCGGACCCTGACCGAGGCTCCATGAACTCCACGTTGCCACCCGCACCCCTCCCGGACATTCAGATCCGACACCCGCGTCGCGCCGCGGCTCGGAGAGGCGGGTTGCCCGACGTCGCCGGTCCCCCGACGCTGTCCCACCTCGGAGGCGGGATGCGGGAGACCGCCGCTGGCGCCTCTCGTCGTGCACGCCTGCCTGGTGCCCGCCTCGGCCGGGCACTGCTGGCCAGGAGCAGCTTTGTCAGGTGATCGTCAGGTATCCGCATCGCGAAGCCAGCTCGGCCGGCGCGCTCGGCACCGGGACGTGCCGCAAGCGGGGAACGCGATCATCGAAGGCGACGGGCCGGCTCTTGGAGCGAGTCTGACGACTACCTGACGAAACGAAAGCTCGCCGGGTAGTGAGCCTCGATGGGGGCCATGCTTGCGGCAGGGAATCGGTGCCCCGTCACGGACGCGAACGGGCGTCCGCGCCGACCGGCCGCCTTCCTGACTTCGTGTGCAGCGGCCATCGCCGGTGTCAGAGAATCGTAAGGAGCCGACGCACGTCATGGTGTGACGATGGCCGGGGTAGCACCGACGAAACCCCGCGACCCCGCTGGAGACGTACGAGACGAATTACCTGCACCGGCGTGTTGCGCGCCGACGCTCGTTGTCGAGACCGACGTGCCGCAGTCGAGCTGAGCCTTCTCGCGAAGACTGCGTGACAGCCGGGGGCCGGCGATCGCCACCGCCGATTTCCTCGACGAAGGTCGTGTCCGACGATGCGGTGACCGACCCTTCGTCCAAGCCCGAGGTAGAAGGAGTCACGATGACCATTGGCAACCATTCCGTGGAGATGACGGGCGTTGATCGTCGCTCGGAGGCTCCGGTCGACCGGGGCACCCCGGGCTCGCCGGACAGGCTTGAGCCGGCCACCGGCTCACCCGAGGCCTCTCCGGACGCCACCTCCCCGGACGCCACCTCCCCCGACCAGCGGGTCGGCGGGAGCGAACCCGTTCGGAGTCGATCTGTCCACTGGGGTGCCGTGTGGGCCGGCGCGCTCGTCGCGCTGCCCGTGTTCTTCGTGCTGCAGATGCTGTTCCTCGCCCTCGGATGGCTCGATCTCGGGGTGAGCGGCCGGGGACAGGCAGCCACGGCCAGCGCCGTGAGCATGGTCCTGGGCGCGGCCGCCTTCTTCGTGGGTGGACTGCTGGCCGGCTCCACCACCCGGGGAGCAGGCTCTGGTGCCGGCCTGTTGCACGGTGTGCTGATGTGGGCGCTGGCGATCGTGGCCCTGTTCGGCCTGGGCCTGTTCGGCGGCGGCGTACTCGTGGGCAACGTCGGGGTCGCGGCGGCACTGGTGACCGCCCCTGAAGCAGCGCTCATCGTCGACGTCGCCCAGAGTGCGACCGGGTGGGCAGCCCTCTGGCTCGGTGTGTCCGTCGCCGCCGCCGCACTCGGCGGACTGCGCGGGGCGAGTGCACGCGGCGGCCCGGTCGTCGAATGATCGCCCGGCACCGCCGTCGAGCAGTGCCGGCTCCCTCGTCGATCCACTCCCGAGCCGCCACGTCCACCAGAACTCACGGCCGTCTGGTCTGCGACCGTCCCCTGGCTCATCGAGCGCCGCGTCGCGGCCGGAGCCTTCCACCCCGACCACACGGCGGGCGGCCAAGGGCTGATGCAGCCGCGGCCGGGCCTCTAGGGCGGCCACCTTCACTGTGGACGGACCGGGTTCCGATGCCCTTGACCACTGCTGCACTGACGCGAGAACGCGTCAAGGCGCGAAAGCTTTGCAAGAGGTGAAGATGCGACGCTTGATGCCGATGATGGTGGCCGTTGCCGTCGCCGTGTTGGTGGGGGGGTGCGCCGACCCCGGCCCCGAAATCCCTGAAGGCATGCAACGCATCTCGGGAACCGTGACGGTCACGGATCAATCATGTGCCGGGAACAGCTCGCACCCTCGGCCGGTGAACGGTGGTACCCCGGTGGTCGTGGAGGACGCCGAGGGTGAGATCGTCGCGCGCTCGACGCTGTCCGTCGGAGAGTCTCCATCCGACGCCGGCCTTCGACAGTGCATCTTCCCGTTCATCGTCGAGGGCGTCCCCGAGGGCTCGACCACTTACACCGTCCGCATCGGGGCGGACGCTCGCCTCGTCGAGCAATATTCGCCAGACGAACTCGCCGCGCCGATTCGGTTCATCGTCTGACGTCCTAGCCCACCAATCCATCAGCCATCTCCGTCATCCTTCGTCCGCCGCGCTGACCACCAGGGCGCCCCACAGGTGAGCGAGCGCATCAGACGAGCATGGCGAGATGAACTTCATGGGCCACCCTCGCCACGCCGTCGACCCAATCCGCGGCCTCGAGGGGCAGGAGGACCACGAGAGGCGGTACCAGCTTTGTCGCCGACAACCCAGTCGAGAACGGCTCACCCCACAGGCAGGGCGACGAGAGCCCGTCCCTGGGGCGGCACCGGCCCGCGCGCGGCTGCGCGACACGTGGGCACCTTGAGTGTGCTGGTCGGGATCGCAGTGCTGCTACTGACGGGGTGCAGCGACAGCAGCGCACCGACGTCAAACCCCGACCCACGGCCCATGGGCCCCGATCCCCGCCCCGGCCTCTCGCCCCCGAGCGCCGAGCAGTGGCTGGACAAGGTGTGCACCGCTCTGCTGCCCGCGACCCGCACCGACACCCCGGCCCCGCCGGTGGACCCGGCCGACCCCGTGGCCACGCGGGCGCAATGGGTGGACTTCCTCGACCAGCGTGCCCGCGCCCTGACCGCGGCCGCGGACGGCATCAACGCCGCCGGCCCGGCTCCGGTGGAGGGCGGGCAACAGGTCACCGAACCGGTGGTGAGCCTGCTGCGCGCTCGCGCCGCCGACGCGTCGGCCGCGGTCGAGACACTGCGTTCGGTGCCCTCCAACGCGGCCAACACGTTGCTGCGCACGGTCAACGAGATCCGCAACCGGTTCCCGCTCACCGGCCCGGGCTCGAGCCTGCAGGACCTCGCACTGACCCCGGAACTCTCCTCAGTGGCGCCTCGGGTGCCCTCCTGCCGCACGTCCGGAGCGACGCCATGACTGGCTCGGCGCCCGGTCCCCGCAATCGAGCAGCGTGGCGATCTCGGCGCCCACCGTCGGCGAGCGGTCCACCGCGCCGTGCACGAGCTCTGCCCGGCAGGCCGCCGGTGCGCCCACGCGGGAGGTCACTGATGACACTGCGGGTCGCGCCGCTCATTGCGCTGCTGCTCGTGGCGTTGGCGGGCTGCGGCAACCCACCCGCAGCGACCCCCACCACTGCGGGGACCTCACCATCACCGGTACCTCCCGCGCCGAGTACAGAGAGCTCGGGGACGTTGGCCGCGGTCCCGGACCTCGTCGAGCGCGCCAGCCCCTCCGTGGTCACGATCTTCACCGATGGCGGGCTGGGCAGCGGTGTGGTCTACCGGGCCGACGGTGTGCTGGTCACCAATGAACACGTGGTGCGGGGCGCGACCCAGGTCGAGGTCGGCTTCGCCGACGGCACCCGCGTGCCCGGGACCGTGCGCGCCACCGACCGCACCACCGACCTCGCCGTGGTCCAGGTCGCCCGCAACGGGTTGCCGATGCCCCGCTACGCCGACCAGCTCCCCCGACCCGGCGAGCTCGCGGTCGCCATCGGCAGCCCGCTGGGCCTGGAGAACACCGTCAGCGCCGGCGTGGTTTCCGGAGTCGGCCGCGAGGTGCCGGGCGCCTCAACGCGCGGCGCCCAACAGCTGGTCGATCTGATCCAGACCGACACGGCGATCTCCCCGGGCAACTCCGGAGGAGCGTTGCTCGATGCCACCGGCAGCGTCATCGGCATCAACGAGGCCTACCTGCCCCCGGCGAGTGGGGCAGTGAGCATCGGGTTCGCCATCCCCTCGACACGCGTGGTCGACGTGGTCGACCAGTTGCTGGTCGACGGCACCGCCGACCACCCGTACCTGGGCGTGGCCGTGCAGCCCCTGACCGGCGCACTACGCGATCTGCTGGGGGTCGCCGCGCAGCGCGGTGCGGTCGTGCTCGACGTCGCCCCTGCCGGGCCCGCCGCAGGCGCCGGAATACGCCCCGGAGACGTCATCACCCGCGTCGGCTCCAGCGAGATCGCCACGGTCGGCGAGCTGCTCGGCGCCCTGCGCGGCACCCGACCCGGACAACAGGTACCCGTGGTCGTTCAGCGCGGACCGCAGTCCACCACGCTCACCGTGACCATCGGACAAGCTCCGGGCTGAGCGCCGCTTCCGGGTCGAGGACGGGCTCGGCACTCGAGCTCGCACGGTCGGCGCGCGATGCGGAGTGAGCTGAGCCAGAGTTCCCGGTCATCGGGAGCTCCTCAGCCCGCGGGAGGGAGGGCTCCGTAGCGACGCAACAGGTCGAGCACGTCGGGTAGGTCGTCGAATGCCGCCGCCACGTCCGCTGGGCGGGTGACGGCGTGCGCGTGGCGCGCGATGTGGCCGCGCAGTGCAGCGTCGAAGCGGTCGGGGCCGGCTTGCGCCCGCGCGGCGAGCAGCGCGGCCGCGCCCTGCCGGTACACCCCCTGGTAGTAGGTGCCGAATCCGCGATCGCCCCACTCGGCCATCGGGTCCCCGAGATCGCCGCGCACCCGGTCGGGAATGGCCTCGAGGTCGTAATAGCTTCGATCGGTCGCGCCGCCGAGAGAGGCCTCGGCGTAGGACGCGAACGCTTCGTCGAGCCAAGGGTCGCGGGCTTGGTTGCCGCCGACCAGGCCGTAGAACCACTGGTGGGCGAGCTCGTGGGTCGCGAGCCCCGTGAGGTTCTCGGGCCGGGTGTCGCCGAACTGCAGGGCGCCGGGGAACTCGATGCCCGACGACTGCGCAGGTGCGATCGCTACCCACAGATCGGGGTACGGGAAGCGGCCGAACCGGCCGGTCAATCGCTGCAGGGCCCGGTCGAGCTCGCCCGCCCACTGCTCGGGCTCCACGCGCGTGCCGTCAACCGGGGTGAACAAGTGCAGACGGGTGCCGGTGATGTCACGCTCGAGCACCTCGTAACGCCCCACCGCCACCGCCACGTCACGGACGGCGTCTGCACTGAAGCGGTGGGTCCTCGTCCCGGCGCGAGGCCCAGGGCGCTCGCCCTGAGCCTGACCTGTGCCCGCGACCCGCATGCCATCAGGAACCGAGACCGTGAGGTCGCTGAGACGGAACACTTCGCTGGTGGCTGTCTCCCCCGCGATGTCCACGGCGTCCTCTCGGGCCCACCCCTGTCCGCGGACCCACGCGAGCAGCGGGAACCCCGACCCGAACCACGCGGTACCGGTCTCCGGCGACACGCCCAACCGTTCGTCGGCGTTCTCCCCGAGACGCAGCGCGAAGTCGAGCTCGGCGCGGATCTCCTCGCCGGCGGGCACGCACTGCGGGAGCGGGAGCTCCACGAGCGTCCCCGGCACACCATCGGGAGCGCCCGCTGGAAGCACCCGGGGCTGGACATGACGACCGTCCACGATCGCGCCGGTGACCTCGAGTTGGTTGCCCGCGCGCGCTGCCGACGGCTTGTTGGGCCACGCCCGAAACACCAGCTCACACACCCGCCGGCCGAGCGTGAGCGACACCGTCTCCCTCCCCGCGACCGAACGCAGGTCGGGAGCGACGTCGAAAGCCAGGCGCACCACCGGCCGCTGCGGCCACGCCGCTGCCGGTGCAGAAGGGGTGTCGGCACAGCCGGCCAGGACGAGCAACGAGCTCGCGACGACGACGCCGATCGCTCGAAGCCGGGCGGGAATCATGCCGAGGTCACCCGCCGAGGCCAGGTTGCAGCGAGCTTGCACAGGCCGACGTGGCGGGAACCCGGCAGCTCGCCGACCCTGCATCGCTTTGTCGGACCCGTCGGTGCCGCGGACGGGGGTGCGCCGAGACGCATCGCCTCGTGCTGGGACGACACCGCGCGCGGTCGTTGGTGTCGGGCACTCTGGCGTGGGTGGATGCTGTCGTGGATGCAATCGAGGCTCCGGCACGTTGTCGGGCGGGTGACCGGTGACGGCGTGCGTCGTGCTGGGGCACAAGTACCGGTTCACCGCTGAGAACGAGGTGCTGGTCTGGTCGTGCTCGCGCGGGTGCGGAGCGGGTGGCTCCAAGCGCTATTCCTCGGCCGCGGACGCGCGGCGTTACGCGGCGGCGTTCGATCGCCCCGACTCGGAGGACCTGGGGCGCAACGCTCCCGTGCTCGGGATGTGGCCGCTGCGGGTGTGGCGAGCGATGACACGGTCACGACGACGCGGCTCCTAGGTCTGTGCCGGTCACGGGTCGACCGGACCTGGAGCGCCATCGGTGGGGCCGTACGTCCGGCGCGACAGCCTCCGGACGCGGCCTTCCTCGACAGCGGCGTCGAGCGCGGCTCCGAAGCGGCCGGGGCCCCAATACCGGGCTCCGACGAGGCGGGCCAGGTCGTGCCGATCGATGGCGCCCTGCTCCGACACGGCCCGCGCCACGGTCTCGATCTCGTGGTCGAGGGCGTGCTCGCTGTCGCCCGGTGCGGCGTTCAGTCCACCCAACGGAGGGCTCAGGGACGGACCGGGACCCGGCTGGAAGCGCCGGAGCCCGTGCCGGTCGCGCTCGGCCCGATGGGCTGTGCGCCGGCGGACCCGATCCTCGAGTTGGTGCGCGCGCCGCTCGCGCTCGGCGCGCGCGGCCTGTCGCTTCTCGGCCTGCTCGGCGGCCTCGCGGTGAGCTCGGGTTATCCCAGCGGCGGCGCGGTGCTCGGCCGCCTGGAGGTGCTGCTCCGCGGCCAGGGCCCGTTGCTGCAACCCGCTGGTGCGGTCGCCCGCTGAGCTGCGTCCCTCCGCGAGATCAGTCTCTACGCGAGACCGCTCGTCGTGCACCTCCGCCCACGCGGTGTGCATCGCGCTGCGAGCGCGAGCGACCTCGTCTGGGCCCAGACAACTCAGTTCGTCTCCGCCGTCACGCGTACTCGCGACCTCGCCGGACTCGTCGGACTCCGGCTCCTGTTGGTCGACGAGTACCTGCTCGGCCAGCGCGCGTTGCGCCGCGGCTCGAGACCTCTCGGCGGCCGCGCGGGCCAGCGCACGGTGGCTAGCGGCCGTGCCGTCGTCCTCGGCGACCAGGGCCGCAGCCTCATCGGCGTGAGCCAGTGCCCGGTGCTCCGCGGCTCGGGCTCGATGAGTGGCCGCCCCTGCGGCGTGCCCGTCCGCCTCATCGGCGAAGGCGAGTTCCTCCTGGGCGATGGCCTGCTCGTCGAACTCCAGGGCGCGGAGATCGTCGATCTCGGCGAGGGTCTTCTCGACCCGCTGGCGGTCGACGCCGTCCGTCGACATCGCCGCCTCACTCGAACCAGTCGGGGCGTCACCCCAGGAGGCAATCGCCAGCTCGTGGACCGCGGCGCGATGCTCAGCCGCACGGGCCCGGGCGAGCGCGGCCTCCTCACGGGACCGACGGGCCTGGGCCGGTCGGTCCGAACGCCCCGCCCCCTGCCCTGAGCGCCCGGGCGGCCCCGTGGTGTCGGCGCTCTCGGCCTCGTGGGCCGTCAGAGGCGCGGCAATCGCCTCGAGGTCCGCGCGCTCCGAGCGCACCCCGAACGCGATCTCGGCCAGTCCGCCAAGGGCCATCACGCCCGCACCGACGAGGAATGCCACCGCGACCAGGTCCGGGTCGTTGCTGCCGATCAGTTGACCGAACAGCAGCGGGCCGGTGATCCCGCCAACGGCGGTGCCCACCGCGTAGAAGAACGCGATGGCCAGCGCCCGGGTCTCCATCGGGAAGATCTCGCTGACAGTGAGGTAGGCCGCGCTCGCGCCCGCCGACGCGAGGAAGAACACGGCGATCACCATCGCGATGAAGGTCCAGCGCGTCAGTGCCCCCGTCACGAACCACCAGGCCAGCGGCAGCGTCAACAGGGCTGATCCCAAGTAGGTGAGAGTGATCATCGGTTTGCGCCCGACCGAATCGAACAGGCGCCCGAGGGTGAGCGGCCCGAGGAAGTTGCCCAGCGCGAACAGCACGAAGAACACCGGGGTGATGGCAGCCGCCACCCCGAAGAAAGTGGACATCAGCGTGCCGAGGTTGAACGTGATGCCGTTGTAGAGGAACGCCTGCCCGACAAACAGCGCGATCCCGAGCACAGCCCGCTTCGGGTAGAGCTTGAACGCGGTCCCGGCGATCATCTTGATCGGGATGGTGCGACGCTGCCGAACCCGCAGGGTCTTGCCGGGCTCGTCGAGCTCCTCCCCGGTCTCGGCCTCGACGGTGCGCTCGATGCCGTCGACGACCCGCTCGGCCTCGTCCTCGCGTCCGTGGATGAACAGCCAGCGCGGGCTCTCAGGGACGTGCCGACGCACGAACAGGATGACCAGTCCGAGCACGGCGCCGACGCCGAACGCCAGCCGCCAGCCGACATCGGCCGGAAAGATCGACTCGTTGAGGAAGAGGATCGCGAGACCGGCGCCGCCGGCTGCCCCGAGCCAGTAGGTCCCGCTGATCAGGAGGTCGACCCGGCCTCGGACACGGGCGGGGATCAGCTCGTCGATCGCGGAATGGATGGCCGCGTACTCGCCGCCGATGCCGGCCCCGGTGATGAACCGGCACAGGAAGAAGCACCAGACGCTGAACGAAACGCGGTGGCGACGGTGGCCGCGATGTAGATCAGCAGCGTGGCGAGGAAGAGCTTCTTGCGACCGAATCGGTCGGTGAGCTGCCCGAACACCAGGGCGCCGAGACACGCCCCGAGGATGTAGATCGCCGCGCTCACGCCGATCTGCCCCGGCGTGAGACCGAGTCCGCTGTCGGCCTCGGTGAGCCGCGAGGCCACCGAGCCCACCATGGTCACCTCGAGGCCGTCGAGGGTCCACACGGTGCCGAGGCCCAGCACGATGCGCCAGTGGAACCGCGACCAGGGGAGGCGGTCGAGGCGCGCCGGCACCTGGGTCTCGATGGTCCGGGTGTGCACCTCGGTCATGGCGTCCTCCCTCAACGAGGTCTCCCCACCTCGGCCGACAAACATCGGCGCGAGGTGGCCCTTGCCGGTCGTGCGGTAGGGCCGATTCTTCGACGGCTCAGCGGGTCGCCGGCTGGTCCTGCTCCAGCTCGGCGTAGGGGGTGGCGAACCCGTCGCGAACGGTGCGCACCACGCGTCGCCGCAGCCGCAGCACCTGCCCGACCGCCAGCAGGACGTAGATCGCGGACAGGACGAGAATGGTGATCCGGTTGACGGCCGCTCCCGCGGTGACGCTGACCGTGAATTGCACGGCGAACAGGGCGAACAGCAGCGCCGCACCGCGGCGGCTCAACCGCAGGTCCATGAGCAGGGCCACGGCGAACAGGGACTGCGCGGCGGTGATGAGCAGCTCGAGGCGCTGGTTTGCGTCGAGTGGCAGTCCGTCGAACGTCGTGGCCGAGAGGGCGAACACGAGCGGGATCGTGCCCACCAGCAGCGTCCACTGGTTGACCTTGCTGGACAGCAGGGTCCCGAGCGAGTCCGAGGCCTTGAGCCGCATCGCGTAGAGACATGCCACGATCAGCTCCGGCGACTCGCTGGCCAGAGGCGCCACCCACTGCACGAGCAGGAACTGGTCGATGCCGAGGTCGGTGCCGGCGTCGACGAGGCTTTGCGCGAAGTGCTCGGCGGTGGCGAGGATGACCAGGCCGGCCACCGCGAACAACCCCAGCACCCAGGCGCGGCGGGCCCGGCGCGGTTTCTCCCCCGCCCAGGCCGACACGCCGACCAGGTCGGGCTCCTGGGCCGGCGCCTGGGCCAGGCGCCACGCGTACGCCGCGAAGATGGCGACGAAGACCGCCAAGTCCAGCAGCGTCAGCGAGGTGCGCAGCGGCAGCGTCAGGGAATACAGCGTGGCCAGCCCCAGGAACACGACCTCCGCCGACATCGCCGGTGCGAGATCGACCCCGTCCGTGTGCGTGGTGGCGCTCTCCCCGCCGCCGTGGCGTCGCGAGCGCCACACCGCGATCGAAGCCACCAGAATGATCAGCGGCCAGCCCACGCCGACCAGCACCCGGTTCGCGCCGGTCATGTTGGCCAGGGCCAGCGAGCACGGGTTGGCCCCGCCGGGCAGCGGCACGCACTGCCCGCCGTTGGCTTCATAGATCTGGCCGGCCTGCCAGGTGAACACGAAGTCGACCGCGTACTCGGGCAGCACCGCGATCAGAGCCAGCAGCGCGATCGCGAGCCCGGCGCTGATGTCGACCTGGGCGGCCTCAGCGCCCCAGGAGAGCGTGAACGCCGCCCCGATGATCGCGACGCCATAAACCACTGCGGCCAGCGGCGGCGGCATCTCCGGGTGCGGCAGGCCGAGGTAGGTGGCCGCTCCGAACACGAGACCCGGCATCGCGGCGAGCAGCGCAGCAACGAGCTGGCCCGGCGGCCGCCGCCGCCCCTCGGTCGTCATGGTCACTGCTCCCCTTCCGGGTCGCCGTCATGCTTCCCGCGAACCCGGACCGGTCGCGGCGAGCCTTGGCGTCGAGCGGCGTCGCGCGACGACTCCGCGTGTTCTCAACAAGCTTTCACCAGGCCCCACGCCGAGAAACGGAAGCGCCCGAGGCGACAGGCAATCGTCAGGTAGCAGCCCTTTGGAATCGGCGGTGACAGCGGCACGCGATTGTTGGCAGGGCACTCGTCAGCAGCGACATCGCCGTCGGCGCGATCCACGCAGCGCAGGGAGAGGAGATTGGTGACAGAGCCGGGGCGAGATCATTCCAGTACGTCCCGACGCTGATCTGAAGCAGGCCACGCAGCACCCGCCCGAGGCGCGCGGCACCCCTCGCACCTTCCCTCCCGTCGGCTCAGCGGTCGACCCTGTCGCCCTCGGCTGCCCCACCCACGGGGCCGTGGTCGAGCCGTCGAGCCGTTCGCGGAGAGGCCGCTCCGAGTCTCCGACTCAGAGGAGCAGCGCGATGGCGGTGACAGCCGTGATCACGGACAGCACGCCAGCCGCAACCGAGAACGACAGGTCCCGATCGCGTGACGCACGTCGATCGCTGGTCTTCCGCAGCCGCCACATCGACACGACCCACAACGCCATGAAGACATATGCCGCTCCGGCCAACGCGTAAGTCCACATAGTTCGAGGGTGACCGACCGATCGGCACCGCGACCTGACGATCGTCCGACAGCCGTTCCTTCTCGACAAAGAGCGTTCCAGATCGTCAGAGATATGTCGCCGCCAACTCTGCTGGCCCTGGACCGACGCGCCTTCGTCCACGGCGAGGCTGACGGTCGGGACCCTCCTAATGAGCTCACGACTCCACAGACGAGGCGGGCCGCAATCTCCGCGAATCTAGGTGTGACCTTCCTCTTCAGGGTGCGGACGAGCCATCCAAAGGCCTTGGAGGCGCCAATGCCGTGCCGTGAAGGCACCTTCGGCCTGAGCGAAGACGTCGCGCGACGCCAGCCCGGGACGACCGGGTGGACCGCCCTGGCGTGTCCCAGAGCTATCGGCCGGGGTGCGCGGGTGGGGCCGGTGGTGACGGTACTGGGCGGCTTCCAGCTCGGCGGGTGAGATGTCGCCGCAGGCAGCTCGCTGAGCACGGTGCCAGTCGACGGAGTCGTCATCGGAGCACCAAAGCCGCCCACCCGAGGTGTGGCTCCTGTCCTCGAGCGGTCTACCAAGACCATGTCAGGAGTCGTGGGCGTCCCCGGACCCGCGCTCGGCCGCGGTCTCGACCTCGTCGACGAGCCGTGCGGCGACGGCCGGTAGTCGCGTGTTGCTCTCCTGCGAGAGCCGCACGAGATGATCGAACGCGGAAGTGGAGTCGATGCCCTGGCGGGTCATGAGCACGCCCTTGGCCTGTCCGATGACATCGCGGGAGGCCAGCGCGCGCTCCAGCGCGGCAGCGCGGTGGGCCGCCGGGAGGGCGACGGCGAGCGGGGCGGCGAACGCCTGCGCGGCTGCGGCACTCGAGGCGTCGAAGATGCCGGGCCGGGGTCCGTAGAGACTGAACAGCTGTGTCCGTCGACGCGCGCCGCACGGCAGGACCACTGTCAACACCGCGCCCACGCCAGCGGTGCGGGCGCGTCTCGCCCAATGCGGCCACCGCCGCGTCGAGGTCTCGTTCAGGTCCGTCACCATCGCCGCCCCCGGCCGCGCCTCCATCGCCTCCACCAGGGGGCCCTCGTCCGTCGCGACGGCGAGGTGAGCGAGCTCCTTGACCAGAGGCAGGGTTGCGGCCCACGACCGCGCGTCGGCGTCGGTGAGTTCAGCGACGCCGCCAGCGTCGGCGGCCGGCACCGCGTGCACGGCGCCCTCGACGAGCCGGTGCACGAGCCCCTCCGCGCTGTGACGGCCCAGACCCCTGAACCCGCACAGGCACGCCAACGCAGGCGTCACTCCTGCCGCCTTCCCGCAAGCTTCGAAGTCCCCGCCGATGTCGATTGGGACCTCGTGCGCCGCGTCTCCGTGACGTGCCATGGCCGCCCTCTCCGTAGTGCGCAGGTCGGGCCGCTGACCGCTCCCGGCCCCGTGTCCACCAGCGTCGCCGCTCGAGGCCGGTCAGACCCGGCCAGCACCTGTCGCTCGTCTGACGTTCGCCGAGTGGGTGCGACGGCGGGCGTCGTGGCTCGCGCCGTCGCTGACGATTTTCTGACGAACCCTCGACGCGTCTTGGCGCCGTGACCGTCATCACCTGAGCTGATGTCCATGACCGTCGCAGCCGCCGTACCCGCCGAACTCGACGTCCTCGCTGCGGGCGGCGCCTCCAGTGGAGCACTCACCGCCGTCGAGGACGCCATCGACGCCGTGTTCACGCCGGTCGCCGAGGGGCTGTCGGCCGTCGTCTTCGCCGAGGTACCGCTGCTCGGGGTATCGGCTGATCCTGGCGGCCCTGATCTTCACGGTGTACTTCCGGGGCCCGCAGTTCCGCAACTTCGGCCTCGCCGTGCGCATCGCGCGCGGCCGCTACACCGGCGATGACGAGCCCGGCGAGATCCCGCACTTCCAGGCCTTGACTTCCGCGGTCTCGGGCACGGTCGGGCTCGGCAACATCGCCGGCGTCGCCGTCGCGGTCACGATCGGCGGGGGTGGTGCCACGTTCTGGATGATCGTGGCGGCTGCTGGGGATGTGCACCAAGTTCGTCGAGTGCACCCTCGGCGTGCGCTACCGCGAGCACCACCCCGACGGCACGGTCTCGGGCGGGCCGATGCACTACCTGCGCCGCGGGATCGCCGAACGCTCCCCCTCGGCGTTCGGCCGCAACCTCGGCAAGCTCCTCGCCGGCCTCGCCGCGGTGTTCATCCTGTTCTTCGGGGTGGCCGGCGGGAACATGTTCCAGGCCAACCAGACCTTCGCCCAGCTCACCGAGGTGACCGGCGGCGAGGCCGCGTCCTCGGCGGCGACGGCGCGGCGCTGGTCTCCGGCGTCGTCCTGGCCCTCGTGGTCGGCCTCGTGATCTTCGGCGGCATCCGGTCGGTCGGCAAGGTGACCAGCAGGCTGGTCCCGGCGATGGCCCTGGTCTACGTCTCCGCGTGCCTGATCGTGCTCACGGTCAATCTGCCGCTCGTACCCGCAGCCGTCGGAGCGATCATCAGCGGGGCGTTCACCGGGGCTGGCGTCGCCGGCGGAGTCATCGGCGCCCTCATCGTCGGGTTCCAGCGCGCCGCGTTCTCCAACGAGGCCGGGCTGGGGTCGGCGCCGATCGCGCACTCCGCGGTCAAGACCCGCTACCCCGTCACCGAGGGCTACGTGGCGCTGCTCGAGCCGTTCGTGGACACGGTCGTGATCTGCACGATGACGGCCCTGACGATCGTCGTCGCCGACACGCCTTACTGGCGCGACGCGCAGGCCGCGGCCGTCGCCGGGCAGGACCCGGCTGGGGTCTCCGTGACCTCCTCGGCATTCGAGACCGTGCTCCCCTGGTTCCCTTACGTGCTGACCGTCGCCGTCGCCCTCTTCGCGATCTCGACAATGATCACGTGGGGCTACTACGGCCAGAAGGCCAGGACGTACCTTTTCGGCCGCAGCACGCTCTCGGAGCGGATCTATCAGGTGGTGTTCTGCCTGTTCGTCGTCATCGGCTCGGTGCTCACCCTGGGTGCCGTCCTGGACTTCGCCGATGCGGTCCTGTTCCTGCTCGCCCTGTTCAACATCATCGGGCTGTACCTCCTCGCGCCCGTGGTCAAGGAGGAGGTCGCGGCCTTCCGGGCGGCCCGCCACTCGGGTGACGTGGTCGAGATGGCACCCGCCGAGCGCCGCGCGATCACACGCACCTGACGATCACCTGACGAAGGTGCTCCCGCTGCTCCGCGGGCCCTCTTCGGCTGGCCGAAGGCGGGTAGCGTTTCCCCACCGACGCTGCGGGAGGGGCCACGAGATGGGGACGCGTGTCCTGCTCGTCGAGGACGACGAGCGCATCCGTCAGGCCCTCGGGCTGGCCCTGGCCGATGAGGGTTACGACGTCGTGGAGACCGCCACCGGCGAGGAGGCGCTCGAGGTCGTCGACCCCGACCTCGACGTCGTCCTGCTCGACCTGATGCTGCCCGGCATCGACGGCATCGAGGTGTGCTCGACGCTGCGCTCCCGTGGCGATCTGCCGATCATCATCGCGACCGCGCGCTCCGACACCGCCGATGTCATCGCCGGGCTCGAGGCCGGTGCCGACGACTACGTCACCAAGCCGCTGATCGCCGGCGAGCTGGCCGCGCGGATCAGGGCGCTCCTGCGCCGGCGGCGTCCCGCGGGTGCGGAGGAGGCGCCGAGCTCGCCGGAGCTGCGGCTGGGCGACCTGGTCATCAGCCCGGGGCGCGAGGCGGTGGAGCGGGCCGGGCAGCCGCTGCACCTGACGCACACCGAGTTCCGGTTGCTGGTGGAGCTGGCCACGGCAGGCGGTGATGTCGTCACCCGCGAGCAGCTGCTGCAGCGGGTGTGGGGCTACGACTACTTCGGCGACACCCGGCTGCTCGACGTCCACGTCCGCCGCCTGCGTCGCAAGATCGAACCCGATCCCGACGACCCGACCCTGGTGCTGACCGTGCGCGGCTCGGGGTACCGCACCGGACCGTGAACCGCCTGTGCCGCCGCTGGGAGGCGGTGTCCCTGCGCTGGCGGGTCGCGCTCGCGTTCGGGGTGGTCACGACGGCCGTCGCCGCACTCCTGGCGGTCACGACCTGGCAGCTCGCGTCGACCTTCATGCTCGACCAGCGCGAGCGGGGCGCGACCAACCAGGCCGTGGTCGACGCGCGTCTCGTCGCCGACAGCCTGGGCCGTGGGTCCGCCGACCTGCCGACGCTGCTCGTCGGGCTCACCGGCGAGCCCCGGACCGCCGTGCTGCTGCGGTCCGACGGGCGGTGGACCACCGCGGGGCGGCAGGTCGACGCCGACGGCGTGTCCCCCGCCCTGCTCGCGCTCGCGGCCTCGGGGACCCCGGCCCGTCAGCGGCTGGTCCTCGACGGGGCCCCGGTCCTCGCCGTGGCGCTGCCCGTGACCGCCGACGGCGACCTGTTCGTCCGGCTCGTCCCCCTGACCGAGCTGGACCGCACGCTGCGGTTCCTCTCGATCGTCCTGGTCGCCGGCACCCTCCTGGCCGGGCTGCTGGGGGTGCTGCTCGGCTGGTGGACCGCCCGGCGGGCCCTCTCGCCGCTGACCGAGCTCACCGACGCGGCCGGACGCATGGCCGAGGGCGACCTGTCCGCCCGTCTCCCGGTCCGGCGCGAGGCCGACCTCGCCCCGCTGGCGGCGCGCTTCAACGCGACGGCCGACGCCCTGTCCGAGCGGGTGCAGCGCGACGCCCGCTTCGCCGGCGACGTCAGCCACGAGCTCCGCACCCCCCTCACCACGATGATCAACGCGGTCGAGGTGCTGCGCCGCCGTCGCGCCGACCTCCCCGAGACCGCCGGGCGCGCCGTGGACCTGCTCGGCGCCGACGTCCAGCGGTTCCACCGCATGGTGGAGGACCTGCTGGAGATCTCACGAGGGATCCAGGTCCCCGACGGCCACGACCTCGCGCCGGTCGATCTCGCCGTGGTGGTGGAGAACGTGCCGGCGTCGCTCGCCGCCGACGCCGTGCTCGAGGTCGTGGACCCGCCGCCGCTCGTACTGGCCGACCGCCGGCGCCTCGACCAGGTCCTCGCGAACCTGTGCGACAACGCGCGGCACCACGGCGGCGGTGCGGTCCGGCTCGGGGTGGTGCGCCGGGACGCGCGGGCGGCGATCGAGGTCGACGACGCCGGGCCGGGTGTGCCGGCAGACCTGCGCGAGCGCGTCTTCGAGCGCTTCACCCGTGGCGCACGGTCCGGGCTCAACGGGGCCTACAGCGGGGGCACCGGCCTCGGGCTCGCGCTGGTGGCCCAGCACGTCCGCGGCCTGGGCGGGCGCGTGTGGGTCGAGGACCGCCCCGGCGGCGGGGCGCGCTTCGTCGTCGCGCTCGAGGAGGTGCCGTCGTGACCCGACGCGGTGCCCGGCTGCTGGCCGTCGCAGCGATCGCCCTCGGCGCGACCGCCGCGTGCGGAGTCCGCGCCGAGAGCGACCCCGAACCCCTGCCCCCGACGACCCCGGTGGTGCTCCCGCCCTCGGTCACCCAGCAGCCGGCCCCGCCCACGCCGAGCCCGCCGCCGAGCCCGTCGACTCTCCCGCGGTCGGGTGCCCCAGGGTCCTGAGCGACGCCCTGCACGCCCGAGCGTGCCCGCGGGTCAGGCGCCGACATGGCCATCGCCGGCATCGTCAGGTGATCGGCAGCCGGTCGCGTCCGTGTCGGGCCGCGGACGTGCTCACGTGGAGACATGGGTAGCCGCGATGTCGAGGACTTCGACCATGGAGACCAACAGCACGAGCCCGACGCCGGTCGGGGCCTCCTGCTGCTGCGGGGCGCCGTGGCGACCGCACTCGCGGGCCTGCTGATGGCCGCGCTGCTCGCCCCGGTCGCGATCGGCGCGGGGACCGTGCTCGCGCGGGCCGCCTCGGGAGTCGGGGCCACCACCATCGGCGTCCTCGACCGCGCGCCAGATGCGGCCACGGTGGTGACCGACGCGACCGGGGCACCGATGGCCCTGCTCTACCGCCGCTTCCGGCTGCCTGTCGGTCCGTCGGGGATCGCGGACACGATGAAGGCCGCGATCGTCGCGATCGAGGACCGCCGGTTCTACGCCCACGACGGCGTCGACCCGCAGGGTCTCGTCCGTGCGCTGGTCAGCAACGCGGTGCACAGCACGCCGCTGGAGGGCCAGGGTGCCTCGACGATCACCATGCAATACGTCAAGAACCAACGGCTCTACACCCTCGCCGACACCCCGGAGGAGCGCCGGGCCGCCACCGCCGACACGCTCGTGCGCAAGCTCACCGAGGTCCGGCTCGCCCACCGCATCGAGGACCGCCTCGACAAGGACACGATCCTGGCCCGCTACCTGGACCTCGTGTACTTCGGCCGCGGCGCCTACGGCGTCGAGGCCGCGGCCCGCACCTGGTTCGGCACGAGCGCCGCCGACCTCACAGTGCCGCAGGCCGCACTGCTGGCCGGCATCGTCCGGGCCCCGGCGGACTACGACCCGATCGACCACCCCGACGCGGCCCGGGCCCGCCGCGGCCAGGTGCTCACCGCCATGACCGAGGTCGGCTCGCTGACCCCGGCGCAGGCCGCAGCGGCCCGCGCCGCGCCGCTCGGTGTCGTCCCCGACCCGGCGCTGCTCGCCGAGGGCTGCCGCGGCGCGCGGGAGGGCACCGGCTTCTTCTGCCGCGAGGTCGTCGACCGCCTCACCGCCGCCGGGCTCGACCTCGCCACCGGCGGCTACACCGTGCGCACCACGCTCGATCCCCGGGTCACGGCCGAGGCCCGCGCGGCGGCCCGGGACGCGGTCGACCCGGACGGGGAGGTCGCCGAGGCGGTGTCCGTGGTGGCGCCGCGCCCCGACCGCCGACCGGTCCTCGCGCTGACCGCGAACCGCCCCTACGGCGACGACGCCGCCGCGGGCGAGACGATGCTGCCGATCACGACCGCTCCACTGCGGGGCGCAGGCTCCATCTACAAGATATTCACCGCGGCCGCCGCCCTTGAACGCGGGCTGGTGGCTCCGGACAGCGAACTCGACGTGCCCCAGCGCTACACCTCCACCGCCTTCGACGACGCGGGCGAGGACTACACGGTCGAGAACCTCGGGTCCTTCGACGACGAGCTGACCCTGCGCGAGGCTCTCGCCCGCTCGCCCAACACCGCGTTCGTCGCCCTCCTCGACCGGCTGGGCAGCGTCGACCCGGTCGTCGACGTCGCCCGCCGCCTCGGCCTGCGCACGACCCTGGCCGCGCCGGGACCCGACGGCCGCTCCCTGGCCGAGCGGGTGCGCGCCGCCGAACAGGCCTCGTTCACGCTCGGACCGGATCCGACGAGCCCGCTCGACCTCGCGAACGTCGCCGCGACGATCACCGCCGGCGGCACCTGGTGCCCACCGACGCTGGTGGCGCGGGTGACCGACCGTGCTGGCCGGGACGTGGCCCCACCGGCGCCGCACTGCGAGCGGGCCGTCTCGCCGGAGATCGCCGAGCAGCTGCGGACGGCGCTGTCGCAGGACCACGTCGACGGCACCGCCGCCGACGCCGCCGAGGAGGCCGGCTGGCAGCGGCCGATGATCGGCAAGACCGGTACCACCCAGCGCTCGGCTTCGGCGGCGTTCCTCGGGGCCACCGACCGCTACGCCGCCGCCGTCATGGCCTTCTCCCTCGACGACTCCGAGCCGGTCTGCGTCGACCCGGTGCGCACCTGCTCCGACGGCGACCTCACCGGCGGCTCCGTCCCCGCTGACACGTGGTTCGACCTCATGACCCCGCTGCACCGAGGGTCCGACACGGTCACGCCCCCCGACCCGTACGGGGACGAGGACTGAGGCACCTGTCCGGCGGGCACGCGTGATCGTGGCCCTGGCGCGCCGGCGACCCGCCCCGCACACGCGTGGGTCGAGTCGTTGCAGCGGTGCAGGACCCGCTGCTGGTGCTCGACGTCCCGGGCGGACAGCTGCTCTGCGTCTCCTTCGCGGCCGGTCGTCGTTCTCGCCCTCGTCGCCCGGGCGGTCCTGGTGCGTGCCTGGGGATGCGGCGAGGAACCTGGCGGGTCTCGCTCACCGGCGCGGGCACCGCCGTCACGGGGTGGCTCACGGCCAGCGCCGTCTTCCCGCTCTAGGTCTCGACGGGCGTGCTTCGTCAGGGACACCCCGGCGCCGGTGCCGATCACGGCCGCGGCTTCGGCGGTGCGATCAGGCGGGTGACCGGGGCTCGCCCGCCTCCTCGTCGCCCGTCACGCCGTGGCTGCGCAGGGACTCGGTGACGCTGCGGGCGACGGCGACGAGAGGGACCGCGATGACGGCACCCGCCACGCCGAACAGCACCCATCCGGCGGTGACCGCCAACAGGATGACGACCGGGTGCAGCTTGACCGCCCGGCTCTGCACGAACGGCTGGAGGAGGTTGCCCTCCACGTTCTGCACCAGGAGCACGACGCCGAGCACGAGGAGGGCGACGACCGGGCCGCGGGTGACCAGCGCCACCAGGACCGCGACGGCCCCGCTGAGGGTGGCGCCCAGCAGGGGTACGAAGGCTCCGAGGAACACGAGCAGGCTCAGCGTGAGCGCGAGCGGCACACCGAGGACGACCAGACCGATCCCGATCAGAACGGCGTCGGCCACGGCGATGACGACCACGCCACGGATGTACCGGCTCAGCGTCTCCCAGCCACGCAGCCCGGCCTCCTCGAGGCGCTCCCGGTGTGCCGCCGGCCCGACGGCGACCACGGAGCGCCACATCCCCGTCCCGTCCTTGAGGAAGAAGAACAGGACGAACAAGGCGATGAGGAGCCCGGAGAGCACCGATATCACCGTGTTCGCGGCGGTGACACCGCTCGGCGCGGCGCCCCGGAGGGCGTCGACGAGCCGGGCGCGCACCTCGTCGACCTGCTCGGGTCGCAGCGCGAGCGGCCCCGTCACCAGCCAGTCGCGGATGCTGTTGATGCTCGCCGTCAGCGACGACGCCAGGTTCTCGAGCTGCCCGCGAATCCGCTGTTCGAGGAGGTACCCGGTGCTTGCGACGGCCCCGACGAGGAACAGCACGCTGAGGCCGGCGGCGAGCCAGGCCGGCAGCACGCGGTGCAGCAGGCGGGCGAGCGGGGAGAGCAGCGCGGCCAGGAGCAACGCCGTGGCCACCGACAACGTGACCAGGGCCAGCTGTAGGGCGATCCATCCGAGCACCCACACCGTCGCACCGATGACCAGCAGGCCGGCGCAGACGACGACGGCGCGGCGGAACCATCGCGGGACGAGCTCGCGCTCCGCGTCCTCGACGCCGGCGCCGGTCATGTCCGGCTCCCGCGCGCCCACAGGAGCAGCGGGACGGCGGCCAGTACAGCTGGCCCGATGACGAACCACATGGCGTTGTATCCCTGGGTGGCGGGGAAGAGCGGGGCGGCCAGCGATACCGCGGCGCCGACGGCGAGCGGCCCGAGCAGGCAGCCCGCGCCGCGGCTGAGCAGGAAGAGACCGGCGGCGCCGCCGTGGTGCTCGGCGGGCAGCACCTGCATCAGCGCGGAGTAGTTGAGGGTCATGACCACCCCGGCGCCCGCTGCGGGTAGGGGGACGAGCGCGATCATCCACGCGCTGTGGGAGAAGCCGGCGCCGATCAGACCGGCTCCGTACACGGCCGAGGCGACGGCGAGCACGCGCCGGTGCCCGACGGTGTCGGCGACTCGCCCCGCGAGGGGTATCGCAACGACGAGACCGAGCGCGACGAGGGGGAACACCACTCCGGACACGAAGCTGGCGCTGCGCCCGAGCCCGACCGTGAAGAACAGGACGACGAACGCTTTGAGGCCCTGGAGGGCGACGTTCCACAGCAGGGTCGCCCCGAGGACGACCGCGACCTCCCGATCACGTACGAGGCGGACGACCGCCCGTAGCCCGCCCGGCGAGGCTGCCGCATCCGCCAGCGGCTCCCGACGGGAGGACCAGAGGCCTGCGAGGAGCGCGACCGTGCCGATCGCCACGGCGCCGGCCGCCACGAGGAACACCGCCGGCGCCCACAGGTCGAGCAGGAAGCCGCCGCCGACCAGGGCCGCCCCCAGCCCGGCGAAGCGCCAGGAGGAGGCTGCGGTCCGGGAACGGCCGCTGACCTGCTTCGGGACGAGGTCGGGGTAGAGCGCCTCGTAGGGCGTCAGGTACGCGAAGTGCCCGACGAAGTACGCGGCGGCCCCGACGATGAGCACGGTACGGTTGAGGTCGGTCGCCACCAGCAGCAGTCCGGTCAGACACAGCGGCGCCGCGACGAGTACGAACCAGAGCCGGTGGGCCACCGAGCGCGCCGCCCGGTCGTTGGCCAAACCCACCAGCAGCGGCAGGACCAGCCCCGCGGCCCCTTCCCCGCCGATGACCAGGCCCGTTACGAGCGGGCTCGACTCCGCTCCCAGCAGGCTCGGCAGGTAAGTGGTCAGCGCCGTGATGGCGAACGTCGTGCCGAACGCCGGGGCCCCGAGCACGATCAGGAACGGCCACCGGACGCGTCGGTCGACCTCGCCCTCGACCGCGCGATCAGGCTCCGCGCCGCGGATTGGCCTCGTCACCAGCACCTCGCTCGACCCGTCGTCGGCCGGACATTCTCCCGTCGGAGACCACCTGCTCCAGCGCGCGGGTTGCCGACCGCCCGGTGGCCGCAACCTTGCGCAGGCCTGACGATGCGGGTCCTTCACCGGTGGTCCTTGCCGCCCGCCGCCGATCGCCGACGCCTCCGCCACGCCCTCGACCTGGCTCACCCTCGTTCCAGAGGTGTTGTTCTCGCGGCCGTGCCCGCCGAGGGCTGCAGCGAGGAGAGCGGAGACGTGGTCACCATGCCCGTAACCCGGAGCTGGCGGTCATGCGCTGCTCGACGCCACCGGAGCGTCTCCGGGTCAGCTGCGGAAGCGGGCTTCGCCGACGAGCCGCGGCGCGCACCACGGGGGAGCTCGCTCTTCGGGCACCTCGCGACGGAGGGGCTGTCGGGGACCACATCACCGACAAGCTCGTCGCGGAGGCGGTCACGGGCGGTCAAGGTGAAGCCGATCCATTGTGTTTCGCTCAGTCGCGGAAGCGGCCAACCCGGTGGCAGTCCGGGGGTTCATCTCCAGAGCCTCGGGGCGAGGCTCCGGCACCGACCGCGCGCCCGGTTGGCGCCGAGGTCGTCTATCCCAGACTGCTGCTCGGCCAGCGGTCGTCGCGTGGATGCGCGACCTGGACGAGCAGTGCCAACGTCGGGCGTGCGGCCGCGCGCCGCCAGCTATCCCTCGGCGACGACGTGCGGGTCTGCAACGTCTGTGATCGCACCGGCACGCCCGGCGCAAGCTGAGGCCGTTGAAGCCGCCGGGGCCGCGCGTGGTCTCCCGGCCGAGCCGGTGGTTCACCGTTCAGGCCGCGGGGGCCGTCTGGGTCGCGGTCGCGATGCCCGCGTTGCCGGTGGTGCCCCGCCCCGCTACACCCTGCTCGATCTGATCCGCCAGACCACCGAGCGCGGATTCGTCATCCCGACGCTTCTCCTCGCCACGACATCGGCGGTCCTCGGGTTCGCCGTCGGGTTCTTCCCGCTGCGTGCCGACGACCTCGACCTGCACCACATGGCGGGCGCCACCGCGGTCGCACTTCCTCGCACTCGCCGGCGTGAGCGTCGCGACCGGCGCCGCACGTCGATCATTCTGGGGCCCCTACGACTCCGCTGGATGCGGGTCCTGCTGGTGGCCGCAGTCTTCGGCTTCTGGGACGCGGTAGCCCCCTTGCTCGGCCTGCTGTTCGGGAACCTCCTCGCCGACGAGATCGGCGAGGCAGCCGAGTACATCGGTCCGGCGACACTGGCGCTCTTCGGGGTCTTCCTTCTCGTCCAAGCCTATCGACATCGGGACAACGAGCCCGATGAGATGGAGGAGTCGTGGACGATCTTCGGCCTGCCTCTCCCGCTGAGCATCGACGATCTCGTGGGCGGGACAGGCCTGGGCTTGCTCGGGTTCAATCCTTGGATTTCTGCGCTCGTTCTCGGTCTGATGACTATTGTGCTGTCGGTCATCGGCCTGCTCATGGGCCGGCTGATCGCGCGTCTCGTGCGACTCAACCTGCGATACGAGCTGCTGACCGGCGCCGGCCTTCTCATCCAGGCGATCGTGTTGACAGTCCTGGCCGCTCAGGGCATAGACGTCTAGTTCGCCGGGAGCAGAGCCGGGAGGCGTGGAGGGGGCCCCGCACTCCCCTGCCGGCCCGCCATCCCCGGCACACCTTCCCCCGACTCGTCGTGGATCGGCTTGGCACACGGACGTACACGGTCTCCTTCCCAGCGCAATCTTCGTGATCTCTTCGTGATCTCGGATCCAGCTGGGTACTCGGTCGACCTGTGGCGATAACCGTCTACTGGTCGAGGACCGACGACGGAGGATACGTGGCTAGACGCGTCGAATTTTGTCAGCGTGAGGACGGCACGGCTTTCATCGTCGTCGAGCTGTCCGGCGACGTCGATCTGGGGACGGACCCAGCGACCCGCGCCGCGCTGAGAGCCGCGTTCGTCGGCGCCAAGACCGCGAACGCCCCGGTCATCATCGACTGCACCAAGATGACGTTCTTGGCGCTGTCCGGCATCCGCGCGCTCCTCGAGACGAAGCAGCGATACGGCCAAACTGCACCTCTGCGCCTCGTAGGCCCTCCATAGGGACCCCTGACCCGCATGGTCAACCGGCTCGGACTCGCCGACGCCTTCGCCGTCTATCCGACCATTGCTGACGCCACCAGCGTCGCGTGACGCTCGCGTGGGCCCGCTCGACACCATCGGCGCAGCCGACCGAGCTGCGGCCGCTCGCGAGGTAGATGGTCATCCCGGCGGGCACAAGTGAGCCGGTGAGAGTGGACAAGAGTCCACGTACTGGCGACCGGCGCTTCGGTCGCCGACATCGAGTCCGCGGTGGTTCCGCGCGAACCGACACCTCTGACGTCGACCGCGATCCCTGGTGCCGCGTCGCAGCCCCTGGCCGGCAGCGGGTCACGAACGACGGGAACTTAGCCCACACCGCCGCGAACCACCCGACGGGAACGTCCGTTGTTCGGGCAGCGCACCGCCGACACCCCGTTCGGCGGGCATCGCGAGCTCCGCAACGAGGCAGTCGGCCCATTGTCGAAAGGAAGTCGCTCGGGTTCGACCGTTACTCGGACGACCCTGCGACGATGCCGATCGGCGGTCCCTGGACGGCCGGTCCCCCACGGCGCGGAGGTGCTTCTCTGTGACTATCAGTCCTCCGGCCGGAGGGAGCAGGGTCCAGCGCTCACCGCAGGGCGGGCTGGCCGAGGTCCTCGACCTCATCCTCGACAAGGGCCTCGTCATCGACGTCTTCGCCAAGGTCTCCCTGGTCGGTATCGAGATCGTCACCATCGACGCCCGCATCGTGGTGGCGAGCGTGGACACCTACCTGCGCTTCGCCGAGGCGACCAACCGGCTCGACCTGCACGCCAAGGGCGGCAAGGGCCTCGGCGAGCTGATCGGGGGAGGAGCCGGGAAGGCCGCCGAGACCACGACGAAGTCGGCAGCGAAGACCAAGACCCGCGGCGCGCTGGAAGCCGGCAGGGAGAAGTGGAACGAGGTCCGCGGCAAGAGCCGATGACGCTTCGAGGAAACCGGCACCTGGCCGATCCTGGGGTACGCCCGGCGCAACAACCTCGCCGCCGAGCACGGTCCGCCAGCCTCGTCCTCCAGCACGGTTCCGGCGCAGATATCTTCCTTCCGTTGCACGTTTCCCATCCGATGCGCGCCGCGCCTCGCAAGGAGACGATCCTGAGGGAACTGCGGGGTCGGCATTGCCTCCCAGCGAGCGAGCGGAGCCTGAGTCACACCCTCTCCACGTGCGCTGGTGGGTGCGTCCCGGAGGCGCAGTCGGCAGCTCCGCGGTGATCAGCCATCAACTCACAGGCCCGACGTGCCCTCGGTGCCCGGTCCGGGCGGCCGGCGGTGTGCTCGAGCGGCCGACGGTGGTCATGACCGATCCCCACCCCGGCCGCCTGCTGCGCTTCCCGGGCCTCCTCCCCCGCTTCTCGTACCAGGCTTGGTGCGGCCTGCTCGCACAGGCGCTTCCGAAACGCGAACGCGACCTCTCACGGCGCGCGCTGGGGTTGACGTGTTCTCGGTCGCACGTGACCCCACCGCCCTCAATAGGCTTCTGCGCGGTGAAGCACGTCAGCCGACTTCCACACCGGCCCCTTCTCGTCGCGCCTCTCGTCGGCGTCGTTGGGGCTCGACGGTGTAGCGGGGGTCGGCGGCCGAGGCCTTACCGGCGAGGAAGACCCCGAACCGGGTCAACCCGGAGGACACCATGAGGGCCGCACCGCAGAGAACGGATGCGACTCGTCGGCGCCTCGCCGGCGCCCTACCCACCAGCTGCGCCGCCACGGCGGACACCGCTGTCCCGATCTCCCCGGCGCGAACCAACGCCCCGGAGCGGCCCCGCTCGTAGGGCTCGGCGACCATCCCGAGCCTGCGCTGCATCAGTCGGCCCGCGCCTACCTCGAGCAGCGCCCCGACGATTGCGGTCCGCCGAGCGGGGCCGCTCTCGGCGGCCGGGGCGGCGAGCAGCCCGAGACCCGCGGCTGCCGTGGCCGCGGACCCGACGAACAGGAACGGCATCTCGCGGTAGCCGTCGTGCCATGCGGGAACGGCCGTGTCGCTGATGAGGACCGCCGTGTACGCCGCGACCGCGGGTCCGACCAGAGCGGCGACGACGGTCGCGGCGCGTCCGGTACGCGGCAGCACCCGGGCCACGTCGGCGGCAGCGGCGACACCCGCGACCGGCCCGTAGGCGGTGAGCAACCACGACCCGACGCTCATCGGCGAGCTCGGCTTCAGCACTCGCAGCATGTGCAGGAACCGGTCTGGACGGCCCAGGTCGTGGACGAGTCCGACCAGGGACAGACCCACCGCACCGAGCGCTCCGACCTTCATGGCCCGCGCGAGGATGGGCCGGCCGGTGACCTCCGCGCCCGCCGCCAGCACCGACGACGCGCCGGCGAGTCCGCCGAGGTAGAGGTAGCCGCCGATGTCGAGGGTCTGCCAGGTGACCTGGTTGAGCACCGGCAGGCCGTAGTAGGACGTCCCCTCCCCGCTGCCGACCCGCGGCTGCTCCCCCCGTCGGCGTCCGCGTCGCCCGGCGTACACGCCGGTGACCGCCTCGCGCTCGGGGCGCGTGCCGCGCAGTCCGGAGCGGGTCACCTCCGAGCTCGTCATCGCCGCCTCCCGCGTGCTGTCCCGGCACCGCGTCGGCGCGGGACGAAGGTGGCCGCGACCCCGGCGAGGAGGGTCGCCGCCGCGACGGCGGCGTGTCGCCACATCAAGGGCAGATCGCGGGTGGTCACGACGGGGTCCGGGGGGAGGCCGTAGACCTCGGGTTCGTCGAGGAGCAGGAAGAACGCGCCGTCGCCGCCGACGCCGTCGTCGGGGTCCCGCCCGTAGAGGCGGGCGTCGGTGACGCCGGCGTCGTGCATCGCGGCCAGGCGGGCGTCGGCGCGGGCCCGCAGCTCGTCGAGGGGACCGAACTGGATGGAGTCGGTCGGGCACGCCTTCGCGCACGCGGGCTCGGCGCCCACCGAGAGCCGGTCGTAGCACAAGGTGCACTTCCACGCCCGGCCGTCGTCGGGTCGTTGGTCGATGACCCCGTACGGGCAGGCCGGGACGCAGTAGCCGCAGCCGTTGCAGATGTCCTCCTGCACCACGACCGTCCCGAATTCGGTGCGGAACAGCGAGCCGGTAGGGCACACGTCCAGGCAGGCGGCGTGGGTGCAGTGCTTGCAGACGTCCGACGCCATCAGCCATCGGAACTCTCCGGCCGGGCCGGGCGTCGTCGGCGTCATCCCCGCCTCGCCGACCGGGGTGCCGGACCCCTGCGCGGCCAGGGCCAGCACGTCGCCGCCCGAGGGGTCGTCGCCGTGGATCTGGCCGGGCTCCTGGATGCCCAGCGGCTTGCGCTGCTCGATGAACGCGACATGGCGCCAGGTGTCCGCGCCCAGGCCCATGCTGTTGTCCATCGACATCGCCGTGAAGTCCTGACCCACGGCGGCGGCGTCGCCCGCCCGGGGCGGGATGGCGTTCCACTCCTTGCACGCCACCTCGCAGGCCTTGCACCCGATGCAGATGCTCGTGTCGGTGAAGAACCCCATCCGCGGGGGCGCGTCGGACCAGCCGCTCGCGACGACGGGATCAGGGAGGGGGTGGATCGTCATCCGGAGACCTCCGTCCCGGTCTCGGCGGTGATGCCCGCGCGGCGCTGGTAGTCGCGCAGGAGGTCGAGCCGGGCCGCCCCGCGGGGGCGCCGGCCGGGGCGGATGTCGCAGGTCAACGCCTTGGTCTCCATGATGTGGGAGTTCGGGTCCAGCGACATGTGGGTCAGCTCGTTGGCCGCGTCGCCCGATGCGGGACCGCCGTGTCCCCAGTGGTAGGGCAACCCCACCTGGTAGGTGGTCCCCCCGCCGGCCACGAACGGCGCCATCCGCTCGGTGACCATCACGCGGGCCTCGATGACGCCGCGGGCGGTCGCGAGCGTCGCCCAGCCGCCGTGCTCCAGCTCGCGATGACGGGCGAGTTCCGGCGACACCTCGCAGAACAGCTCCGGGGCCAGCTCGGCGAGGTAGGGCGACCAGCGGCTCATCCCGCCCGCCGTGTGGTGCTCGGCGATGCGATAGGTCGACAGCGAGAACGGGAAGACCTCGGCGCCCGGTTCGTCCCCGCTGGGCTGGAAGCGGTCCGCGGGATGGACGAACGCCGAGATCTGCCGGACCGGGTTGCGCTGCTGCGGGTAGAGCGCGTTGGTCCGAGGAGATTCCTGGGGCTCGTAGTGCGTCGGCAGGGGCCCGTCGACCAACCCCGACGGCACGTAGAGCCAGCCCTTGCCGTCGGCCTGCATGATGAACGGGTCGATCCCGGCGAGCGCCGCCGGCCCGCGCGTCCCCTCCGGCGGGACGTGGTCGGGCGCCGTGGTGGGCGGGAAGTCCGGGACATCGTGCCCGGTCCAGCGGCCCTGCTCGGCGTCCCACCATATGTAGGCCTTGCGCTCACTCCATGGCTTCCCCTCCGGGTCGGCGGAGGCGCGGTTGTAGAGGATGCGCCGGTTCAAGGGCCAGGCCCAGCCCCACTCGGGCGCCACCCAGCTCTGCTCGACGCGTGGACGCCGCCGCGCGGCCTGGTTGACCCCGTCGGCGCGGACGCCGCAGTAGATCCAGCAGCCGCACGCGGTGGAACCGTCGGCGGTGAGCTGTTCGTAGCTCGACAGCGCGTTCCCCTCGGAGCCCCACCCGTTGATCTCGGCGAGCACGGCCTCGGCCTCGGGCTCGTCGATCGGACCCTTCGTCGGGTAGCTCCACGTCAGGTCGAGCAGGGGTCGGTCCCGCTCGCGGTCCTCGGCGGTGGCCATCTCCGACGCGGCCGCGAGCTTCTCCCGAATCCGGCGTCCCAGGTGGTAGGTGAACCAGAGGTCGCTGCGGGCGTCGCCGGGTGGTTCGACGGCCTGGTGGTGCCACTGCAGCAGGCGCTGGGTGTTGGTGAAGCTGCCGTCCTTCTCGGTGTGGGCCGCCGCCGGCAGGAAGAAGACCTCGGTGCCGATGTTCTCGGTGGCCATCTCCCCGGTCTCGATCTCCGGGCCGCTCCGCCACCAGGTGGCGCTCTCGATGAGCTGGAAGTCGCGGACGACCAGCCAGTCGAGGTTCGCCATGCCCAGACGCTGCATCTTCGCGTTCGCGGTGCCCACCGCGGGGTTCTGCCCGAGCACGATGTACCCGGTGCAGGTCCCGTCGAGCTGGGCCATGACCGTCTCGAAGGTGCTGTGGCTGCCGGTGACGCGGGGCAGGTGGTCGTAGCAGTAGTCGTTGTTCTCCGTGGCGGCATCGCCCCACCACGCCTTGAGCAGGCTGACCAGGTAGGCGTCGGCGTTCGCCCAGTAGCCCTTCTGCGTCGACTCGGCCTCCAGATAGGTCTGCAGGTCGTCGTCGACCTGCGCGTGCGGCATCGGCAGGTAGCCGGGCAACAGGTTGAACAGCGTCGGGATGTCGGTCGAGCCCTGGATCGACGCGTGCCCGCGCAGCGCCATGATGCCGCCGCCGGGCCGGCCGATGTTGCCCAGCAGCAGCTGCAGCACCGAGGCGGCCCGGATGTTCTGCGCGCCGGTGGTGTGCTGGGTCCAGCCCACCGAGTACACCCACGACGTCGTGCGGTCTCGTCCGGAGTTCGCCACGACGAGGTCGCAGACCTGCGCGAAGACGTCCTGCGGCACCCCGCAGACGTCCTCGACCATCTCCGGGGTGTAGCGGGCGTAGTGACGCTTGAGCACCTGGAACACGCACCGCGGGTGGGCCAGCGTCTCGTCCCGGGGCGCGTCGGCGGGCACCCGTGCGCCGCCGGACCCGTGCGCCTCGCCCCGCCCGGCCTCGTGGACCTCCCCGCCCGAGGTCCCGAGACCCGCCGGGGCCGAGTCGTCGGCCCGCAGCTCCTCCCGCTGCCCGGCCGCCGCCTGGACCTCGGTGCCCTCGTAGGTCCAGGTGCGGAAGTCGTAGCTGCGCTGGTCGGGGTCGAGGCCGGAGAAGACGCCCTCGAGGTCCTCGGTGTCGGCGAAGTCCTCGGTGAGGACGGTCGAGGCGTTCGTGTAGGCCAGCACATACTCACGGAACTCGTGGCCACCCTGCAGGACGTGGTTGATCAGCCCGCCCAGGAAGGCGATGTCGGTGCCGGCGCGCAGTGGGACGTGGATGTCGGCCAGGGCACTGGTACGGGTGAAGCGCGGGTCGACGTGGATGACCCTGGCGCCTCGGGCCTTCGCCTCCATCACCCACTGGAACCCCACCGGGTGGCACTCGGCCATGTTCGAGCCCTGCTCGATGATGCAGTCGGCGTTCTGCAGGTCCTGCTGGAAGGTCGTGGCGCCGCCCCGACCGAAGCTGGTCCCCAGACCGGGGACGGTGGCGGAGTGTCATATGCGGGCCTGGTTCTCGATCTGCACTGCCCCCATGGCCGTGAACAGCTTCTTGATGAGGTAGTTCTCCTCGTTGTCCAGCGTGGCGCCACCGAGGCCGGCCAGGCCGAGGGTCCGGCGCACCCGGAGACCCTCGGCCTCCCACTGCCAGCCCTTCCGCCGCGAGGCGATCACCCGGTCGGCGATCATGTCCATCGCGGTGTCGAGGTCCAGGTCCTCCCACTCCGTGCCGTACGGGCGTCGGTAGCGCACCCGGTGCTCCCGCAGCGGACTGGTCACCAACTGCAGGCTCGACGACCCCCGGGCGCACAGCCGCCCCCGGCTGATCGGCGAGTCCGGGTCACCTTCGATCTGCACGACCCGGCCATTCCGGACCGACACGTCCTGGCCGCAACCGACGGCGCAGAACGGGCAGACCGACTTCACGACGGTGTCGGCCGACGCGATCCGCGGGTCCACGTGAACGCTGACCGAACTCTTCACCGCCGCTCCGTGCCCACCCGAGTCGCCCGCGGTGATCTGCCGGATCACCGGCCACGACGCCAGCCACTGCCGCAGACCCATGGAACCTCCCGCCTGTCGGAACGGGCCGCCCATTCCGCGGCGCACTCTGGGCATGCTAGCGGCTCGATGTGATGTGGGCACAACGTGCTCAATGCACGACTTCTTGGGCGGGTGCGCTCCTGGACGCGTCGGATCGGCAGCGAGCCGCCGGAGGGACGGGCGTCGACGACACGAGCGGACCCACCCGTGTGACCGGCGAGAAGGTCGACGGCCCCGCCCGCGGACGGGGCGCCTCCGGCGTCCGCCGCACACCCGCCGCCGCGCGCCAGGTGCGCACCTCGTCTCGAGCCGCGGCACGAGTCGGTGGTGGCCTCAGAAGTCGTGCTCCGACTCGGGTGCGCGGACGCCCTGGTAGCCGGGCAGGCGCTGCAGGTGGATCTGGCGGATCAGGCGGATGGCCGGGCGGATGAGCAGCTCGATGCTGCCGATGACGAACAGCCAGGTGCCGGCGTAGGTCAGCTTGTCGGAGAAGAACATGAAGCTGCCGATGGTGAACCAGACGGCGATGAGGATGTCGTTGATGATGCTGAGGAGCTGATAGCGCCGGCGGATGATCAGCTCTCGGTGCCCGAGGGTGAACACCAGCGGACGCGGCGTTGCGGTCGAAGTCATGCGCCGAGGGTGCCCATTGTGTTGCGTTGTGCACGTCGTGCATCTGGTCCATCACGTGCATCTTGCGGCTGAGCCGCCACGGGCTCCGCCGCAGGGCCGGCGGCCAAGCGTTCGAGGGTGGAGCGACGTCGCCACGGCGGCCGTGGGCCGGGCGACGGTCACCGTCGCCACCTCCGATGCACCGACTCAGATTTCGTGCGTGATGCACGTTTTGCAATAAGCAGGTTTTGCCTATCCTCGTGGGACGGCGCTGGCAGGCCGGTCCGGGCCAGGTGACCCGCGACCGGCGCAGGCGCCGGAAGGACGGTCCGACGTCACCGCGAGGAGGAAACATGACGACGCACGTCGATCGATCGAGGTCGGGTTCGGGGACGACGGCACCCCGGGACGAGGTCCACGAGGAGGGCGGGCAGCGGTCCGCGCAGGAACCGGTCGGCACGGGCCTCCACTGGGGGGCCGTGTGGGCCGGCGCGCTGGTCGCGCTGCCGGTCTTCCTCGTCCTGGAGCTGCTGTTCGTCGGGTTCGGCTGGCTCGACCTCGGCACCCAGCAGAGCGCGGCCTCCAGCATCGTCAGCGCGGTGCTCGCGCTCGTCGCGTTCCTCGTCGGCGGCGTGCTGGCCGGCCGGGTGGCCGGGCCCGAGCGTCGCGACGGGGGTGTCCTGCACGGGGTCCTGGTCTGGGCCCTGACCACGGCCGGCCTCGTCGCGCTCGGCGTGGTCGGAGGCAGCGCGCTGGCCGGCGACGTCGGCACGATGCTCGCCGGGGCCGGATCGGCGCCACCGCCGAGCACCGGGTCGCTGGCGCAGTCGACCACCGACGCCAGCGGCTGGGGCGCCCTCTGGCTCGGCGTCTCGGTCGTCGCCGCAGCCCTCGGCGGCATCGGCGGCGCCAGGACGCACCGCTGAGCGCGACCAGGCGGCCCCGGCACACCACGATGTGCCGGGGCCGTCCGGCGCCGGCGGGCCGGAGCGGGCACAGGAGGCGGCGGTGATCCTGCCCCTCGTCCTCGCGATGCTCGCCGCGACCCTGAACGCGGTGGGGGACCTTCTCCAACGCCGCTCGATGCGGACGGAACCCGGCCCGAGAGGCGGGCCGCTGCGACTCGTGGTCCAGCTCCTCGGGCGCCCCGGATGGCTCGCCGGGCTCGGCGCGAGCGTGCTGGGTCTGGCCGTGCACATCGGCGCGCTCTCCATCGGCCGGATCGTCGCCGTCCAGCCCGTCCTGGTCATGGAGTTCCCCCTGGCCGTCCTCGGGACCAGCCTCCTGTTCGGCGTGCGCCTCGTGCGCCGGGACCAGGTGGCGATCGTCCTCATGACCGTCGGATTGGCCGCGGTGCTCTTCTGCCTGGCACCGAAGCACGGCGACCCGACCACCGTGCCGGGGACGACGTGGGCCGTCGGCCTCGGTGCCCTCGTCGTGCTGATGGGCGGCCCCGCGGCAGCCGGTGCGTCCGCCCGCGGCAACCGGAGGGCCGCGCTGCTCGGTCTCGCCTCGGGTGTCGGCTACGGCGCCACGGCGACGCTGCTTGCCGCGGCCGGTGCGACGACCCACCACGGCCTCGCTGCCCCGCTCGGTACGTGGCAGACCTACGCGGCGCTGGCCGTCGGCACCGCCGCCTTCGCGCTGCTCCAGAGCTCGATGAACGCCGGCCTGCTGCTCGCCACCGAACCGGGACTGACACTGGCCAACCCGCTGGTCGCGATCGCCTGGGGCGTTCTCGTCTTCGACGAACGCATCCGGACCGGGCCATGGCTGGTCGGTGCCGTCCTCGGGGCGCTGCTCCTGGCGATCGGCACCGTCGTCCTCAGCCGGTCCCCCGTGCTCGAGGTCAACCGCCGGCCCGAGCGGGCCGCACAGCCGTCAGACGCCATCGCGCCGGCCTGAGCCCTCCGGACGCGACGCCTGCCCGTGCCACTCGAGCACCAGCGCCGTGGCGTCGTCCTCGAGGTCCCCGCCCGCGCGGGCGCGCAGCTCGCCGACGAGCCAGGAGGGTAGGTCGCGGGGCACGCTGGTGTGCGCGAGTCGATGGGCCAGCGCGTCGACCCCGAACACGCGGCCGTCGGGATCACGGGCTGCGGCGACGCCGTCCGAGAGCAGCATCATCACGTCGCCGGGACGGAGGTCGACGACCCCGGCGTCGTACCGCGTGCGGTCGAGCAGGCCGAGGGGCTCATGGACGGCGCCGAGGTCGAGCAGCTCCACCTCGTGATCGCGTCGACGCAGGACGACCGGAGAACCGGCGTGCACCGCCCTCGCCGTGCCCCCGGTGAGGTCGATCTCGAGCAGGAGGGCGTCGACGGCCGCGTGACCGTGGTGACGGTCCCACAGCGCCTGGTCGGCCAGCGCCGCCTGCTCCGCGATCGCCAGGCCGCTGCGCCGGGCGTTGCGCAGGGCGGCGAGGGCGAGGTCCCCGACCTGGGTCGCGACCAGCCCACGCCCGGCCGCGTCGAGCAGCGCGACGGTCAGACGGTCGCCGTTGAGCGACCAGTCGAACAGGTCGCTCGTGACGCGGGGAGCGGGCTCGACGAGGGCACGGAGCGCGATGCGGTCGGTCGCGACGTCCGCCGGCGGCAGCAGGTCCCACTGCAGCTCCGCGGCGATGCTGTAGTCGTACGTGCGCCGGGCCAGCTCGAGCTCGTCGGTCGTCGTGGCCGCCTGACGGAGGAGGAGGGCCAGGGTCCGGCCCAGCCGCCGCCAGTCCGACGGCGCGAACGACACGGTCGTGACGTCGTCGGCCCCGTGCCCGACCGGTCCCGCCACGGTCAGGACGCCGTGGGTGTGGCCGTGGGCCTCGAGCGGTATGTGGCGGACCTCCTCGTCCCCCACGCGGTAGGTGAGCACCACCTCGGCCCGCAGCGCCTGGGCGACGGGATTCTCCCGCACGTCGAGGTGGTGCTCGACCGCCCGGGACGCCGGGTCGCGCGTCGCGGCGGCGGCGAGGTGGAGGCGCTCCCGGCGCCGGTCGAGCAGGTGCACCTCGACCCTGTCCGCGTCGAGCACGGTGCGCAGCCACGCCACGGCCGTGGGTGCGGCGCGGGAGCCGGGGACGTCGAGGACCCGGTCGACCAGATCCGCGACGATCTCCCGCGGGGACGGCGGACGAGCCGTCACGGGCCCGTGCCCGCAGGCTCCTCATCCACGCCGTGGTCGAGTTCCCCGTAGGCGCGGGCAAAGCCCTCTGCTCCGAGCAGCAGGGCGTCCCGCTCCTCCGGGGTCATGGACGCGGTGACACGCTCCAGTGCGGTGGCCCGCGCCCCGGCAAGATCGGACAGGACCTCCCGGCCGGCGGGGGTGAGCTCGAGCAGGGTCGCGCGCCGGTTGTCGGGCGCGACCTCGCGGGTGATCAGCCCCGCGGCGGTGAGCCGGTCACTGATCCGGCTCGCCGTCGAGGGCGGTACGCCGAGCGCGTCGCCGAGCACGGTCACCTTGGCTCCCCCGAGGTGGTCCAGCGCCTGCAGCGCGCGCAGGTGGGACGGGGAGACGTTCTCCTCCATGTCACTGAGCACGCCGACGCTGAGCTCCAGCAGCCCCCGCAGGGCGAGCTCCAGGCGCTCGGCGAACGGCGCGCGCCCCGGCGCGTCCGGCACGGCCCTCCCGACTGGCTCACCCATACCCGTATCGTCCCATCGTGGTCCCCCTCCGGTGGCGGCGAGGCCTCCCGCGTCCCCCGTCGTGCACCATGCACGATCATGGCGCAGCGCAACAAGGGCGCGTCCGGGCAGCTCACCGTCCCGCGGCCGCCCACCGGTCAGCGAGAGCGAACGCGAGTGCCATCGCCGCGCCGGCCGACGCGCCGCGCCGATGATCGCGGTCGAGCAGGGCCAGTCCGACCATGCTCACCGCGTGGAGGACGTCGACCGCGCCGCCGAGGGTGGGCGACATCCACCGCGGCGCCGTCAGCCCCGCCAGCCCTTGCAGGGCGTGTCGCGCACCGAGCACCCGGATGAAGGCGACCTCGCTCCGCCCGTCCGCTCCCCCGTCGGCCCGTGCCGCCACCCGAGCGGGGCACAGCACCAGGGCTGCTCCATGGACGACGTGGCCGGCGTGGACGAGGTCGGCCCGCCGGGACCGCCCGGTCACCGGCGGAGCCCCTCACGCTTGCGGCCCCGACCGCGCACACCGACGAGGAGCAGGGTGCCGGAGAGGACGGTGGCCGCCATCGTGCCGAGCAGGGCGCGACGGTGCACCGAGGCCCACGTCTGCGGGTCGCGGGTCCACGCCTCGTCGTCGAACGGCCCGTGCGCTCCGGCGTCGACCTCGGCGTCGCATGGCTCGTCGAGGTTCGAGCCGCGTCGAGGCAGGTCCGCGCTCGTCTGCTGGCCCGCCACCCCGTACCGCGCGAGGTAGAAGTCGACGAGCTTGGGCGCGAGGCGCTCGCCCAGGATCGTGTAGACGGTGGCGAGACCGACCCACATGTTGCGGCGCGGGTGCTCGGCGAGGAACCGGATCGCGCGCGCCGCGACCTCGGGCTGCCACACCGGCGCCACCGGGCGGGGGTGGCCGTCCACCCGCTCGAGGTTCCAGGTGAACTGCGGGGTGTTCAGTCCCGGCAGCTGGATCGTGCACACACGCACCCCGCTCTGCTCGTGCGCCAGCTCGGTGATCACCGACTCGGTGAAGCCCTTGATCGCGTGCTTGGCGCCGCAGTAGGCGGCCTGCAGGGGGATCGAACGGTCGGCCATGGCCGAGCCGACGTTGATGACCACGCCCCGATCGCGGGGCCGCATCCGGGCCAGGGCGGCGCGCGTGCCGTGCACCTGCCCGAAGTAGGTGACCTCGGTGACGCGGCGGAACTCCTCGACGGTGGTGTCCCAGAAGAAGGCCAGGGTCCCGACGAACGCGACGTTGACCCAGAGGTCGATCTCGCCGAGACCCTCCTCCACCTGGTGGGCCGCCCGCTCGACCGCGTCCGCGTCGGCGACGTCGCAGACGATCAGCATCGCCCGCTGACCGGCGCCCTTCACGTCCGCGGCCGCACCGTCGAGGCCCGCCTGCCCCCGCGCCAGGACGGCGACGTCGTAGCCCGCCGCGGCGAGCTCGCGGACGGTCGCGCGCCCGACCCCGGCGGTGCCCCCGGTCACGACTGCGGTCCTGGTCATCGTTCCTCCGTTCGGTGGGTGGTGCTGGGGGCGCCGTCCTCGAGCGGCGCGAGGACCGTGGCGGCCTCGAGCAGCAGGGCGTGGACGAAGGCCTGCGGCAGGTTGCCGCGCAGCTGGCGCTGGGTGACGTCGAACTCCTCGGTGAGCAGGCCGGGCGGCCCGCAGGCCGACCGTCCGCGCTCGAAGAAGTGGCGGGCGCACAGCGCGTCGCCCTGCTGCTGGCAGGCCAGGGCGGTGATGAAGTTGCAGAGCAGGAAGGCGCCCTCGGCGTCACCGAGGGGCCGGTCGTCGACGCGGAACCGGTAGGCGTATCCCTCGCTCGTCAGCTCCCGCAGGTAGGCCTCGAGGGTCGCGCGGCTGCGTGGGTCGTCGGCCGGGAGCGCCCCGCGGATCGCGGCGAGCAACAGCGCCCCGTCGGGACGGGGGTCGTCGGCGGCGCGCTGCCAACGTCCGCTCGGGTGGGTGGAGGTGCAAGCGGTGTAGGCGAGAATCGTGTCCGCGAGCGCCGACCAGCGCCCGGCCGTACCCCTGCCCGTGGTGGCGCTCACCGCGCGCAGGCCCGCCACGCAGACCAGTCGGCTGTGGGTCCACTCCCGGTCCTCGAGCTCCCACACCCCGGCGTCGGGCTGCCTCCACCGCTGCTCGATGGCGGTGACGGCGATCTCCACCGCCCGCCAACCGTCCGCGTCCAGCCGGCCACGCTCCGCGGCCGCAGCCAGGAGCAGCAGCATCTCGCCGAAGGCGTCGAGCTGGAACTGGTGCCCGCCGCGGTTACCGATCCGGTCCCCGCCGCCGGGATAGCCGGACACGCCGAGGTGGGTCTCGTCGGGGACCGGGCCGCCGTCGACCGCGTAGGCCGGGGCGAGCCGGGGTCCGTCGTCGAGCAGCCGGGCGCCGAGGAAGCGCACGGCGTCGTCGAGCAGGTCGTCGAGACCGGCGAGCGCGGCCGCGCGCCCGGCGTAGCACTGGTCGCGGACCCAGGTGTAGCGGTAGTCGAAGTTGGCCCGTCCGCCGGGACGCTCGGGCAGGCTGGTGGTGGCCGCGGCGACCATCGCGCCCGAGCTCGTGGTCATGCCGCGCAGCACGGCGGCGGCGTGGGCGGCGTCACGCGGAGCCGCCCCGATGAGCCGCGAGGACGCCGGGACGTTCGCCTGCCAGCGGGTCTCGGTCTCCCGCCAGGTGAGGTCGGGGTCGGGGGCCTGGTCGGGCAGTCGCAGGCCGATCTCCAGGACGAGGTCGTGCTGACGGCCAGGCGGGACGACGATCTCCAGCTCGAGGCGGGTGCCGCCGTCGACCGTCACCGGGACCGCGTCGCCGCCACCGCGCCACCGCATCCGCAGGTCACCGATCCGACCGGTCCAGCAGCCCGCGTCGTCGCGGTGCAGCTCGGTGAGCGGGTGGCGCCCGTACTCACCGCGCGGGTCGAGCACGACGTGTACCGAGGCCGGGACGTCGTCGGCGAGCACTCGGCGCAGCAGCACGAGTCGGTCCCTGTCAGCGGGCAGGGCGAGCGCCTCCCGGCTCTCGACGGGGCCGCCGTCGGTCATCCACCGGCTGCGCCAGATCAACGAGGCGTCCTCGTAGTGCCCGCCCCACACGTACCGCTCGGTCGGGGTCAGGTCGTAGTGCCCGGGTGCAGCGAGCAGGCCGGCGAACACGGCGGGCGAGTCCCAGCGCGGGGCGCACATCCACACGATGTCGCCGCGCGGCCCCAGCAGCGCGCCGCGCTCGCCGTCGGCGAGCAGCGCGTACTCGCGCAGGACCTGCGGCGAGGCCAAGGTGGCGGTCGACCCGTCGGAGACGTCGCGCGAGGGGCCCGCCGGCTGGGCCGGCGGAACTTCTTGGGTGGTCACGGGCGCTCCCGGGGAGTCGAGGGTCGCTGGGCGGGGACCGGTGGCATCAGGCGATCCGGTAGGGCTCGAGGGCGCCGGCGCGCAGCGTCAGCCCGTGCCCGGCGCGGGTGCGGTCCGGACGCAGGGTGCCGTCGGGCTCCGGGCGCAGGACGCCGTCGAACGCGCGGGTCTCGATCCGCACGTGGTCGTGGAAGTACTCGAGGTGGCGCAGGTGCCATACGGCGATACCGGCGTGCGCGCTGACCTGAGGCGCGCAGTGCAGCGAGAGGTCCATGCTGCGGGCGTCGCACAGGGCGGCCACGCGCGCGAGGGACGTGTAGCCGCCGCAGCGCGTGACGTCGGCCTGCAGGCAGTCCACCGCGCCGGTGTCGAGCATGCGGTGGAAGTAGGGCAGGTCGTAGCCGTACTCGCCGCCCGCGATCTCGACGCCACCCGGACCGTGGTCGCGGACCAGGGCGAGCCCCTCGAGGTCGTCGGAGCTCACCGGCTCCTCCAGCCAGGTGACGCCCCGGTCCGCGAGCCGTCCCGCCCAGCCCAGGGCCTGTTTGCGGGTGTAGGCACCGTTGGCGTCGACCATCAGCTCGACGCCGTCGCCCACGGCCTTGCGGACCACGTCCAGCCGGTGCTCGTCGTCCTCGGGACACCGCCCGACCTTGATCTTGACCGAGGTCATGCCCTCGTCGACCCACCCGCCCACTTGCGTGCGCAGTTGCTCGTCGTCGTACGAGGTGAACCCGCCGCTGCCGTAGACCGGCGTGGCCTCGTGCACCGCGCCCAGCGCCACCGACAGCGGAACTCCGAGCACGCGGGCGTGCAGGTCCCACAGCGCGATGTCCACCGCGGAGATCGCCTCGGCGACGACGCCGGGACGCCCCAGGTTGCGCACCGCGGCGTGCATCGCCGCCCACGCAGCCGGCACGGCGAGCAGATCGCGCCCCCGCACGACGTCGGCCAGCGCGCTCTCCACCACCGTGGCCACCGGCGATCCGGCGTAGGTGTAGCCGAGCCCCGTGCACCCGGCCGCGTGCGCCTGCACCACGACGATCGTCGTGGACTCCCAGGTCAGCGTGCCGTCGGACTCCGGGGCGTCCGTGGGCAGCGTGTAGGCCGCCACTTCCAGGCCCTCGATGGGCACATTCCTGGTCACCGGTACGTCGTACCATGCGCACTTCGTATTGGAAACACGTCGTGCATAGCGCACGATGTTGTGTCATCCTCGAGCCACTCGAACCGGAAGGAGTCAGGCCTGATGCTCGTCGCGGACTACGTTCTCCAGCGCCTGGGTCAGTGGGGCGTGCACCGCATCTACGGCTATCCCGGGGACGGCATCAACGCCATGCTCGGCGCGCTGGACCGAGCCGAGGGCGATCCTGAGCTCATCCAGGCTCGCCACGAGGAGATGGCCGCGTTCATGGCGACTGCCCACGCGAAGTTCACCGGTGGTATCGGCTGCGCGATGGCCACCTCGGGGGGCGGCACCATCCATCTGCTCAACGGGCTCTACGACGCCAAGCTCGACCACCAGCCGGTGGTGGCGATCATCGGACAGCAGAAGCGGATCGGGCTGGGATCGGCGTTCCAGCAGGAGATCGACCCGAACTCGCTGTACAAGGACGTCGCCTCGGACTTCATCCAGACCTGCATGGTCCCCGGCCAGGCCCGCCACCTGATCGACCGGGCGTGCAAGGTCGCCCTGACCAACCGCTCCGTGACGGCCGTGATCATCCCGGAGGACGTCGGCGAGTCCGAGGCGGTGGAGTCCCCGCCGCGCGAGCACGGCGCCGTGTTCTCCGGCGTGGGCTGGAGCCAGCCCCGCGTGATCCCGCCGCCCGAGGAGCTGCGCAAGGCCGCCGACATCCTCAACAGCGGGAACAAGGTGGGGATGGTGGTCGGGCAGGGGGCGCAGACCGCCGCGGACGAGGTCATGGAGATCGCCGAGCTGCTCGGGGCGGGAGTCGCGAAGACCTCCCTCGGCCGGGTGGAGCCGGCCGACGATCTGCCCTACGTGACGGGGCCCATCGGGCTGCTGGGCTCGACGGCCAGCGACTTCGTGATGTCGAACTGCGACACGCTGCTGTTCGTCGGCACGGCGTTCCCCTATGCGGAGTGGCTGCCGGAGGAAGGCCAGGCTCGCGGCGTCGAGATCAATCTGGACGGCCGGATGATCGGCGTGCGCTACCCGATGGAGTCCCACCTCGTCGGCGACGCGGGCGACACGCTGCGCGAGCTCATCCCCATGATCGAGCGCAAGACCGATCGCTCGTGGCGGGAACAGATCGAGAAACAGGTCGACGAGTGGTGGCGGGTGCTCGACGACCGCGCCCACGACGACGCCGACCCGCTCAACCCCGAGCTGGTGGTCCACGAGCTCTCCAAGCGGCTGCCCGATCGAGCAATCCTGACCACCGACGCCGGATCGACGGCGAACTGGTGGTCGCGCCACCTGAGGATGCGCCGGGGGATGAAGGCGTCGCTGGCCGGCAACCTCGCCACCATGGGACCGGGCACCCCGTACGCGATCTCCGGGCGGTTCGCCTTCCCCGACCGCCCGATCATCGCGCTGATCGGCGACGGCGTCTTCCAGATGAACGGCATGCTCGAGCTGATCACCATCAAGAGGTACTGGGAGCGGTTCCAGAGCGCGCCGCTGGTGTTCTGCGTGTTCAACAACCAGGACCTCAACCAGGTCACCTGGGAGCAGCGCGCGATGGCCGGCGACCCGAAGTACCCCGGCAGCCAATGGATCCCCGACGTCCCGTACGCGGAGTACGCGAAGCTGCTGGGCCTGCGCGGGATCCGCTGCGACAGCCCCGCGGACATCGGTGGGGCCTGGGACGAGGCGCTGTCGTCGAACGTGCCCTGCGTGCTCGAGGTCGTCGTCGACCCGGAGATCCCGCCGGTGCCGCCGCACATCATGAAGATGCAGCTCAAGCACGCCGCGAAGGCCGTCGCGAAGGGCGACCCGGAGACCCTCGGCATCGCTGAGAAGGGCGTCAAGCAGAAGACTCACGAGTTCACCGAGTCGATCAAGTCGCACCTGCCCGGGGGGCAACGGTGATCGTCGACCTGGATCTCCCCCGCGTCCGCCGCGCTCGGGCCGGGACCGACACCGATGTCGGCCTGGAGGCCGCGCTGCGCGACCGCGTCGACGGCGAGGTGCGCTTCGACGCCGGGTCCCGCGCGGCGTATTCCACGGACGCCTCGAACTACCGCGAGGTCCCGATCGGCGTCGTCGTGCCGAGGACCGTCGACGACGCCGAGGCGGCCGTGGCGGTGTGCCACGAGCACGGGGTGCCGATCCTGTCCCGCGGCGGCGGCACCAACCTCGCCGGCAGCACGACGAACACCGCGGTGGTGCTCGACTGGACCAAGTACTGCCACCGGCTCGTGTCGCTCGACGTCGAGGCCCGCACCGCCGTGGTCGAGCCGGGCGCTGCGCTCGACCCGCTCAACGACCAGCTCGCCGCGCACGGCCTCGGGGTCGGGCCCAAGCCCTCCACCCACGCCAGCTGCTCGATCGGCGGGATGATCGGCAACAACTCGTGCGGCTCCACGGCGCAGGCGTACGGCAAGATGGCCGACTCCGTGCGCCGCCTGGAGATCCTCACCTACGACGGGCTGCGATGCTGGGTCGGCCCGACGTCCGACGAGGAGTACGAGCGGATCCTCGCCGCGGGCGGCCGGCGCGCCGAGCTGTACCGCGGGATGCGCGCCCTGCGGGACCGGCACGCCGAGGAGATCCGGGCGCGCTACCCCGACATCCCGCGGCGGGTCTCGGGCTACAACCTCGACGCGCTGCTGCCCGAGCAGGGTTTCGACGTCGCCAAGGCCCTGGTCGGCAGCGAGAGCACGCTCGTCACCGTCCTGCAGGCCGAGATCGAGCTCTTCCCCACCCGGTCGGCGTCGGCCCTCGTGGTCCTGGGCTACCCGGACGTGGTCGCGGCCGCGTCGGACGTGCCCGCGGTGGTCGCGCACGGCCCCTCGGCGCTGGAGGGTATCGACTCCCGGCTCGTCGAGCTCGAGCGCAACGAGTCACTGGCCGACGAGGCCATCGCCGAGCTCCCGCGCGGCGAGTCCTGGCTGATGGCCCAGTTCTCCGGCGACGATCAGGACGCGGTCGACCGGGCCGCCCGGGGCCTGGTCGACGAGCTGCGGCGCCGCGACGATCCCCCGAGCGCGAAGGTGCTCGACCAGCCCCTGTCCGAGCAACAGCTCTGGGAGGCCCGCGAGGCCGGTCTCGGTGCGACGGCCTACCCGCCGCTGAGCTCCCAGACCCACCCGGGCTGGGAGGACGCGGCCGTCGCACCGGACCGGCTCGGCGACTACCTGCGCGACTACCTCGACCTGCTCTCCCGCCACGGCCTCGGCGAGACCGCCGTCTACGGGCACTTCGGCCAGGGCTGCGTGCACTGCCGCATCCCCTTCGACCTCGGCACGGCGGGCGGCGTCACGGACTTCCGGGCGTTCCTCGTCGAGGCCGCGCAGCTCGCCGCGTCGTACGGCGGGTCGCTCTCCGGCGAGCACGGCGACGGGCAGGCCCGCGGCGAGCTGCTCCCGATCATGTTCGGCGAACGGATCGTGGAGGCGTTCGGCGAGCTCAAGGCGCTGTTCGACCCGGGCGAGAAGATGAACCCCGGCAAGGTCGTCCACCCCCGCCGCCTCGACACCGACCTGCGCCAGGGCAGCGACCACCGGCCCTGGGAACCGGAGACCTTCTTCGACTACCCCGACGACTCCCACCGGTTCTCATCCGCGGTCTCCCGCTGCGTCGGCATCGGCCACTGCCGGGGACACGAGAGCGGGGTCATGTGCCCGAGCTACCGGGCGACCCGCGAGGAGGAGCACTCCACCCGCGGCCGCTCCCGGGTGCTGTTCGAGATGATGCGCGGCGAGGTCATCACCGACGGCTGGCGCTCGACCGAGGTGCGCGACGCGCTCGACCTGTGCCTGGCCTGCAAGGGCTGCAGGAGCGACTGCCCGGTCGACGTCGACATGGCCACCTACAAGGCCGAGTTCCTCTCCCACCACTACGCGGGCCGGGCCTGGCGCCGACCCCTCGCCCACTGGTCGATGGGCTGGCTCCCGCTCTGGGCGCGTCTGGCGACGCGTGCCGCCCCCGTGGCCCGCCTGGTCAACCGCACCACGGCGACGCCGGGCCTGTCACGGCTGGTCAAGAAGGCCGGTGGCGTCGCCCCGCAGCGGGAGATCCCGAGCTTCGCCGAGGAGCGCTTCGTCACCTGGTTCGCCCGGCGCACCCCGCAGGTCCCCGCGGAACCGCACCCGCGGGGCCGGGTGCTGCTGTGGCCGGACACGTTCACCGACGCATTCCACCCGGCCATCGCGCGTGCCGCCGTCACCGTCCTCGAGGCCGCGGGCTTCCAGGTCACCGTCCCCGACGCCGAGGTCTGCTGCGGGCTCACCTGGATCTCCACCGGTCAGCTGCCGGTTGCCCAGCGGGTCCTGCGGCGCACGCTCGAGGTGCTGCGGCCCCAGCTCCGCGACGGGACCCCGATCCTGGTCCTCGAGCCCAGCTGTGCCGCGGTGTTCCGGTCCGACCTGCCCGAGCTGCTGCACGGGGACGAGGACGCCCACCGCCTGGCCGCGCAGACGTACACGCTGGCCGAACTGCTCCAGGCCGAGGCGCCCGACTGGCGTCCCGCGACACGTCTCGACCGGCGCGCGGTCGCCCAGCCGCACTGCCACCAGCACGCCGTGCTCGGCACCGACGCCGACCAGGCCGTGGCGGCGCGGGCGGGTGTCGACCTCGAGGTGCTCGACGCCGGCTGCTGCGGCCTCGCCGGCAACTTCGGCTTCGAGGACGGCCACTACGACGTGTCGATGGCGTGCGCCGAGGACAAGCTGCTGCCGATCCTGCGCGACACCGACCCCGAGACGCTGGTGATCGCCGACGGCTACAGCTGCCGCACCCAGATCGAGCAGTCCGACGTGGGTCGCACTCCGGTGCACCTCGCCGAGGTGCTCGCGGCCGCCGTCCGCGGATACCCGCCGCGCGGGGAGCGCCCCGAGCGGGACCTGACCCGGCGCGCGTCGTGAGCCGGAGCCGCTCGTACAGCACCCTCGGGGCACTCGCGGCGGCGGTCCTGCCCGCCCTGCTGGTCACCGGCTGCGCGACCGCCGGGGACGCCGGGCCGGCCCCGGTCGTGGTCGTACGGCACACGGACGCGGCTCTGCACGAACCGGTCTGGTCGCCGGGCACCCACGCCCTGCTCGCGCTCACCGACGACGGCCGCGTCGCCCGCGTCGACCCCGGCGCCCCCGGGATGACGCTGTCCCCCCCGCTGGGCCGCGTCGGGGAGAACGTCGTCACCGACCCGAGCGACCCGTCCGTGGCGTACGTCGCCCGGCCGGACGCCGATGAGGTCGTCGCGCTGGACGTCCGCGACCTGCGGCCCGTGGGGGCGCTCCCCCTCGGCCGCGCACCGGACTTCCTCGCCACCGACGACGGCTCCCGCGCCCTGCTCGCCCTCTCCGAGGACCGCACGACCGTGTCCGCGGTCGACCTGGGCAACCAGCACGCGCTCCCGCCGCAGGACGTGCACGCGAGTCCCGACGCCAAGCTCGACGGGCCCGCCCGCGGACGGCCCGTGGCCTACCACGTGCTCGGCCCCGACGGGATCACCCACTACAAGGGCGCTCCCGGGCAGGTCGAGGAGAAGGGCCGCATCGACGTGCGGGCAGGCCACAGCGCCGGCGACCGGGTGAAGGTCGACCGGCTCTACGTCGCCGAGCGCGACGGCGACCGACTGCTCGCGGTCGAGACGCCGCCGGACCACGAGGGCCTGGCCGTCGTGGCGAGCGCCGATCTCGGCGCTCCGGTGCGCCACGTCGGCACCGACGAGACCCGCGTCTACGCCGCCACCGACGACGAGCTCGTGGTCTTCGCGACCAGGAGCTTCACCGGATACCCCGACGGCCACCTGCCGCGCATCGCCACCATCCCCTTCCGCAACGCCCTCCCCGACGGCCCGGCGCGGAGCGCCCCCGTCTCCGGCCTGGCTGTGGGTCCCGAGCGTGTCTGGCTGACGCTCGACGGGCAGGACGCCGTGGTGGGCATCGCAGAACCGCCGCTCTGACCCCGCCACCGTTACCGAGGAGGCCCCGTGACCGAACGGAGAGTTGAGCGCCGACCGGCACCCACCCGCGACCCGAGCGGGGTCGTCAACGACCTGGATCAGGCGTTCGCCGAGGTCGCGGCGCTGCGCGCCCTCGACGGGTCGGAGGAACGCCGGCACGACGAGTCCCGCGTCTACGACGCGTCGATCCGCTGGGGCGCCCTGGTCGCGGGCCGCCTCCACCGGCTGGCCCTGCTGCACCACCGCGGCGCGTTGTCGGACGAACAGGGGAGTCGCTACATCGAGCTCGAGGTCGAACTGGCCGGACTGTCGCCGGTGCTCGACCGCCTCGGGCTCCCCGACCCGCGCGCCGGCCAGCGCCGGACGTGAAGGACCCGGAGGTCCAGCATGAAGGCCGTCGTCCAGAAGGACGCCCACTCGGTCGCCGAGGACGCCGACGGCCCCGTCGCGCGCCGGGCCTTGCAGGAGCGTTTCGTCGGCCGCGAAGACGGCTAACTCCATTTCGTTGCACTCACTGAACGTGCGTGTCGACGGGCGCGAAGCGCTCGAAGGGGCCGGCGTCGACGACGCGAGCATCGGCTGGCGGGCTGCGTGTTGCTGCGGCTGGCGTGGGGCGGTCGTCCACTCCCGCCTCCGCTGGCCGTCCGCCTGCGGCAACGCCCGGACTGCTCTCTACGAGCGCGCGCTCCGCGCCGAGTGGCTCGATCATCTCAGCGAGGCCCACGTTGCCACCGGGTGACGTCGGCCTGACGATCAAAGCCAGACGATGCGCGTCAGCCGACGGGCGAGTCCGGCGATCGTCGGCCCGCAACCGCTCCGTGGATCTCCTGGAGACGTCGCTCGTTCCCGGCGCTCGACATCATCACCGCCTCCTCCTGCCGAGCCCGATGTCCGCCGGACCCGCTACGGCGATGCGGCGGCGGAGGCCTGGGGGCCGGTCCCGTTGCGCGAGCGCGGACGGCGCGGCAGGGAGGTCCGGCGCTGGCTGCTCGCGGCCTCACCCGTGCTGTCGCGGGGTCCGAGCAGGCCCCGCGGGTCCTGCACCCGCACCGCGGTGCGCGGTGACGGGCACTCGGGCTCGGTGCAGGTCAGCGCGACCATCCACGCGTCGGTGCGCTCGCTGCGGAACAGGAAGCCCAGGTAGAGGGCGTCGCCGACGGCGAACGCGGTGCCTCCGCAGGTCCCGCAGGAGATGCCCTCCCGCGTGAGCTGGGCGCGCACCCGCCCGCGCTGCGCGTCGTCGAGCGGGACGAGGTCGGCCGGACGGGTGTCGGCGGCGTTCAGGGTGCTCATCAGATCGCGACGTCCTTGTCGTAGTAGACGTTGTCCTCGCGCCAACCGCCGGCCCCGCGCCCGATGACGTCGTAGGAGGACACGAGCTCGATCCGCTCGATCCACTTGACCATCTTGAAGCCGACCTGGTTCTCGATGCGCAGCCGCAACGGCGCCCCGTGTTTGATCGGCAGGGCCCCGCCGTTCATCCCGTAGGCGAGCAATGTGTGCGACTGGCGGGCGAGCTCGAGATCGATGACCTCGTAGAACCGCCCGCCGCCGTCGGCGCTCGGCTCGTCGCGGGCGTTGTCCTGCAGGGAGAGCACGCAGAGGTAGCGGGCCTCGGGCATGGGCCGCACGTGGTCGAGCAGCTCGCGCAGCGGCAGTCCCGTCCACTCCCCGATGCTCGACCAGCCCTGGACGCAGTTGTGCAGCACGCGTTGGGTCTGCGCCTCGCCCAGCCCGCGCAGCTCGTCGAGCGAGAGCCGCACGGGTCGTTCGACGAGCCCCCCGACGTCGAGGCACCAGTCGGCGAAGCCGTGCACGGCGAGTGTCTTGTAGGCGTCGCTGTCGGGCGGCTTGCCGTTGACGCGGTGCTCCGGGGAGAGCGCGGCGCGGGAGTAGTCCTGACGGGACACGAGCGGCCGCAGCGCCACATGCCGGACCTTCTCGAGCACGGCCCCGAGCACCCGCTGCACCGACCGGGGATGGTGCAGGCTCCACTCGGTGGCCGCGACGTGCACGAGCACGATCGCGGCGAGGATCCCGAGCGAGGCGGCGTTCGCCCAACCCGTGTCCCGCACCTCGCCGAAGATCATGAGTGCGTTGAGCTCGCCCCACCCCCACAGCGCGATCATCGCGACGTGGACGACGATGAACGCCAGGAACGCGACCAGCCCGAGGAAGTGCAGACTGCGCGCCGCCTGCCGGCCCCCGAACAGTCGGACGTACCAGGGAAAGCGTGCCTCCACCGCCGGTGACTGGGCGGCGCCGGTGAGGATCTGGAACGGCGCGAGCAGGAAGATCACCGCGGCGTACGTGAGCTTCTGGATGCCGTCGAGGGGTTCGCCGGGCAGCAGGGGCGGGAGGTCGAAGCTCAGGTAGGTGAGCAGGTCGTTCCACGCCGTCGGGACGATCTCCCAGGAGTACGGGATGTAGCGGTGCCACTGCCCGGTCCCGAACAGCAGCGCGATGTACGCCACCCCGGTCGCGATCCATCCCAGCACGCTGATGAAGTGCCAGTGTCGGCCCATCCCGAGCATCTTCCGGCCGGGCAGGGCGATCACCGGCGAGTAGCTCTCCTCCTCGTCGAGGGTGTCGTAGAGCTTGTCCGTCGGCATCGTCTTGCGCGTGAACCGCGCCCACTCCGTGCCGGGCCGGCTGTCGTCCCGCCAGTACAGCTTGGGATGGGTCGCGAGGATCTCGTGGCCGCTGCGGATGAGCAGGGTCAGGAACAGCACGTTGAGCCAGTGCTCGATGCGCAGCCAGGCCGGGAAGTCCAGGGTCGTCACGGTGTCCCGTCCGTCAGTCGTGCCAGTGCCGGCGTCCCGGCCGCGCGACGGTGACGCCGAGCAGCAGCGAGACGTGCAGCACGAGGAAGGCGGCCGCGAGGCCCAGTGCGGCCGTGGCGCCGGGGTGGTCCCAGCGACCGACCGTGCCGACCAGACCGGGCAGACCCACCGTCCGGCTGAGGAGCCAGAGTGTGATCGACACGGCGCAGACGGCGCTGCCCCCGAACCAGCCGAGGCCCGCCACCACGCGGGAGCGTGCCCGGAGCATGGCCGTCACGGCGAGCAGCGCGACCGCGACGGCCAGCACGGCCCACACGTGCACCCAGCCCGGGCGACTCCCGCCCAGCAGGGAGAGTTGCGGCACGGTGACCGCGCCGAGGAGGACCACACCGACACCCGTCGTGGTCCGCGGGCCCGCGAAGGCCACCCAGCGGTACGCGGTGAGCAACGCCTGCACCCGTCCTGCCTCGGTCGCCATCCGCATCCCTCCGTCCCTGTCGTCGGACCTCACGCTAGCCGCTTGTCGTGCGTTGTGCACGACGTACAATAGTAGCGATTGCGGGTGTCCCGACCACGGCGCGAGGAGGAACCGACCATGACCCTCGACCCCGACGCGGGTGTCCGCCCCTGGGACAGGCTCGTCATCGACGACGTCGACCTGCCTGCCGACCTCCCCGCTCGGCGTCGCGCCGCGGTCACCGAGGCGCGCGCCCACGTCGAGCCTGTCTCCCCTGATGGTCGGGGCGCGATGGGATTGCGCCGCTACGGCGCCGGGTGCGTCGCCCTCGTCCTGCGTGGGCGCTTCGAGCGGTGCTCCCGCGAGCTCCTGCGGGCCCTCGCCGACGAGCTGCCGAGCGCGGCGTGCCGTGAGCTGGTCGTCGACCTCTCGGGACTCGACGGGTGCGACCCGGTACTCGTGCGCGCGCTCGCCCGGTTGCGCATCCGCTGCCTCACCCGGGAGGCGCGCGTCGAGCTGTACGACCTGCCGCCGGCCCTCGCCGCCGAGCTCGGCCTGCGCCCCTGAGGTCGGGTCGGTCGCGGCGCGCCGTGCGCGGATCGATCCTCGTCATCCGGGCCGCGAGCCCACGGGACGCCACGGCAGAGACGGCGGGCGCCGCCAGCTCTGTCGCAGGAACCCCGTGGTCACGAGGCACCACGACACGAGCGCCACCCAGAAGGCGACGTGACCGGTGTCCCGCAGCACCGAGGGCAATACGCCGGTCGTCTCTCCGACGCTCGTCAGCCCCGAGCTGGCCGCGGAGTACATGCCCAGCGGGAACACCGTCGCCCACCGCGCGCGCTCGTAGTGCCACGCCGCCCGTCGCCGGCGCCGTATCTCCATCGCGACCAGGACCGGGATCCACATCGTGCCGAGCACCCAGAGGCCCACCGGTGCAGGGCCGAGCATCTCGGGCAACCCGGGGAGCGCCCCCGAGGCCCGGGTCGCGGCGACGACACCGCTCCCGGCCAGCGTGGCGATCGCGAGCCCGCCCATGAGCACCCAGAGGTCGGGACCGAGGACCTCGACGCCGCCCCGGGCCGCGACGACGCGCCGGACGACGGGCACGGCGATCACGAGGTAGACGGCCAGGCCCAGCACCCAGCAGGCGAGGGCGACACCGAGCAGGACCGGGACCAGCACCCCCGCCCCGGTGAGCTGCGCGGCGGTGAGCGCGAGCGACTCGGTCGCCACCGCCGCGAGCAACCATCCTCCGCGGGCACCGTCGGCTCGCGCCCCGCGTGGTCGCGACCGCAGTGCCGCCAGTGTCCGCGGGACGAGGACCAGCCACAGCACCACGGCCACCGCCCCGAGCACCACAGACACCACGTCGTCGGACCTGGAGCAGGCCGCCACGACGTCGCAGGCGGCTACGGCACTGAACAGCAGCAACGAGCGGGCCAGCGGGTCCGGGCCGGCGGCGATCGCCCTGCCCGTGGTCGCGACGCTGATCGCCGACCACAGCGCGAGCGCGCCCAGTGCGCCGCTCGCGGTCACCGCGAGGACGGTCGACACCACCGCGTGGTCGGTGTCCCGGGCGGCGATCGAGACGATGCCGGTCGCCATGACGACGGCGAAGGCGTCGGCGGGGAGGCCGGGGCCGCGCACCCGGCCGCGCCACGGCTCGATGATGACTCGCCGGACGACCCCCACTGCTGCGCGGAGCACAGGTCGTCACGCGTCCGCCGTCACCTGCCCGACCCCGCGCGTCGCCCAGACCTCGGCGACCCCGGACGGGAGGGCGGCGGTCGGACAGCTCGCCATGCGGATCACCGTCTGGGTGGTCGCGCCCAGGAGCGATGCCGCGAGCGCACCGTACCCCCGAGAGCAGAGGACGATGAGCCGCGCCTGCGCACGAGCTTCGTGCAGGATCGCCTCGGCGGCGTTGCCCCACACCACGGTCTCGTGCAGCGCGAGGTCGGGATGCTGATCGGGGGTTCCGGCGACGGCGTTCGCCAGCCGCTGTCGGGTGGCCTGCTCGTCGGTCCGGGAGCCGTGACGGACCCCCACGGCGACAGGCTGGAGGGGCGCGCCCCACCGGTCGGCCACGTCCGCGGCGAAGGCCACGGCGCCGATCGACTCGCGCGTGCCGTCGACGTGCACCAGCACGTTGCCGGAGTGTGCCGCGGCGGGATCCCAGATCTGCGGGACCAGCACGACAGGGCACCGGGCGTGGCCGATCGCGTGTCCGACGACGCGCCCGACCGTCAGGTCGAGGTCCCCGGCCGCGGTGCGGGAGCCCAGGACCAGGAGCTCGGCGCGTTCCGCGACGTGGACGAGCGCGGGCCCGCAGACGCCGGTCACCACGGAGAGGCGGACGGGGACGTCGGGGGCAACTGCGGCGGCGACCTGGCGGCCCTGCTCGAGCAGGGCCCGGGCGCGTCCCTGCGGCGCCCGCAGGACATGGTCGTGGTGCGACGGGGGCAGGACCTGCACGAGGTCGAGGCCGACGCCACGGCGGCCGGCTTCACGGGCCGCCCACCGGACCGCCCGCAACGTGGCCGGGTTGCCGCCGACACCGGCGACGACACCGGTGGCCCTCTCTGTGCGATCGACCATGTTCCACCGCCTCCTCGTGCGGGACACGACGGTCCGGACACGGTGGCCGCGCCCGCGCCCGCCCCGCACGACCTCGGACGTCGTCGACGGGGCATGAGGGACCCGCGCGCGTCGTGCCACCTACCGCTGCGCTCGTCCAGGCTAGCACGTTGTTGCGCTTGCATATCGTTCTTGTCGCACGACATTCATAATGGACGCGACGTGCGACGCTGGTGGGCCAGGGTCTGCGTCTCGGAAGGGAAGGCCCGGACATGGTTCTCGAGCGGCCGGCAGTCACAGGACTGCCACGCCTGGACGTCGGCAAGCACACGGACCCCGAGCAGGGCGCGTGCCTGATGGAGTACGTGTCGGTGCTGGCCGGGCTGCGCTTCACCGACCGCCCAGCGTGCACGCCGGGCGCGGTCGCCGTCGTGGCCCGTCGCGTCAACGACGCGGTCAGCGATCGGGCCAGGACCCGACTCGCCCCGTCGGCGCCGGACCTCATCGACATCCGTCCGCGGCAGGGCGGACTCGACGACGTCGTCGTGCTGTGCTGCACGACGACGGGGCTGGCCGTCGCCCCTGGCGATCGCCGCCTGACGGCCTTGCGGCAACGCGCTCGGCGCCGGCTCGGCCACCCCTGGCTCCGGTGGCTGCGCCTGCCTGCCCACGCGGTCGTCCACGAGGCAGTCATCGCCGTCGTGGACGCGCTCGCCCCCCTCCCCACCGACGACCGCGACGAGCGTCTGATCGGGCTGCTCGCGGAGGTGGTGCGGGCCGTCCGCGGCGCGACGGCGGCTCCTCGCAGCGAACGCCGGACGGACGACGTCCCACCCGGGTCGGCTCCGGTCGCGACACCGGGTGCGGTCGCGAGTGCTCGAGGAACGGGGCGACGATGACGTCCTCGAAGCGCGATGTCGGTGTGCCGCGCATCCTCGGCGGGCTCGGCGGCGAATGTCTGGCCGAGTTCCTCGGCACGTTCGTCCTGATCGCCTTCGGCTGCGGATCGGTGGCGGTGGCGGTGGTCGGACTGCCGGGCTCGGGCCGTCAGGCCGACGCCTTCGGCCCCGGCAACTGGCTGATCATCGCCTTCGGCTGGGGCTTCGCGGTGGCCTTCGGCGTCTACATCAGCGGCGGGGTCTCCGGAGCCCACCTGAACCCGGCGGTCACCCTGGCCTTCGCTCTGCGTCGAGGATTCGCCTGGGCCAAGGTCCCCGCGTACTGGCTGGCCCAACTCGTCGGAGCCTTCGTCGCTGCCGCGCTGGTCTACGCGGTGTACCGGCCCGCCATCAACGCCTACGACGTGGCGAACAACGTGCCCACGCGGACCGGCTCCCTCGACACGTTCGCCGTCTTCGCGACCTTCCCCGCCAAGTACTTCGGCGGCGGACTCGCCGGTCCGCTCCTGGACCAGATCGTCGGGACCGCTCTCCTGGTCGCGCTCATCGCCGCGTTGATCGACCGGCGCAACCAGGGCCCGGGCAGCAACCTGGCACCGCTGCTGATCGGTTTCCTCGTCGTGGCGATCGGCCTGACCTACGGCACCAACGCCGGCTACGCCATCAACCCGGCACGTGACCTGGGACCTCGCCTCTGGACCTGGATCGAGGGGTGGGGCCCGCTGGCGTTCCCCGGAGCCGGAACATACTTCGACAACTATTGGTGGGTGCCCATCGTCGGCCCCCTCATCGGCGGGGTGGCCGGCATCCTGATCTACGACGGGCTCATCGCCACGAGCCTGGCCGCACGGGCCCGGGCGGAGCAACGCGACGTCCCCGAACCCGAGGTCGGCCGGACCGGCGACTGATCCGACTCCCCGACATCCCGGCGGCGTTACGGCGGAGGCCGAAGAGACCTGGCCACGGTCAGTTTGAGGTACATCGTCGACGACGTCGTTGCGGCGATCACGTTCTACTGCGGACACCTGGACTTCTACGAGGACATGCGCCCCGCCCCACTCCGATGCTTTCGCGCGGCGACCTCAGCCTCGTGCTGTCCGTTCTCAACGGCCGGGCCGGCGGAAGCCAGGCGATGCCCGACGGGAGAACACCGCGCCCCGGAGGGTGGAACCGGTTCGTCCTCGAGGTGACGTCCCTCGAACGCGTCGTCGAGGAGCTACGCCGGGCGAGCGCCCGGTTCCGCAACGACATCATCGTCGGCGTGGGCGGCGAGCAGACCCTGCTGGACGGCCCATCGAGCGATCCCTTCGAGCTGTTCGAACAGACGCCTCTCGAGGCGAAGCCCTGAGGGAGCGCGGAAGTGTCGGTCCGGACCGTCGTGACAGTAGCGGCAGCGACGCCGCACGAGACTGCGACGCTCGACTCGCGCACGCCCCCGCAAGTCACTGCCCCCATCGGCGTCCCTGATCGACAGCGCGCCGGTGCCGGCTGGGTAGCCGGATCAGCCCAGAGCATTGAACGGACGGGCTGGTGACTCCTCCTCCCCTCCCCCGGGAGTCGCCCTCGCCCTACATGCCGTGGCCATCCGCGAGTAGCCGCCGGGGGCGCATGGCGCCGGACGAGGGACAGAGCATCTGTCGTGACTGGTCCGGCGCAGATCCAAGGGCTTCGCTCGTCCCACTTACTAGAGCCGGACCCCGCCGAACACCCGGATTCAATGTCTGCAACGCGTCGCGGTCGAGCTCGTGGAGCGACAAGGGCGCACTGAACCGGCGGGCCAGCGCGCCTGTGCACGACACTCACCGAATCGAACGAGACCACCTAACGCCACTGTATCGTGATACGATATTTTTGAGTACAGGCCACCCTGGTCCGACGGCGACAAGTTCGAAGGAGGTACGTCGTGTTCGATCAGAGCAGTCCGGCACGCTCGTACAACGCAGACCCGCCACGACATCGGAGTGCCGGGGGAGAAACAGCCGACACCACCGGTAACACTCGTGTCCGAGTCGAGACACAGATGACACGGATGACGGGGGGCTTGACCCGAACGCGCGAAGAGTGCGAGACGGACGAAGCGGACGCGGCGCGTTCGGAGTCAGCGCTGCTGATCGCCCGACGTGGACCGAACGCCGGGTTCCGCCGTCCGCTCGATCAGGCCGTGATCACAGTGGGCCGGCACCCCGACAGCGACGTCCTCCTCGACGCCGTGACGGTTTCTCGTCGACACGCGGAGTTCCGCCGCCAGGGCGCGGACTTCGTCGTCGTCGACGTCGGCAGTTTCAACGGAACGTACGTCAACGGCGCGCTGAGTGACATGGCGGTACTGACCGACGGCGACGAGGTTCAGATCGGCAAGTTCCGGCTCGTTTTCCGTGCCGCGCAGCCGAGGCACGGGACCGACGGCTCATTGACGTCCGGTCCTCCCTCGAGCCCGGAAACTCCTCCAGCAGCACAGCGAGGAAGGTGGAAAGCAATGAGCACTCGACTGCCCCGTGCGCCGGAGACGGGGGGCGATCCGGTGTGTTGGATGCACCTGTTGTGCCCGGAATGCGGGCGGATCGCCGACGAAGAGCCACCGACGCGCTGCGGGGCCTGCGGAGCTGTTATTCCTGGCGATTGACCCCGAGGAGCAGACTCGTCCGGCGGCGCCGCCGCGAGGAGTAGATACTGCCACTCGACGTATCCCGCCGTTACGCGCGGGAGTACAGCGGCGTCGTGCACCCGACCCCGGACATTCCCGACACAGCGATGCGTTCCGTTCAGGTACTTATCGTAGGCGCGCCGCCCGCTTAGCGCGACGCAGAAGTTCATGCTAGCGATCCGACTTGCCGTCGAGATGCGCACTGGCGCGCTCACAGTCAGCCCACTCTCGCACCACAGTTTCCGACGGAGGAAACGACTGAGGCCGCAACTCACGAGAATCGTCTGAAGCAACCTCGATGCACCCATTGCATTCACGACACGAACCGCGGAAGTTCGTCGCTTCCCGCGGAGTCCAGACCGGAGTATCTGATGACCGTCACTGAGCCCTCCCCGTCCGCTACCGAGGTCGGTCGAGGCCGGCTGCGCAAGGAAGACCGACGACTGGTCACCGGACGGACACAGTGGACCGACAACATCGCTCTGACCGGGATGCTGCACTGCGCGATGGTGCGCAGCCCCTTCGCCCACGCCACGATCACCGGCATTGATCGCGCCGCCGCCGAACAGGTCCCGGGGGTGGTCGCGGTGTACACCGCCTCCGACCTGGCTGCCGACACGGTCGCGCTGCCGAACGCGTGGTCGGTGACCCCGGACCAGAAGGCCCCGGCGGCGCACCCGCTGGCCCCGACGACGGTCAACTTCGCCGGGGACGCAGTCGCGGTCGTCGTCGCCCGCAACGCTGCGGCCGCCAAGGACGCGGTCGAGAAGGTCGAGGTCGACTACGACCCGCTCGACCCGGTGCTCGACATGGAGGAGGCACTCGCCACGGGGGCGACGTTGGTCCACCCCCACCTCGGCACCAACCGAAGCGCGGTCTGGAGGTTCGACTCCGGCGCGGCGGGTACCGGTGGCGACGTCGACGAAGCCTTCGAGGCTGCCGAGTCCGACCCGGACCAGATCGTGGTCCGCCGACGCTTCCGCCAGCAGCGCCTGATCCCGGCGTTCATGGAGCCCCGTTCGGTCGTGGTCGATCCGAACCCTGAACAGCTCACGATGTGGTCCGCCACCCAGGTTCCGCACATCCTCAGGACCATGACAGCGATGACCCTGGACATCCCCGAGCACCGGCTGCGGGTCATTGCGCCGGACGTCGGTGGCGGATTTGGCGGAAAACTGCAGGTCACGCCCGAGGAAATCCTGCTCGTGCTGGTCGCTCAGAAGCTAGGAAAGCCGGTCAAGTGGACGGAGACCCGCTCCGAGTCCCTGCTGTCGGGCCACCACGGGCGTGACCAGATCCAGAAGCTCACGGTGTCCGCACGCACTGACGGCACCATCACCGGGCTCCAAGTCGACCTACTCGCCGACATGGGCGCCTATTTGCGCATCCTGACCTCGGGCGTGCCGATCCTCGGCGGGTTCATGTACCCGGGCATCTACAAGATCCCGGCCTACCGGTTCTCCTGCACCAACGTCTTCACCACCAAGACGCCCACCGACGCCGTCCGCGGCGCCGGTCGACCAGAAGCGACCTTCGGCATCGAACGGCTGATGGACGAGCTCGCTGTCGAGCTCGGCATGGAGCCGATGGAACTGCGCCGCAAGAACTAGATCACCCATGACGAGTTCCCCTGCATGATGGCGTCGTCGCTGACGTACGACACCGGCAACTACGAGGCCGCCACCGAGAAGGCGCAGGAGCTCTTCGACTACGAGGGGCTGCGTCGCGAGCAGGCCCAGCGCCGCCGAAGCGGCGACACCGTTCAACTGGGCATCGGCATCTCCACCTACACCGAGATGTGCGGGCTCGCGCCCTCGCGGGTGCTCGGCTCGCTGAACTACGGCGCCGGCGGGTGGGAGCACAGCAGCATCCGAATGCTGCCCACCGGAAAGGTCGAGGTCGTCACCGGAATCTCACCGCACGGGCAGGGCCACGTGACATCATGGTGCCAGGTCGCTGCCGATCAGCTCGGCGTGAGCTTCGACGACGTGGAGGTCCTCCACAGCGACACCGCGTCGGCACCTCGCGGGCTGGACACCTACGGGTCCCGGTCGCTCTCGGTCGGGGGCATTGCCGTGGTCAAGGCTGCCGAGAAGGCCATCGCCAAGGCTCTGCCAATCGCCGCGCACATGCTCGAGGCCGCCGTCGAGGACATCGAGTTTCACGGTGGCCGGTTCTCGGTGCGGGGCACCGACCTGGGCGTGACGATCCAGGACGTCGCGCTGGCCGTGTTCACCGCGCACGACCTGCCCGACGGGGTCGAACCGTCAATCGACGCTGAAGCGACCTTCGACCCGGAGAACTTCTCCTTTCCACACGGGACACATCTGTGCGCGGTCGAGGTCGACACCGAAACGGGTTGGGTCCAGCTACGAGACTACGTCTGCGTGGACGACGTCGGCACGGTGGTCAACCCGACCCTGGTCGAAGGCCAAGTCCATGGTGGCCTCGCGCACGGCATCGCCCAGGCGCTGTTCGAGGAAGCCGCCTACGACGACTCCGGCACCCTGCTTTCGGGCACTTTCGTCGACTACACGCTCCCGACCGCGGCCGACCTGCCCACCTTCACCACCGACCGCACCACCACCCCCGCCACGACCAATCCTCTCGGGGTCAAGGGCGTCGGCGAGGCCGGCACGATCGCCTCTCCCCCGGCGGTGGTCAACGCGGTACTCGACGCAGTACGTCAGTACGGCGTGACCGACATCGACATGCCCACCACGCCCTACCGCGTGTGGCGCGCGATCCGAGACGCCCGAGCCGGTGGACAGGGCACTGCCGGGCGCGGTGACGAGGTCGACATCGCCTCAGCCGGTGCCGGTCTCGGCTCCACGGCAAGGGACATGCCTGACGGAGGACACCTCTGACGGGCTCTTCCATGCGTCGAACCGCTCAGCCGCCGCCACCCGTGGCAGCGACAGACCGGGGTTGGAGGCAGCCACCCGACTGAAGCGACGTCGCCCCCGCCAGCGGCGCTGCAGTCCCACCTCGACTTCAACGGCGTGGACGCTCGTGGCGTACTCCCCACGGTCAGCCAGGAGAGCGGCCCGGTCGCCAGTTACCTCGTGACACGAGGTACCGTCCGGGCTCGCGGGTGTGGGAGGACTTGTAGCCCCGCTTCGGAAGGGGCCAGCGACGATGAGAGACGGCAGGCACAGACGAGACACGGTTCCCGAAGGGGCCGGCCAGCCCCACCCTCCAGTGTGGGCCCCGGCCCTGACCCCCGTCCCTCGTACCGGCTCGTCCTCCAACGACGTTGCGTCCACGGTCTCCCTCATCCGTTCGAGTTTCGCCGCGATCACCCCGCGTTCTGACGAAGTGGGAAAGTTGTTCTACGGTCTGTTGTTCTACACGGCACCCGAGACTCGGGACCTGTTTCCCGTTGCCATGGGGGTCCAACGCAGCCGATTCCTCCAGGCGCTCATCCACGTGCTGCAGACAGTGGATCGACCGGACGACGTCGCCATCTTCCTTCGCCAGCTCGGACGCGACCACCGCAAATTCGGCGTGCTCGCCAAGCACTACGAGGTGGTGGGCGACGCGTTGCTCAGAGCCATGGCTGAGGTGTCCGGTCCAAGGTGGACTCCCCAGATTGAACACGCATGGCGGGACGCGTACGATTTTGTGGCCACGATCATGCGCGATGCAGCCGAATCCGAGCGCGGGCCCGCCGTCTGGATGGCTCGGATCACGCATCACCAGCGTCTGCTCGACGATCTCGCTGTCGTTCGGGCACAAACGAGCGTTCCGATTCCCTATGCTCCCGGGCAATACCTCAGCATTGAGATACCCCAACGGCCCCGTATGTGGCGATCGCTGTCGCCGGCGAACGCGCCCGATAGCGACGGGATCGTCGAGTTCCATGTCCGCGCCGTTCCCGAAGGTTGGGTCAGCCGCGCGATCGTCGCCCACAGCAACGTTGGCGACGTGTGGCGCATCGGCCCTCCGATGGGCCAGCTGACCCTCGCCCCCCAATCGGAGCGCGACCTTCTGATGGTCGTCGGAGGTACAGGACTCTCCCCGGCACTCGCGATACTGGAGGAGCTAGTGAACACCCGCTCCACTCGCAGAGTCGGCCTCTTCTACGGTGGACGCGACGTCGCCGACCTCTACGCCATCGATCGCCTCCGCGCACTCTCCCGCCAACACCCCTGGCTCACGGTGATCCCGGTCGTCGAACACGGGGACGAACCCGGAGACGCCGAGGTCGGAACTCTTGCCGAAGTCGTCTCCCGCTACGGTGCATGGGCCGATCGCGAGACAATGATCAGCGGGTCACCTGACATGGTGCGCGCAACCGTTTCAGCCATGCTCGAGGCTGGAACCCCACTCATCCGCATTCACTACGACCCCTTCACAGCAGGGTAGCTCGACCTCGCTTGCGACTGAGCGGCGCACGAGGTCGCACTGCGGTCGCTTCCTGGGCGGCGCAGGCGATAGGTCCAGCGTCTGCTTCTGGAGCGCCGACCGGTCTGACTCGTGAGCTTCGTGCCGCCCTTCGGGCTGGCTGTGCCGGGATTCTTCGAGCCGGTCGGCGCTCCGGTCGCGGCTCACTCAGCGGAAGTGTGTTTCGGAGCTTCGACGCTGGAGGTCGCCACCTCGTCCGCGGTCGCCCGCCAAGGTCGTCGAGCCAGAGGCCCGCGACGCGGTCGTCATCGGGGTCGACCTTCAGAAGCGCACCCACACCGCCAGCGCGCTCGAGCCAGACACCGACTGAGTCCTCGATAGCGTCCGAGATCGAGCCGACCCCGGTCGGCCAGCAGCAGCTCCTGCGCTGGACCGCGAGGTTCGACGCGCGGCATGGCAGGTGGGTGACGTTCCTGCGCTGCTCGGCAGGCCGTCGTCACCTCTCCGCTGTCCGCAGATCGGGCACCGACATCGCGGGCCTCCATTCGGACTCGTCACGGAGTGCGGCCGGCTCCGTCGAGGGGAACCGAGCGGGGTCTTCCTGACGTTGCGCACCGAAGGCACCGGCGTCCGGCAGCGTCGGAGGCGCAGGTGCCGGCGAGGGTGCGGCTCCCCGGGCAACGGTCGCGGCCGTAGTGGGCGCCGGCGTGCCTTGGTCGGACTCGGCGGGGGTGGCGCGCTCGAGGAAGCGGAGCAGCTCGACGGGGAAGGGCAGGACCAGGGTGGAGTTCTTCTCGGCGGCGACCTCGACGACGGTCTCGAGGAGTCGCAGCTGGAGCGCGGCGGGGTGGTCGGCCATGGTCTCGGCGGCCTCGGACAACGTGGTCGCGGCCTGCTTCTCGCCGTCAGCTGTGATGATGCGGGCACGGCGTTCGCGCTCTGCCTCCGCCTGGCGCGACATCGAGCGCTTCATCGTCTCGGGCAGGGATACGTCCTTGATCTCGACGCGGTCGATGTGCAGCCCCCAGTCCAGGACCGGGCTGTCGATCATGAGTTCCATGCCTTGGTTGAGCTTTTCCCGGTTGCTCAGCAGGTCGTCGAGATCGCTCTTGCCGATGATGGAGCGCAGCGAGGTCTGGGCGAGCTGACCGACGGCGGTGAGATAGTCCTGCACATCGACCGCGACGCGCACGGGGTCCACGACACGGAAGTAGATGACGGCGTCCACTCGGACGGTGACGTTGTCGCGCGTAATGCCGTCCTGGGCCGGGACGGGCAGCGTCACGATCTGCATGTTGATCTTCTGCATCCGGTCGACGAACGGCACCAGCAGCGCGATTCCCGGACCGCGGGTGGTTCCTTCCTCCACCCGGCCGAATCGGAAGACGACCCCGCGCTCGAACTGCTTGACCACCCGGACGCTCGACCCGAGGACCACCACGAGCAGGACCAGGGCCGCAATCAATACGACGATGGGCATCATCATCTCACTTCTCCTGCATCATCTCGTTCCCCACCGCGTGCGTCCGCACCGATGGGCCCCTGAAGATCGACGCGAACACGATCAGATCTCTCGAGAATTCTGTTAGCCACACGGGCCATGCTCCGAGCTCCATGAGGGGCCCGATGAGCGAATTCGGTGCGGATCACCGATGCTGCTCGTGTGCCGGCACTTCGCCCGACGCGTGCAGGGCGAGGGTGGAGTGCGCGTACGCGCCGCCGGCCCGCATCTCGGCCGCCACCCAGATCGCCTCCATGAGCTCTTCCGCGCTCGCCCCTTTCCGGCGGGCGAGCCGCGTGTGGCCGTCGATGCAGTACGGACATTGGGTGACGTGCGCGACGGCGACCGCGATGAGCTGCTTGGTCTTCTCAGCCAGGGCGCCTTCGGCGAACACCGCGCGACTGAACGCCTCGAATGCGGAGTGGATCTCCGGAGCGAGCGCCTTGCGCCGCTCTGAGAGCTCCGGTGTGGGCTGCGGGTAGAACGGTTGGGCCATGGCGGCTACCTCCTATGAAGGGAACGTCTCCGTGGATCAGAAACTCGGCGCACTTGCCTTTGCGGAGAGACATGTCAGCGTCCGCTGTGCGGCCGTCACGCTGCTCGGGCCGGCCCGGCAGTGGCCGCTCGCGGTCGGACCACGGCGATGGGGCAATGAGCCTCGTGCAGGAGCACCTGGCTGACCGACCCGAACAGGACCCCAGCCATGCAGCCGCGTCCTCGGGAACCGACGACGACCAGCGCGGCCCCGGCTGACTCCACGGCCAGCGCGTGCGCCGGGTCGTCGCACGCGAGCTTGGACTTGATGGCCACGGTGGGAAACTGCCCCCGCCGCCCTGCGAGCGCGCCGTCGAGGGCGCGGCACTCCGCGGCTCGGGAGGCGGCCCAGTCATCGGCAAGGCCACCACTGTCGACCGGAGGACGCGGAATCCACGCATGCAGGGCCGTGAGCCCGACCCCGCGCTGAGCGGCGGCCCGCAGTGCGAAGTCGATCGCCCGGCTCGAGAGATACGAGCCGTCGACACCGACCACGACCTGAGCTCGTGACGGGCCGGGAACCACCTCGCGCAACGGGGGGACCACCACCACCGGACACTGGGCCCGTGCGGAGACCGCGACACTGACCGAGCCCGCAAGGGCACGACGCACGCCGCTCCGACCACGACTGCCCACCACGATCAGACTGGCCCGCTGACCGAGGAGCGCTGGCACCGGACCGCCCGAGACCAGGCGAGCGGTCACCTCGACCTCAGGGGCAACCAGCCGGGCTCGTCGCGCCGCCTCTTGGAGTACGTCCGACGTGCCGGTGTACGGCGAGAGCGACGGCACCGGCCCGAGCGGACCTGGATCGATCGGAGGCGGACAGGCGTGCACGATCCACAACGGGCGGAGCCGCGTAGCGGCCTCAGCCACCGCCCAATCCAACGCGTCGCGCCCGGAGACCGAACCATCCACGCCCACGACCACCGGGGCGGGCTCACTCATCATTCCTCCCGACGTCCTTGTGGACGGCACACACCGCGCTCGCGTTGATCGACGATCCCGACTGATTCCATGCGCCTCGCGCATCTCTCACCGACTGCCCGGACGACGAGAAGGGCCGGAGGGACTCGGTCCGCCTCGACCCGGCCGGACCGGGCTCAAGCACCCGGGCTCGAGGATCCCGAGCCCGAGCCCGAACGCGAGCTGCGAGCCTCGCCAGTCCGGCGGAGCCGTCGGAGCCGTCGGATCAACCACAACAACGTCGCGGCCACCGCGGCGAAGAAGAGCGCGGGGCCCGGTGCGTGCACCGCGAGCATGAGCCCGGTCAGTGCGACGCAGACCGTCATCGCCACGACGTGGAAGGCCAGCTCGAACGCCTGCTGGCGTGACACCCGTCGGCTGGCGGCGTCGAACGCCATCGCCCAGGTCGGATCGTCGGCGAGCAGTCGAGCTTCGAGTTCGACCAGCGTCTCGCGTTCGTGGTCACTGAGCATGACGGACCTCCTGGACCGGTGGGGCGGAACGAGGGACTGATCTATTATATCGTACCACGATATTTGATGGCCGTGCGGTAGATTGCCGGGGTGACGGTGGGTCACGAGGTGATGAAGGTCGTGGTGTTGGACGTGGGTGATTCAGGCTCGATGACGAAGCGTGACTTCGAGGCGTTGGCCGACTTCCGCTTCGCGGTCCGCTCCTACCTGCGCTTCAGCGACGAGACCGTGCGCCAGCACGGCCTCACTCCGCAGCACTACCAGCTGCTGCTCGCGCTGAAAGGCTTTCCCGGCCGCGAGTGGGCCACCGTGGGCGAGCTCGCGGAGCGGCTGCAGCTGCGGCACCACAGCACGGTCGAGCTGGTCAACCGCGCTGCGGGCAACGGGCTGGTGCAGCGACACGAGGACCCGGACGACGGTCGCACGGTGCGGGTTCTCTTGACTCCGGAAGGTCAGCGGCTGCTCGCCCTGCTGAGCCCACTGCACCGCGACCAGATGCAACGGATGGCTGCGGCGTTGACCCCACCCGCGTGGGCCGACACACCCCACCCTCCGACATCGTTGGACAGCGCGACGCCGGCCTGAAGACCGCACAGCCAGAGTTCGACCCCTTCGAGAGGTCCGGCCGCCCTCGATGGCTTCCGCCGATCGGCTTCGCGATGGTCGCCGGCCCGGACGCTGCCCACGTTGGAGCTCATCCATTCCGTATGCCCCTTCGGTGCCGCCCACGCTCGACACCTCCCGCTCCGGAGACTCGCCGTCGATCGCTCAGGATGCGCTCCATCCCGCTGAAGTCCATCTACTGAATCCGACAAGGACGACCGCGCGCCTTGTTCGGAGAGGACAACAGCTTCGTCTCGGCCTCTCGGCCTCGCGGGCGGCGACGCGGCGACGCGTGCCTGCGTCGAGGCCCGGCGCAGTGATCAGGGAAAGCGGTGGAACGTGGTCTCGGCGGGGAGCTCGACGGCATCCCGCAGGCTGCGCCCCATGACCCGTCTCGCGACGAACGGCAGACCCATGAGCCTGACCGTCGCGTTCCGGGTCATCAGGTGCAGAGAGGTCGCCGGCGCGAACGCCAGCCCCAGTCCCCGCGCCGCGTCCTGTTTCGAGCGCAGCAACGGCGCCAACCGGGCGTGCTGGCGGGCGAACGCCCCGACGTGGTCGCCGTCCGACCGGGACAGCTCGGCGGCCAGGACGTAAGCCTCCACCATCGCGAGTGCGGACCCCTGACCGGCCAGCAGCGACGGACACGCCGCCGCGTCGCCGACGAGGCCGACCCGGCCGCGGTTCCAGGCCGGCATCCGGACCTGGCTCACCCTGTCGAAGTAGAACGTCCGCGCCGACGGCATGGCCTCGAGCACCGCGGAGGTCTCCCAGCCACCTCGGCCGAGCCGCTCCCGCAGCAGGTTCTGTTGGTCAGCGCGGTTCTCCGGCGCCTCGCCCCCGTGTCGCGCGGTGATCAAGAACATCGAGACGTCGTCGGGCAGGGACAGCCGGACCAGCTGGAACCCGACCTCGGCGTAGAGCATGGTGACGAGGTCGTCGCGGGGGCGGTATCCGACGACGTCGAACGCGGCGGCGACGAGACCGAGGTTCCTCTCGAACCGCTCCTGTGGCCCGAAGGCCAGCCGGCGCACCCGTGAGTGCAGACCGTCTGCCCCGATCACCAGGTCGATGGTGCGTGCCGTCCCGCTCTCGAAGGTGACGTGCACGGCGTCCCCGTCGTCGTCGAGCGCCCTCACCGAGTCGCCGAACACGGTCTCGACACGTCCCTCGAGGGCGGCGTAGACGACGGAGGCGAGGTCGGACCGGGCGATGCTGACGTAACGGTCGTCCGGACCCACGAAGGTGGAGAGCTCGAAGGAGGCGATCCGTCGCCCACTCGAGCCGACCGCCCGCGCCTCGGCCAGATGGTGTCCCCGCCCCGTGAGCTCCGGGACGATGCCCATCCGCTCTGCGACGTCGAAGCCGGCACCCCAGAAGTCGACGAGATGACCGCCGCGTCGCAGCTCCTGCGCGTGCTCGACCAGTATCGGAGTGTGCCCGGCACGCAGCAGCCAGTAGGCCAGCGTCGGTCCCGCGATCCCTGCACCGACGACGAGCACCTCCATGACCGACCCAGCTCCGCATCGACGACGGTGACCACGGCCTTCAAGCAACAGTGTCGGCGCCATGTCCGCTCGTTCCCCAAGCACGACGTTGCGTTCGCATATCATTCGACGGGCACGACTTGCTGTCAGTCGCCACTGACTTGCGCATCGAGCAGGTCCGCGAGCACCGCGGCCTGGCTGATCTCGGGCTGCCGAGTTGCTGTCAGCAGGGTCAGCGTTCGTTCGGCCGCGAGCCCGCGCAGATGCTCCAGTGCGGCCGCCCGGTCCGGTTCGTCGAGTTCTGCCCGATAGCGACGCGCGAATTCTTCGAATCGCGACGGGTCGTGGCCGTACCACCTACGCAGGGCGGTCGACGGCGCGACGTCCGCGCACCACGCGTCGAGGTCCGCGGCAGCCTTCGTCAGCCCGCGGGGCCACACCCGATCGACGAGCACGCGGGCGCCGTCCTGAGGTGTGCGCTGCTCGTAGACCCGAGCGACCCGGACGCCGGATCGTGTCGTCATCCCGGGCTCCTTTCACGCCGGCGCCCCCGTGTCCGTCCGTGAGCCGCGGCCCTGAGCAGGCGCCCGCCCTCGTTCTCCCATCTCGCCTCGGCTACCTCCTGTCGGTCCGGACCGACGCGGGTACCGCGCTCGACCTCGTCGGCTGTGGGCAAGGGGCACCCTTGAGGACGAATGACGCTGGGATCGAGCGTCCCGGCTGCCGGGTCAGGGCCACGGCGCGCCTGACCAGTCCGTTTGACGGCCATCACCACCACCTCCATGACGGCGAGGTCACCCGTCGCTCGGAGTGTGACTCTCACGACCGGGAGAGGGTCTGTATGCGTCGGACATACTTGCCGCCGCGGCCTGTCCGACTCGACAAGAGGTCGGCGACGCCCAATAGCCGGCTTCCGCGAGCTCGACCGCGGCCAGGTCCTGGATGGCGACGTCGAGACGTCCCGCGGTGGCGACCCCGGCGACTCACGGACTCGAGGCGGTCGGGGGTTCGAGGACGAGAGACTGTCGTCGTTGGTGCACCGTGAGGTAGCTCAGCCCCTCCGGGCCGGCGGCGAACCCGCGCCGCGAGCCGCGCGGAAGCCACGCGAGGGTTCCGGATCGGAGCTCGAGTGGATCGGTCTCGGTGAGGACCCGGCCCGTGCCGGCGAGGCAGAGGATCAGGACGTCGAGGTCGGGACCCCGATGTTCGTCGATGCCGCCCCCCGGCCGTAGGCGGACGATGTTGGCGTCGAGGTCGCGACGGCGCATCGACAGCGACCACACCGCTCCCGCGGCGTCCGGATCATCCGCGGCGGCGGCCGTCGTGACGTCGCACAGGACGCGCGGTAGCGCAGCGGCGGTGAGCTTGCTGATCCGTATCCGCCACCTCGCGGGCCCGCGATCGAGGTAGTCCCAGCCGTAGCTGCCGGGGTGCTCGGTGTCGAACTCCTCGCGCAGGTGGCGCGGGTCGTGGTTGTTGACCAGGACGAAGGACTCGCCGACGGCGAGGGCGGCGAAGGCCTGGAAGATCGCCGGGTGCTTGTCGGGCTTGCGCATGCCCCGGACGTCGAGTTCTGAGGTGGCCATGGGTTCCTCTCGTCGCTCCGCCCTATTGATACTAGAGCGTGTTGTGTAAATTCGAGCTCATGACGTACGTGATCGGCTTGCCGTGTGTCGACGTGCTCGACAGGGCGTGCGTGGACGAGTGCCCCGTCGACTGCATCTACGAGGGCGCGCGCAGCCTGTACATCCATCCCGACGAGTGCGTCGACTGCGGGGCGTGTGAGCCGGTGTGCCCGGTGGAGGCCATCTACTACGAGGACGACCTCCCCGCTGAGTTCGCGGAGTACCTGGCCGACAACGCGCGGTTCTTCACCGAGCCCCTCGCGGGCCGGGATGCGCCGCTGGGAGCACCCGGCGGCGCGGCCAAGCTCGGTGCACTCGGGGCCGACACCCCGATGGTGGCGGCGCTGCCGCACCAGGTCGCGTGATGCCTCGGACCGGCTCGCGGCGGCCCGCGTGAGTGACGGCGGACAGCGGCCGGGACGGGCGTGGAGGTCTGCTGACGCCGGCGCTCGCGGTGCGCTCGTCGGACGGAAGCGGGAAGTCGTGACGTTGCTCCGGGATGCGGGATCCGAACTGACCATCGCCGAGATCGCCGGTCGACTCGACGTACACCCGAACACGGCGCGCTTCCATCTCGAGTCCCTGGTCCGCAGCGGCCACGTCGAACAGGTCGACGGCACGGTGGACGGTCCGGGCCGCCCGCCGCTGGCATTCCGGGCCCGACGCGGCATGGACCCTGATGGCCCCCGCAGCTACCGGCTGCTGGCCGGCATCCTCGCTGCTGAGCTGGGCGCCCGACCCGACGCCGTGGCCCGGGCCCAGGAGGCCGGGCGAGCCTGGGGCGCGGACATGATCGAGCAGCCGGCCCCGGACCAGGAACTCACCGACGGGCAGGCAACCGCCCGTCTGCTTGCATTGCTCGACGATCTGGGGTTCGCGCCCGAGCAGCGGGCCCCGGCCACTGACCGGCAGCTCGCGCTGCGTCATTGTCCGTTCCTGGACCTGGTGGAGACCGGTGACCGGCTCGTCTGTTCCCTGCACCTGGGACTGATGCAGGGCGCCATGACCACCCTCGGGACACCGCTCACGGTCGAGTGGCTCGACCCGTTCGTCGAGCCCGACCTCTGCGTGGCGCATCTGCGCGCCAACGCCCCTGGGCGAGTCGACGGATCCATCGACACCTCCGCCGACATGGAGAGGAGCGAGTGATGAATCCGGCCCTGGCGGTGACCACGGCGGTGACGTTCCTATGGCTCGGGATGGTGCTGGCCATCTCGTTCCTCGAGACGCCGTTGAAGTTCCGCGCATCCGGGGTGACCCTGCGCGTCGGGCTGGGGATCGGACGGGTGGTCTTCCGCGCCCTGAATGCCACCGAAGTCGCGCTCGCCGTCGTGCTGGTGGTCGCCGGCGTACTCGGGGGCGCCACCGGCCGCGTCGTGGCCGTCGGGGCCGCCGCCGTTGTGGTCCTCGTGGTGCAGGTGGGAGCCGTGCGCCCGACGTTGGCCCGCCGGACGGACCGGGTCCTCGCCGGCGAGGACCCGCCCCGATCGCGCGGGCACCACGCCTACATCGGCCTGAAGGTCACGAAGGTCCTCGCCCTCCTGGTCACCGGCGCCCTGCTCCTGGCCTCGTGACGCCGTGGGCGACCCCGACGACCAACGGTCACGTCAGCGGTTGCGGGGGTCGCTACCGGGCAGGTGCTCCTGGCCCGTGGCACCGGCCGCGGCCTCGCCCACACTCGGTGCACCGGAGCCGATGTGGGCCTCCCTCCGCATCCGGTCGGCCATGTGCGGGTAGTGCAGCTCGAACGCCGGGCGCTCGGAGCGAATGCGGGGCAGCTCGGTGAAGTTGTGCCGCGGTGGCGGGCACGACGTCGCCCACTCCAGCGAGTTGCCGTGGCCCCAGGGGTCGTCGACCTCCACCGGACGGCCGTACCGGAAGCTGTGGAGCACGTTCCAGATGAACGGCAGCGTCGAGGCCCCCAGGATGAACGCCCCGATCGTCGAGATGGTGTTGAGCACGGTGAACCCGTCGGACGCCGCGTAGTCGGCGTAGCGGCGCGGCATGCCCTCGTTGCCCAGCCAGTGCTGCACCAGGAACGTCATGTGGAACCCGATGAACGTCAGCCAGAAGTGCAGCTTGCCGACCCGCTCGTTCATCATCCGGCCGGTCATCTTCGGGAACCAGAAGTAGATGCCGGCGTAGGTGGCGAACACGATCGTGCCGAACAGCACGTAGTGGAAGTGCGCCACCACGAAGTAGGAGTCGGTCACGTGGAAGTCGATCGGTGGACTGGCCAGCAGGACGCCGCTGAGGCCGCCGAACAGGAACGTCACGACGAAGCCGATCGCGAACAGCATCGGCGTCTCGAAGGTCAGCTGGCCGCGCCACATGGTGCCGATCCAGTTGAAGAACTTGATGCCGGTCGGCACGGCGATGAGGTAGGAGGTGAAGGCGAAGAACGGCAGCAGCACCGCGCCCGTGGCGTACATATGGTGGGCCCACACCGCGATCGACAGCGCCCCGATGGCGACGGTCGCGTAGATCAGCGTCTTGTAGCCGAAGACCGGCTTGCGACTGAAGACCGGGAAGATCTCGGTGACGATGCCGAAGAACGGCAGGGCGACGATGTAGACCTCGGGGTGCCCGAAGAACCAGAACAGGTGCTGCCACAGGATCGCCCCGCCGTGCTCGGGCGCGAAGAGCTGGGCGCCCAGGTGGCGGTCGGCCTCCAGCCCGAGCAGGGCCGAAGTGAGGATCGGGAACGCCATGAGGACGAGGAACATCGTCACCAGGATGTTCCAGGTGAAGATCGGCATCCGGAACATGGTCATGCCCGGGGCGCGCAGGCACACGATGGTCGTCGTGAAGTTGACGGCGCCGAGGATCGTGCCGAGGCCGGATACCGCGAGGCCCAGACCCCAGAGGTCCTGACCCAAGCCGGGAGTGTGGGTCATGTCGGAGAGCGGCGTGTAGGCGAACCAGCCCGCCGACGCGGCCCCGCCCGGGGTGAAGAACCCGGAGACGACGATGATGCCGCCGAAGAGGAACAGCCAGTAGGAGAAGGCGTTGAGCCGCGGGAACGCGACGTCGGGGGCGCCGATCTGCAGCGGGACGATGTAGTTGGCGAAGCCGAACAGGATCGGCGTCGCGTACAGCAGAAGCATGATCGTGCCGTGCATGGTGAACAGCTGGTTGTACTGCTCGACCGACAGGATCTGCAGACCCGGCCGGGCCAGCTCGGCGCGGATGAGCATCGCCATCAGCCCGCCGACCATGAAGAACGCGAACGACGTGACCAGGTAGAGAACGGCGATGTCTTTCGGGTCGGTGGTGTGCAGGTAGCGCACCACCGAACTACCCTGGCGCGAGCGGCGCGCTGGTGCTTGCCCAGTGGCCACCGGTCGTGGCCCGACTCGGGTCATCGGCTGCCTCCGGTCGGCTGGGGTCGTCGCACCACTTGCTGCCGCGGGATGGACGTGCGACGCCGCGTACCACCTTGTGGGCCGGAGGCCGCCTGCCACTCGCGGGTGCTCGCCACGCGCGGCGTGGGCACGCTCGGTGGTACGGCCGATCTGGGAGATTCAGGCAAGGTGGGCTCGACGCGGCCCGTGAGGTGGTCCTCGGCGTCGAGTAGGGCGAAGTAGGCGTCACGGTGCTGTCGGGCGTTCAGCGAGGTGAGCGCCCTCCGGATCCCGGCAGCCGCCGACAGCAGGCCGGGACCGACGCCGACCCCCGCGTGGGCGGCGTCGGTGAGTCGCCACCGCAGCGCTTGCCGGGTGGCCGCGTCGAGGGTGTCGTAGGGCGGTTGGCCACGCAGATCGCGCAAGCAGTGCCTGATGGTCCGGTCGAGGACTCGGCGCACCTGTCGATCGTCGCGTTCGAGACCGGGATCGCCGGTCCTTCGCAAGCCACTGTCGATGTCGTCGAGCAACGCGAAAGTCCCAACAGCGCCGCTGGTGGAAAGGGTCGCCGTGGACGGTCTGCGCAACCCAGGACACGGCAGCACGAACAGGCAGACCACCAGCCCCGCGGCGCGAACCGCCGTGCCGGAGAGCATGCGCGTCACGAGCGTGGGCTCGAACACCCGCGCCTGGCTGAGGTCGCAGATAATTGCTGCACCCTTCACGCAGAGACACAGACGAGCCAGCAGGAGGCCGCGCAGCTCGTCGACCGCGGAGCGGTCGAGCTCCCCCGCCGCACACACCACCGACACCCCGCTGGTGGTCATCGCGACCGCGAAGCACGGCGTGGCCGGATCGCACTCCACGTCTTCGCCGAACGGCTCACCGTCCGGCCTGCCCCGGTGCGTCGATCTCCCTGCCCATCCCGCCGCGGACCCCACCGACCGTCGGTCAGCTCCTTGGGAAGTCATCGCCACCACATCTCCTCACCGCGCCACGCCGACCTACGTACGCCGCGATGGGAGCGTCCGATTGGACGACGCGCGTCCCACGTCGACGTTTCCGGTCACGGGGCATGACCGACCTCCCCGGACCGGCGGCAGCCGGACGAAGTGCCGATACTTTATATCGTAACACGATATTATTGGAGCGTCTGCGGACCAGAGGCCGCCCGTTGATGTAGCTCCCGGCGCCACAGACGCTCTTGTGGGGTGCGCCCGACATCTCCAGTTCCGAGGAGACCCGGACCCTCGGTCCGCTCAGGATGGCTCTTGTCGCGTGCGGTCGGTTAGTCGGATCCGCACGAATACGAGCCAACGGCTTGGTTCTTGAGGACAAGACGATTTCCCCCGAGCCGAGGGTTTAGGCGACGGATCAAGGGGTCAACAGCAGCACGCGCAAGGTGCACCAGGTGACCTGGCGGCCCCCGGCCGCCGAGGACGGCGCGGCTCCGTGACGCATGTAGGCCAGCATCGTGCAGCGGAGGTCGTCGACCGTCGTCCGGTCGAGAGGACCGACCGAGCACACGACGGGCCTCCGGCTTCCGTCATCGCGACCGCGATCTCGAGCTGGGAGGCAGGGCAGGTCACCGATCTCGCCACCCCGACGCGAGAACCGTTGCGGCGGGTGCGACGGTGCCTCCGTCGGTCTCGTGCGCGGCTATGCGTGATCCCGGATCAGCGAAAGCGCCAGGTGGGACCACGACGACCGGGCAGGAGCAAGCCTGCAGCAGGTCCCAGCCGGTCGCCCCGAGCGGAGGACGCGCCGCACCGTGACGTCTCGGGGTACCGACCGCGACCAGCTGCGCGCGACGTGCCGCACGCAGGAGGGCCTGCCCGGCCCCGACCTCGACGACCCGGAGGCGGATGGTCACACGAGGATGGGCCGCGCGGCACGCGGCGAGCTGCGCGACCAGGGCATCCTCCACGATCTCGGGAACGGCCGCGCGGCCGCTGTTCTCGGCGGTGACCACGAACAGGTCCGCTCCGAGCCGGTCCGCGTGCTCCGCGGCGAAGCGCAGGGCACGTTCCCCGCCGAGCGAGCCGTCGGCGCCTACCACCACCGGTCCCGCAGAAGGCGCCGACCGCGGCAGCGGTACCGCCACCAGCGCAGCTTCCTCGCCCCGGTCACCCGGCGCGCCGACATCCGGGTGAGACCGGCTCCGGGTGCTGGCGTCCATATCTGTGTCGAGCATCTCCACCACCTCCGAGTCCAGCGAGGTACTGCTGACACGCCACCAGCGTGGACCGTCGACCGGGGGCGGGGATGGTGGAGAACCACAAGCTCTGAGAATCGATCTGTCCGCGCGTGACAACCCGACCGATGGATCGGGGATCCTGCGGGCCGGCTCCGAGATCTCTGCGAGAGGCAGGCGCGCATGATCACCCTTGACCGGCTGGTGAACGTGCTGGCGAGCAGCGGGGCGCGGTTGGTCTGCTGTCCGCGTTCGCGGGACGTCCTGCTGCGGAGCCTGATCGTGCACGATCCCACCGACACTCGAGTCGCCACCGGGGACGTGTTCCTGGCGGTGGGTCTGGACACCCCGGACGTAGCGGTGCGGCTCGCCGCGCGCGCTCGGGCGGCGGTCGCCCTGGTACGGGCTCCGGCCCCCCTGGAGCCGACAGTTCAGGCGTCCGCCGAGGAGGCCGGCGTAGCGGTCGTGCTCGCGGAGCCGGAGGTGTCCTGGAGCCACCTGACGGGTCTGGCGTACGGCTTGGTCCTCGAGGGTCGCGAGACCGAGGCGGGTCGCGGCCCCACCGACCTGTTCGCCCTCGCCGACACCCTGGCCGCGACGGTCGGCGGCCCGGTCGTCATCGAGGACCAGCTCTCCCGGGTCCTGGCGTACTCGAGCCTCGACGACGCCGTGGACGCGGTGCGCTCAAAGACCATCCTCGGTCGCCGCCTCCCCGAGACGATTCGCGGCGTCTTCGCCGAGCGCGGCGTGTTCCGCCACCTCGCCTCCTCCGACCTCCCGCTCTTCGTCGCGCCGTCGCCGCAGCACGGTCTCGACGGGCGCATGGTCGTGGCGGTCCGGGCGGGACGGGAGCTGCTCGGCTCACTCTGGGTGGAATCCGATGGCCCGTTCGACGAGCGTCGCTGCCGAATCCTCGAGGACGGCGCCCGTACGGCAGCACTGCACCTCCTGCGGTCGAGGGCGAGCGCCGACCTGGAACGTCAGGTCGAGTCCGACCTCGTCACGCGTCTGCTGGAGGGCACCGGCGACGGCCAGGCGATGATCAGCCAGCTCGGACTGACCAACGCGGCCCTGCGGGTCGTGGCGTTGCAGGCGCACGTCGACGAGGAGCAGCACGCCGGCGTCCTGCTGGTCTTCGAGCACGTCACCACCGGGTTCGGCTGGTCGCGGTGGGGACGGAGCGCGCTGTTCGCCAACACCGTGTACACGGTGCTGCCCATGCGTGACGAGACACCCGACGGCGCGCGCAGTTGGGTGGAGTCGGTGCGTGCTGCCATGCCGTCGCACATCTCGTTGCACGCGGGGATCGGTGGGCCCGCCGACGCCATGGCCTTGCCCGCCAGCCGGCGCGAGGCGGACGAGGGACTGGCGTTGCACGTGGCGCACCCCGGGTCGCCGCCCATCGCCTACGACGAGTCGTGGGACCGGATCCTCCTGCGCAGGTTGCGTGCTATCGCGGCCGACGGCCGCGTCCCCGAACGGGGACCCGTCGTCGAACTCCGACGACACGACGAGCAGCACGGCACCCGGTACATCGACACCCTGCGGGCCTGGCTCGCGGCGCACGGCGACATCGGCGTCACCGCCGCCCAGCTCGACGTCCACCCGAACACCGTGCGCTACCGGCTCCGGAAGATGAACACCGCAACGCACCTCGCAATCGATCGCCCCGAACAGCGAATCGCCATGTTCATCGCTCTGGCGGCGACCGACGACGAGCACGCCTGACCACTGCTTGGCGAGAGCGGCCACATTCGCACGCCAGGTTTGTCCGTGAACGACAACGGCCAGCACCCGTCGTCACCGCATCCTGGCCATCACGGAGGACGAGGTCCGTGATGGCCGGAGTGCGGAAGGGGCGGGGCGGTGGAGACGGAACCAGACACGTGGGCGCTTCCGAGCGACCACGGCGGCATCGCAACCCTCCCGCTACCCCCGCCGGCAACCTCCGCTCCCATCATGCGGTGGGGAGGCGTCCGCGACGCGGTCGTGGTCGGTGTCGACAACTCCCTGGGCGTGCTCACGGCGGTGAGCTGGGCCGCCGTCGAGGCGATGCACCGGGGAGTTGACCTTCACCTGCTGCACGTCGAGCGCGACGATCGGCCGGACTCCGTGGACCCCCGACGGTGGCTGCACCGGGCACTCGGCACGGCCACGGCGGTCGCGCCGGGCCTCGGGATCACGGTCATTCGCGAGCACGGTGCGATCGGACCGGTCCTGGCGAGATACACCCGACGAGCCAGCCTGCTCGTGGTGGGGGGTCGTCGACTGGCGGACGGCGGACCCTCCGCAGGGCGTACGGTCGCCGAGGCGCTCCGTCGGGCCGACTGCCCGGTCGTCGTCGTCCCGCCGCGCCGCACCGGGTCGTGGGCCTCCACACCGTCGAGCCGTCCTGTCGTGGTCGGCCTGATGGCGCACGACGACGGCGGCGTTCTCGACCTGGCCGCAGCCGTGGCCGCACGACGGGCGGCACCTCTCCTCGTGGTGGCCGAGGGTGGGGCAGCCCTTCCCCGAGCAGACGCGGCCGACCGCCGAGAGACCTGGCTCGCGCCGGCACAGGACCTCGTCGCCGCGCTGCGTGTCGCGGGGCGGCGTGCCCAGCTGGTCGTACTCGAGCAGCGGAGGGGCCCGACACGACGACATCCGGACATCGAGGACTTCCTGGCCCGGACTCCTTGCCCGGTGATGGTCGTAACCGAGGGAAGGTCCGCGCGCGAACTGCCCGGCCCCACGCCCCGCCTCGTCACCACCTTTCCCGCCTCACACGGAGGAACGCCGCATGACCACGAACAGGCCGGCCTGGCTGAGCCCGCAGGGATGTGAGCAGGTCCGCGACGAGCTCGAGCGGCTGCTCCTGGAACACCGCGCGGGCTTCCAGCCTGAGCACGACGCAGATGCCGACGCGGACGCGTGGGCCCGGCACCGCTGGCGTGAGCGCCGGATCCGGCACCTCCAGGAGCTCCTGCTGACCGCCGAGATCGGGAGCGCGCCACCGGACGACGGGTTGGTCGAAGCCGGGATGCTCCTCACCGTGCAGTTCGACGGGTCGTCCAAGGAGGAGACCGTCCTGCTCGGCGATGGTGACGTCCCGGCCGCCGCGGACGTCGAGGTGTACTCCACCGCGTCGCCGATCGGCCGCGCGCTGCTCGGGGCGATCGAGGGAGAGACCCGGACCTGCCAACTCCCCGTAGGGCGAACGGTGTCGGTCACGGTGCTCACCGCGAGGCCGTACCGCCATGACGTGCCTGTGCTCGAGTGACGTCGAGGACTGAAGGAGGCCCGACCATGCTCAGTGATTCCGAACGCCGGACTCTGGCCGACATCGAGGGTCGGTTGTCGGCGGAGGACCCGAGTTGGTTCGAGGGTTCGCCACATCGCAACGCCGTCTCGCCGCACAGGCCCGGCCGGCGTGGCAACGCGCCGTGCTCGTGGTCGGTGCGTCGGTGGCGGCCGTCCTCGCACTGCTCGCGGCCTTCGCCGGTATCCCGTCGCTGACCACGTTCTTCGTCCTCTGCACCGCGTGGTCGGTGTGGATGGTGGACCGCCCGCTTCGACCCGCGGGTCACCGGGATCGGCCCCGTCCGACGGAGGGCAAGACCTGAACGAAGGGCTCGTGGCGCCCCTGACCCGGTGGTCTTCCCGACGACCGGGTCAGGAGCGCGGCGGCAGGCCGAGCGAACCGTCCGCGAGCAGGGAGGCCACCTCACGCAGCTTGATGTTGGTGTCCTGCGACGACTTCACGAGGAGAGCGAACGCCGCACGGTCGTCCACGGAGAAGCGTTCCTTGAGGATGCCCTTGGCCTGTCCGATGACGTCCCGCGTCTCGAGCGCGCGGGTCAGACCAGTCACGCTGAGGGCGTTGTCCACCGCCAGGGCCGCGGCCCCGGCGACGAGTCGTGCGGCCAGCACGTCCTGCTAGGCGAAGGAATCGGCCCCGTAGAGCGTGACCGCGCCTCGGACGCGTCTGGTCCGGATCGGCAGCGACATGACGGTGAGGTGACCCGTCCCGACAGCCAACGCCGCCCACCGCAACCACCGGGTGCTGTGCGGCAGATCGTTCTCCGACGTGATCGTCGACCCGGTGGCCGCTTCGACGGCAGGTCCTTCCCCGAGCGTCACCTGCGCCTGGTCGAGCCCCGCGGTCGCGGGGTCGGAGGCGGACACCCCGACGGCATGACGTCGTCGATCCAGCAGGAGCGTCGAGGCGCTGCGCGCGCCCGGTACGGCACGCAACGCCGACGCGACCACGACATCGAGGATCGGCTGCGCCCCGATGGCGTCGGGGTGGTCCGCGACGACCCGGGCGATCGCCTCCACGGCCTCGACGATCGCCTCGTCCACCCCGGTCCCCGCGTCGATGCGCGGAGCCATCAGCGGAGGGGGTCGAAGGGGGTGAGCTCGGCCGGCTGCTTCCCAGTGGTGATCTGTTCCGCCAGCAGCCGACCCGTGATCGGGCCGAACGTGACTCCCCACATGCCATGTCCTCCGGCCATGAAGACACCGCGCTGCCGCGTCGCACCGATGATGGGGAGCGCATCGGCAGTGACCGGCCGGGCCCCGACCCACGGGGTGCTGCGCTCGTCCCAGTTGACACCGGCCAGGAAGGGCCGGACCGAGTCGATGATGGCGTCGACCCGCCGGGGGTCCGCCGGTTCGTCGACGTCTCGAAACTCCATCGTCCCCGCCACCCGGAGCTCGCCCCGATACGGGGTACACGCGACGCGGATGCCGGGGAGGTAGATGGGGCCGTCCACCGGGGTGTCGGTGGGCACGCTGAACGAATAACCGCGGCCGGCCCTGACGCGGGTGCGCACACCACGCGTGCGGACGAGGTCATCTAACCGCGCGCCCGTGGCGACCACGGCTACGTCCGCGGTCACCGGTGGCCCCTCGTCAGGGCAGACGAAGACGCGGTCGAGGTCGGCGACGATCCTCCGGGCCGCGAAGCGCGGTCGGATGGAGGCGCCCCGGCGGACCACGGATTGGGCCAGCCGGTCGACGAACCGGCCGGGGTCGAGGTAACGCTGTCCGTCGATCCGCAGCCCGGCCACGACACGTTCCGAGAGTTGCGGCCGTAGCGACGACACCTCGTGACGATCGAGATCGTCGAACTCGACGGGCACGCCGAGACTCCGCAGAACGGTCAGCTCGCGGCGCATCGCCGCAGCCGCGCGTGCCGACTCCATCCCGGCGACCACCGGTGCGTCATGGGTCTCGGCGTCGACCCCGTTGCTCGCGAGGGTGTCGAAGGCCCGGAGGCACTCCTCGAGCAGGGGCAGGTGGTGTCGAACTGCGCGACGCCAGTAAGCGGAGCGGCAGTGGGCGGCGAACCGGAGCAGGAAGCCCCACAGGCGCGGGTCGGCGCGGAGCGGAATGCTCAGGGGCGCTCCCGGGTCGGCCAGACCCCGTAGCCCTTCGCCCAGGACGTGGGGGGAGGTCAGCGGCACCGCGAGCGCCGGTGAGAGGTAGCCGGCGTTGCCCCAAGAGGCTCCGGCTCCGACCTCGTCTCGTTCGACGACCGTCACGTGGACGCCCCGGTCCTGCAGGAACCACGCGGTGCTCAGACCGACGATGCCGGCGCCGACGACCACCGCGCTGCGCGGGGTGATGTCGCCCCTCGACAAGGACATGCCACCTCCAGGGACTGCTGTTCGTCCCTTGACCATGGACGAGGTACGGCCACCTCGGGCTGTCGAGCAGCGACAAACGTCGGGAAGGTAGTTGTGGCCTTGTACAGGTGTCGCGCCCGCCGGGTCAGGACGGCGACACCGCTCCTATGCCGGGCCTGCGGCGCATGTCGGCTCCTGACCGATCCCGCTGCGCGCCTGCTGGAGATCGCCGGGCCGCCTCCCCATGCGGACTGCGACCGAGATGACGTCGGCACGCACCCGGACCGGGATCAACCTCCGTACGTCCCGCCGGGACCGATCGTCACCTCGTCCTCGACGACCTCGCCGTGCCCGCCGAGTAGGAACGACCGCAGCTCGGTCTCGGCGTCCGGGCCGTCGAGCGCGACGATGACGAAGTGCACGTCGGGCTGCAGGCCCATGAAGCGGACGTCCTTGGCCGACGGGTACGCCTCCGACTGCCTCCGGCCCTCGGGCAGCCGGCGGGGCATCCCGGTGTGGGAGTGCACGACAGCCACCACCTCCTCGCCCCGCGACTGCGCGTCCAGGTGGACCCGGAGCTGCTCGTCCGGATCGAAACGGAAGTTGTCGTACTGCTCGTCGGCCTCGTCGGCATTCGTCATCGGCACGTAGCGCATCGCTCGGCCGCCGTCCGCGGCCCCGAACAGCTGCCCGCACGCCTCCCGGGGGTGATCGCGGCGGGCGTGGGCGACGATCTCTTCGACCAGGTCGACCCGGATCACGAGCACGGGGCCTCCTCCTCGGTGTCCCGTGGACGCACCCCCGGGACGTCGATCGTCCTGGACCAGCCACGGCATGTTCTCAGGCTCCCGCCGCCCAGGCAGGTAGGCGTTCAGCACCGGTGGCACCCACGTCCGCCAGGACCGTCCGAGTTCGTCCGAGAGCCGGCGGAGCATCCGCGCTCCGGCGACACCGGGCCGGAGCCGAACCTGAACCGGCCCCGCCCCGAGGTACCGGAGCTCCGTGTGTTCGGAGGGCGGCGAAACGGGCCGGGCCAGGGCGTTTTCGATCAGCTCGGGCAGTCGGCGCCCGAAATGCTCGATGGCATCGAACGTCACCGAGGTCACCGTGCGCTCGGGTCGCTGCGCGCAGAAGGTGTCCAGCCGGGCCTGGAGGGCATCGGAGACGAAGATGATGTCGGAGTCGACGCCCTGGACCTCCGGATCGTCGACGCGATCCTGCATGCCTTCCCTCACCGACGCATCGTCGCCCGCTGTTGGGGCGAGCGCGCGCCGGCGAGAAGGTCGAGCCGGCCGAGACTCAGGTCGGACGGGCTACGACCGAACCGGGCGCGAGCCGCGTGTACGTGGCGACGCACCACCCGAGGGCGGCGACGGAGAGGAGAGGAGGTAGACGCCGTCGAAGCGACCGGCGCGAGAACTGCGGAGCCGACGGCGTAGGCGCTCACGACGAGTCCGAGCGCGAGTCCCCGACCGGAGGCCACGGTGCCGGCGACCCGCACCGCGGTCGCGTAGCCGAGGCCGCTCGAGGCGCAGACCAGCACGCCTAAGGCTAGGACGACTGCGATCACCGAGCCCGCCACCGCACCCTCGAGGAGGCCCACGATCCTCCCGCCCGCGCCGCCTCGTGCTGACCGTCATTCTCGCCCCGCTGGACCGACGGGCTCGTGACGCGGGTGGTCCGCGAGGGAGGCCGCCTCTCCCCCTGACTGGTCCGAGCTTCACGTGGTCGAGGCGTGATGGCAGCCCCCCGGGTCGTCGGCATCGGCCCGCGGGGGAGGCGGACCGGCGGGCTCCGTCACAGCACACGCGTGCAGGGGGCTGCGAGCGTCTGCACGTGCGGCGACGGAGCCGCGCCGGTCGGACCGGAGCCGGCGGCCGATCAGGTGGGCAGGATGTCCTTGTCGAAGATGTCGAGCGGCACCTTCAAGGTGACCGCCGCGTTCGGGATGTCGACGATGCCGCCGATGTGCATCTCGCACGGGGCCACCGAGATGATGGTGTACGCCTGCTCCGGGGAGTACCCGAACTTGCCCAGGTAGGCGATCGCCTGTTCGACGGCGTCGACGGCTGCCATCGTCGCGTCGATGTACTTCTGCTCGGTCCCCTTGGCCGACAGGCCGGTGAAGCTGAGGTAGCGAGCGCCGAGATTCGGGTCCACGGGCGACGGGCGCAGCATCGGGGTCCGGACCCCGTATCGCGCCATGCCGTCCTTGACAACGTTGAAGCGGTACCAGCCGACGCCGTCCATCTCGATCGCGTTCCACGTGATCTCGCCGTCGCCCTCGGCGAAGTGGAAGTCACCGGTCGAGAACATCCCGCCCTCGACGAACACCGGGAAGTACACGCGCGACCCGCGCGAGAGGTTCTTGATGTCGAGGTTGCCGCCGTTCTCCCGCGGGGGCACGGTGCGGGCCGCCGTGGCCGCGACCCGCTCCCACTCCTCACCCTGCAGCGTCCGTAGCACCGCGGTCGACATCGCGTCGGCGCGCGGAGCCGCGTACCCGTCGGCGATGAGCGGGTCCTCCCGGGCGTTCCACGTCTCGAGCAGCTCCATCGAGGGTGCGACACCGATGACGCCGGGGTGGGAGATGGCCGGGATCTCGACACCGGGGATCTGGCGGCTGGTGGCGAACAGGCCGTGCAGGTCCCAGATCGTCTTGTAGCCCTCGGGGAACCAGGAGGCGAGCGGACCACCCATGCCGGGAAGGATGTTGGAGTAGCCGATCCCCGACAACGGCTGCACGTCGAGGACGTCGACCACGAGCAGGTCTCCGGGCTCGACCCCGTCGACCTTGACCGGGCCGGCCATCGGGTGGGTCCGAGTCAGGTCGAAGTCGCGGATGTCCTGGTCGTCGTCGACGTCCTTGAGCTGGTAGTCGTCGTACCCGCCCGCCTCAAGGATGATCTCGTCGCCGGGGCCGAGCTCGTGCAGCGGCGGGATGTCCGGGTGCCACCGGTTGTGCCCGAGCTCCTTCTGATCGGCCAGCGGAACGCCGACCTCGCACCGGTAGCGCGGTACGGCGAGATCACGGTCAGGGAACCGGGACACGCCGGACTTCGTGAAGTCTGTGGGGCCGGTCGACATCGTCGTCCTCCGTCCTGTGGGGTGACGAGGACGCTACTTCCATATGAAAATATGTCAATGAGTGGTTATTGCATCCGAAGCACAGCCTGGAGCGCGCCGACCTGCCACGGCACGAGCCCCTCGAACTGCGCCCCGAGCGCCACCTCGACCTCCTCGGCGAGCGAGGCGGCCAGGGCGCGCCCGCCCGGTGCGAGACGCACGAGCACCCGGCGCCGGTCCGGTCCGTCCAGACCGCGGTAGACGAGGGCGTTCTCGACCAACTTGTCGATGATCCGCGTCATCGTCGGCGCAGACGCGCGACACGCGCTCACCAGGCCCGACATCGACGCCGCTTCGACCTCCGTCAGGTGGTGCAGGACCCACCACTGTTCGACGGTGAGACCAACCGGCGACACCACCGCGTGGATGGCCCGCTCGCACACGAACGCCCGGTCCGCGACCAACCGGGCGAGCTCGATCGCACTCGGTCCGTCTGATGCCACCCGTCCCCCTAGCCTTGCCTTCCCTGTCGGTCCTCGCGATACTTCCACATGAAGATATGTCGTTCCACTTCTGCGTGCCGGACGAGGAGGTCGCGTGGAGGAGCCGTTTCGCGTCGGCCTCGCGATACCCCTGCAGGGCCCGGGCGGCATCTTCGGCCCCTCGTGCGAGGCCGTCGCGGAGCTCGCCGCCGCAGAGGTGAACGCGGCAGGTGGAGTGCTGGGGCGCGAGCTGGAGCTCACCGTGATCGATGCGGGCACCTCGTTGCCCGAGATCCGACGCACCGTCCACCACCTGCTCGAACGTCGCGAGCTCGACGCCGTTACCGGTTGGCACATCTCCAGCGTTCGGGAAGCGCTCGCGCCGGTGCTGCGAGACCGGGCGGCCTACGTCTACACCTCGCTCTACGAAGGCGGCCCGATCCCGCGGGGTGTGTTCACCAGCGGAGAGGTGCCCGAACTACAGGTCGCACCCGCGCTGGAGTGGATGCGCGACAACGCCAGGGTCCGTCGATGGGCCCTGGTCGGCGCGGACTACGTCTGGCCGCGCCGCACGGCGGCGCGGGTGCGGGAGTACGCCCGCGTCGCCGGCATCGAGGTCGTGCACGAATCGTTCGTCTCGTACGGGTGCCGAGACTTCTCATCCACCCTCGTCGACATCGCGCGCAGCGAGGCGGACGGTGTTCTGATGCTGCTGGTCGGTCAGGACGCCGTGATGTTCAATCGGGAGTTCGCCGAGGTCGGCCTGGACTCGATCATGCCGCGGTTCGCTCCTCTCATGGAGGAGAACATGTTGCTCGCGACGGGTGCGGAGGCGACCGGCAACCTCTATGTCGCGGCCGCCTACTTCAGCTCGCTCGCAACGACGTCGGCGATGGATTTCATGTCGGCCTACGTGCATCGCTACGGCCCCGATGCCCCGGCGCTCAACAACGCTGCCGAGTCGTGCTACGAGGGTCTGCTGGCGTTGACCTCGCTGACGCGGGCAGCCGGATCCGTTCGCGTTGACGACGTCGCGGCGGTCGCGGCCGGAACACGGGTGACCTACGAAGGCCCGCGAGGCACCGTGGCCCTCAGCGGAGGAGGGCGCGGGGAGAGCCACCAGGCCATCCATCTCGCCCGCGCCGACGGCTACGACTTCGACGTCCTGACGACGCTCTGACCGGTGGCGAGCAGAGGCACCGTGCGACCAATGCCCAACCTTCGGTAACTATCAGGCAATGTGCCGGCCCCAGATGGTGCGGGCGATGACGAGCTGCTGGATTTGTTCGGCGCCCTCCGACGATGGTTCTGCTCTTGCTGGCGTCGTCGGCGACTGCGGGGTCCACGGCCTGATCGAGGGAGAATCAGGTGGTCGTGCAAGCTAGCAGCAAAGCGAGGTCGACCGCGGCGCCGCAGTGGGCGATGTCGATGAAGGAACGGCTGGACGATCTCCGAGGCCTCCGGGGCTCGCGCGTCGGACTCGGTGCAGTGGCTGCTCAGCGGAGAGGAGTCGTGGTTGTGCGCCGAGGCTGGGGCGCCGCCCCCTCCCCCTCGGCGCCGGCCGAGCTGTCGCCAGACGGACGGCGTTGACCGGCCCTCACAGAGTCCCGGTCAGCGCCTGCAGCCCGAGGCGGCTCACCGCGACGAGCACCCGCAGGACCGCGCCGAGGGCCAAGGGCCGGGCGCCGGCACGCGTCTGACGGACCTGACGAACGACGAGTTTGTTCGGCCCGCGCCTTGCCCAGAGCGACATCTGCCGGAGGTCGAGCCGGCGAAGAAAGAGCTCGGCCTCGGCTCGCGCTCGCGGTCCGCGACACAGGCGGTGGCCACGAGCGACCACCTTGCGATCCCCCCCGGAGGGGTTCGCTCACTCGGCCGTGCGCAGCCGCCACCAGAGGTTGTCGAAACCGGCGATCTGCACCCGGAGTGGCGGCGCCAAGACGTTCGGGGCGGCGGCCTGCTCCCGGGTGGCGCCGAGTTCGGGATGGTCGATCACGCACATGACCAAGGCGTGGGTCGTCGACGACCGAGCCCCTCGCTGGCACTGGTCCTTCGGCGGCGCGGCGGCGACCCACACCTGACGGATCGTGCTTCACCCGATCCCCGGCGACCAGCGCCTTGATCGGCATCCCTTGGCCCGATGAAGGTGGATCTCCGTCCAGACCTCGACCTTCAGCGTCCCTCCCCATCGGCGGGTGGTCCGGTTCACCCGTCGCCCGGGGAGTCGACTTGCGGGTGTCCTCAGCAGGACGCGCGCCATCGAGGACCTCGGTGTGGTCAGCAGCAGCGCCCGTTGGCTTCAGACCGACAAGAAGTGCGAGCTGCCTTGGCAAGAAACTCCAACGGAGCCGGCTCGGCGCCGCCCCATGATGGGTGCAGCGGAGAGGGAACGCTGCGCGCCACATTCGCGCGGCCGCCCCGGGCGGAGATCGAGCGAAAGGCGCGAGAGTGAGCCGGAGGAGCTGGAGGCCGACCCTAGAACACGAATCACGAGGCGGCCTGATGAACGTAGTGGCGACCCGCGACCGAGTTTTGGGCCGTCGAGGCGACGGTTCGGTGCTGCTCGGTTTCGACGGGTCTCATGCCGCCATGACCGCCGTCTCGATCGCTGCGGAGCTGATGCCCCTTCGTCACGCCCGGGTGGCCCACCTCTGGACCGCGCCCGGCGCCGATTCCACCATGCATCGCCGGCTCGCGCGGCGGGCCTGGAACGGCGATCATCTGTGGAGGCTGGTGCGGCAGGAGGCGGCCTCAACGGCGAACAGCGTGGCCGCGAGGGGAGTCACCCTCGCCGAGGCGGCGGGCTGGACGGCAGAACCATTCGTGCACGAGGTCCACGGGGGCGAAGGCCTGGCACTCGCGGAGCTCGCCGAGCGGTTCCGGCCCGCGGTTGTCGTGGTTGGCTCTCGCGGCGCCCGGGGGCTCCCAGGCTTGTTCAGTAGCGTCTCGCGCACCACGGTCAACTACAGCTCGACGCCAGTGCTGGTCGTACCGCCATTGCTGGCCGAGGAGCGCGCCGCCGCCGTGGGCGGCGCGGTGATGATCGCGCACGACGGGTCCCCCGCCGCCGATCGAGCGCGGGTCGTCGCCGCAGACTTGTTCCGCGACCGACTGCAGCTCGTCCGCTACGTCGAGACCCCAGCGATCTTCGGCGGGCCCAGCCCACGGGTCGCGATCGAGCCAGAGGTGGCGGGCCGAATCAGCGAGGAGGGGCTACCGCCGGAGACGGTCAAACTAGCCACCGAAGAGTTCGGGCCGCGCAGCGTGGCCGACACTCTCGCCGAGGAAGCCGCAGCGCAGGACGTCGGCGTGATCGTGGTCGCCTCCCGCCGACGATCGACATTGCGAGAGCGTCTGCTCGGCAGCAACGCCAGGGCATTACTCCGCCACGGACACCGAGCGGTGCTGGTCGTGCCTCCGGACACCTGATCGTCTTCGACTCCGACCGAAGGGCACAGCGGTGAGCTGCGCGGCCCGTCACGGCGCGAATGCACCGATGGGGGCGCGCAGCGCGATGGGAGTAGGTGCCCATCCGTTGCAGGGGCTCTGGTCCTGCGGACAGGCAGCCACGGCGAGCAGCGTGTTCATCGTGGCCACCAGCGACAGCCGGTCGCCCGCCCGACTCGTCGGGGCGATCGTCTCGATCACTCCGTCTGCATCGACCGTCGAGTTCTGGAACAGGTTGATCGGGTCCGGAATTCGGTGGACGGGGATGCCGTACGGCAGGAGAACTCGAGAGAGCGCCTCGCGGCAGTTGGGATGTTCGGCTATACCGTAGCCGAGCAGGTAGCGCTGCCTGTCGCACGAGGCAAAGGTCATGTCGTGGACTCCGACGTCATCGTGGACGAGCTTCAGGATCATTCGGCGGAAATTGGTCAGGAGTGGGTCTAGACGACGTAACTTGAGCCGACCCAACGACGACCGGGTGTGGGTGGGTGACAGCCACTCACGGTCGACGTTCGTCAGCGAGAACGCGACCAGGTCGGCGACCTGTTGCCCCTTGACGTCGATGATGTCGACCGATTGCCCTGCGTCCAATTCGAGCGAGCACGCTGTTCCCGGCATGATAGTTCGCTCTTCTTCGGCCACGCCCACCCCTCGTCATCGGAAACCTCTTACTGCGAACTTCTCGTGTTCGACGCTCCTTCGGGTTGTGCCGACAGCACAATCTGGAGGGCTGGTCCCGTGCCGCCACGACAAGAACGCTCTTCCACCACCACCAGCACCTCGCTGCCCGCAGCGGTGGGTGGCGATCGATGACCGTTCGCATCGGAGCAACGACCTTCTCGTTGTGGTCGCCGACAGCTCCCGTGCGACGTCAGGCGCTGTCGGCGTCCTCGGCAGCGGGTTCCGTTTCACGGACGCAGCGGCCCCCACCACACGGCGCATCTGGTCTTGGTGCAGCGGGCTCACCACAGCCGGCATCCGCTGCCCCGGTCGGTGTCAGCCCGACCCGCACGGTGGAACGGTCGCCGGGGTCCACCTGCCGTTCGGCGAGGCTGTTTGGCCCTGCGCGCGGTCGACGAGCTCGACGGTGCTGCAGTTGAGGACTTCGAGGCGTTGGTCCGTTCCCGGTTCGGCATGCGACCCTAGTTGCGCTCCAGCGAGGAGACCGGTGCGCGAGCACGGCCTGATTCCCCACAACGAAGTGCGCTCAGCGGACGGCTCGGCGTCGATCTGAGCCGCGACGGTCCGTTGCCCTGCAACCGCTGATCTCTTACGGGAAGCTACTGTCTGCATCTATATCGTGTTACGATTCTTTATTCCTGGCGGAACCCGTTCGTCGGAGGTGTTCGCGTGGGCGAGCCGGTGGTCGTCGGCGTCGATGGGTCACGCTCGGCGTGGGACGCGCTGGACTGGGCGGCCGCCGAGGCCGCGACGCGCGGCTGCCCGCTCCTCATCGTGAACGCGTGCTCGCCACCGGTGGCGCCAGGGCCGTTCGTTCCGGTCTCGGACACAGACGGTGCGAGCGTGGTGCTGCTGCGCCGAGCCCAGGAGCGGGTCCGAGTGACCACTCCGGACATCGAGGTGACCAGTAGGACCATCGTCGGAGGCGCCGCACCGGCCCTCGCATCGCAGCCCGCGCAATTGCTCGTGGTGGGCACCCGCGGCCTGGGGCCGGTCCGTGCCGCACTGGCAGGCTCGGTGAGCATCGCGACGTGCTCCCGGGCGGCGTGTCCCGTCGTCGTGGTCCCCCCGGCCCGCGAGGGTGGACACGGTCCGTCACGCACGCGGGTGGTCGTCGGCATCGACGGCTCCGACCGGTCGAGAACCGCGATCGGCTTCGCGTTCGCCGCAGCGGCCCAGCGCGGCGTTGGGATCACCGCTCTGCACGCCTGGACCCCGAGACCGCCAGCTGACTTCGAGGGTCGCGGGGAGGACTGGACCGCGACCGAGGCCGTCGAACGACACCGACTCGCGGCCGCCCTCGCGCCGTGGCGGAACCGGTACCCGCGTGTCGACGTCCGGCCGACCCTCGTGCTCGAGGAACCCGCTCGTGCCCTCGCCCTCGAGTCGATCGGCGCTGCGCTCCTGGTGGTCGGATCTCGCGGACGCGGCTGCGTCACCGGAGCCCTCTTCGGTTCGGTCAGCCACGCCGTCCTGCACCACGCACCCTGTCCGACCGCGGTAGTCAGACCGATGCCGATCATCGAACGATCGTCGGCGGCGTGAACCGCATCTACCCACCCATCCCGCGCTCCTCGCGGGACGACAAAGGAGCGCGACCACGTTGGTCGTCCCTACAAAGCCCATCGTCGACTCGCGGATGAAGCTGGGGGCCACGGCATCTGCGGCACGACAGGATGGAGGCGGGCGGACGTGGGGACCTCGGCACACCAGGATCTGCTGACGGGTGGTGGGAACTCGTGAGCGGCCTGCCGTCGCCCGCGGTCGTCGTCGGCACCGACGGGGGTGCTGCCGGACTAGCCGCCGTGGAATGGGCGGCCGCCGAGGCAGCAGCCCGTTCCTGCGACCTCAGCATCGTGCACGCGCAGCCTGCGCTCGTGCGCGCGCACCAACGACGGACATGCGACGGGCCGCCCGCGCACACCAGCAGCGATCCGCTGCTCGAGGAGGCGGTCGGTCGCGCCCGCGCCATTGCATCCGACACCACGGTCCATGCCCGCTCGGTGGTCGGCGCAGCGGTCCCCGCACTTCTCGGCCAGCGCGCAGACCTACTCGTCGTCGGGAATACAGCCCGCCGGACGGGATCACGGTCCGGGGGGCCGGTGTGCCTCGGGGTGGCGGCCTACGCGATGTGCCCGGTCGCCGTCGTCCGGCTGAAGTCTCCCGAGTCCGCCGCAGCACCGGGCATCGGTACGCGACGGCGCCGGGAGGCGGGGCGGGTCGTGGTGGGCATCGGCGGCTCGCCACCGTCGCTATCCATGCTCGAGTTCGGGTTCCGCGCCGCCGCGCAACGCCGCGTCGACCTGACGGCGCTCGTCGCGCGGCCACCCGACCTTGTCGACGACGTCCTTCACGAGGTCGCCCCAGCGGTCGGCGTCGAGAGTATGTCGTGGCCCCGACTTGTGACCGCCATCGCCCGACTGCGCCTGGCCTTCCCCACCGTCAGCGCCACCACCGTCTGCCGACACGGCTCCGCGGCCGACGTCCTGGTCGAGGAGTCCGACGGCGCGGCGCTGCTGGTGGTCGGCCAACGGGACCGCAGCGTGCTCGGGCGGCGACTGTTCGGCTCGGTGACCCACTCGGTGCTCAACCGGGCCGATTGCCCGGTTGCGATCGTCCGCAGGTAGGCCATCTGGCACGGGGTCGTGGGAGGTTAGCGCCCCCGGGGCAGCGGACGAGCGCGCAAACGCCGCACTGCGGTCATCGTCGTCCCGCAACCCTCGCTCGCCGGCCTCGCGAGACCACGATCAGGCCTTTCTCCGCGAGGAGAGCGACGGCCCGGTGACCCGTGCTGAAGGCGACTTGGTACTGAGCGGAAAGGTCCTTGATGGTCGGGAGTTCATCGCCCGGCTTCAGGACCCCGCACCGCATTGCCGCCTTCAGGTCGGCTGCAATCTTCCTGTATGGATCGGTCGGCGCCTCCCCCGGCGGCGTCGGGAGCACTGGATTGCCTATCGGGGTGCTGCCGTCTCCCAACACCGGGTTGGGAAGGTCCGGCATGCGGGCCGCCAGCGAGGTGGAGGCTCGCTGGTCTGCCTCGGCGACCCACGCGCTGTAGACACGAAGGGTCGTGACTCCCCCTCCCCCGTGTCCCAGGCGGCCCGCCACCGTGCGGATGTCGACACCGCCACTGATGAGCTCGGTCGCCGAGTAGTGTCGGAGCTGGTGAAGGTGCATGCCGTACCCGAGTCGGGCGCACATGCGGGAGTAGCGCTGGGTCGCCGTGCCGGGCTTCGGCCAGCTCGACCCGTCCGGGCTTGGCGAGAAGACGAACCCGTCCTCTGGCAACGCAAGCTCGAGTGCGGCCGCTTGTTCTGCGGTGTGTACGAGAAAGGCGCGCAGGAGAGCGAGTGTCTGTGCATCAAGGACGATACGGCGCTGCTGGTGGGTCTTCGTGTCCTTCTCCCACGACCGGCCCCCGACCTCGGCGATGCTCCCTCGGATCGAGAGCACGCCCGTTCCGAAGTCGATGCGCTTCCAGCGAAGCGCGCACAGCTCGCCACGCCTGGCTCCCGTGGTCATCGCAAGCCAGACGAACAGGCCCCACGCCGGGTCCTTCCACGCCTCGGAGGCGATGCGGGCCGCCTGTGAGGCCGTCGGCGGCTCAGGGTTCGGTGCCGGCATGGTCGGCGCCACGGCCGTCGCGACCGGATTCGTGCCGACCCACTCCCATCGCACGGCCAAGGAGAATGCTCCATTGAGCAGGTTGTGAGCGTGGCGGATCGTGCCCTCGCCCAACGGTCGGCACCGATGCGGACGACAGCGCTGATCGCACTGGTGCTCGACCTGCGTGCGGTGATCCACGATTGCTCGACCACGTCGGCAGTGCACACGGCACCGCCGGAGCTCGGCGTAGAAGGAGTCCAAGACCTCTCCACGCACGCGGCCGACCTGCTGGTCGCCGAGCAGCGGAACGATGTGGTTCCGCACGAGACCCTCGTAGCCCTGGCGCGTGGAGGGTTCGACGCGCGCGATCTCCAGGTAGCGCTCCATCAGCTGAGCGACGGTCGCGGACGTCCGCGGCTGACGTCCCGCATCGACCTCAGCGGCCAAGCGGGTCCGGACCTTCTCGGCCTGCGCAGCTGCCTTCGGTCCAGCCGGAACGACCTCTGTGAGGTAGTGCCGTTGCTGCGTGACCGAGTCGTACCCGGCGTACACCCGCACCCTCAGCGACCCGCTGGGCAGCTTCTGAACCGTCCCGCGTCGACGCCGCGTCGAGGCCGAGGAGGACGACATGGTGCGACCGTAGCGCCTGCTCGCACCACGTTTGATGACACGAGACCCCTAGGCGGGAGGCCGATAAGCCTCTGACCTGCGTGGGCGCGGCAGGATTCGAACCTGCGACCGACGGCTTGTAAGGCCGGTGCTCTTCCGCTGAGCTACGCGCCCCGGTCCGGAGCGAACGGGGACTTCCGCCGCATAGAAGCAGCGAACAGCACGTTCGCTCCGGCGGCGAGGGAGATCTAGGCCAGCTGCTTCAGCGCGTCGCGCCAGCCCTGCTGGTCGCGGGCTTCGCCGGGACCGTTCTGCTCCGCGAAGCGCACGACGCCGTCCTTGTCGATCAGGAACGTGCCGCGGATGGCCATGCCGGCGTCGGCGTTGAAGACGCCGTACGACTCGGAGACCGCTCCGTGCGGCCAGAAGTCCGAGAGGAGCGGGAACTCGTAGCCCTCCTGCGCGGCCCACGCCTTGAGGGCGAACGGCGCGTCGCACGACACGCCGAGCACCTGGACGTCGTCGTTCTGGAAGGACGAGAGGTCGTCGCGCACCGAGCACAGCTCGCCGGTGCAGATGCCGGAGAACGCGAAGGGATAGAAGACCAGCAGGACGGCCTGGTTCCCCCGGAAGTCCTTGAGGGAGACCTCCTGGCCGTCCTGGTTCTTGAGCGTGAAGTCGGGGGCCTGCGAGCCCACCTCGACGGTCATGCGACCTGTCTCCTGTCCGTCCGGGTCACGAAACCCGTCCAGCGTACGAGGTGCGCAGGTCAGCGGCGTCGCTGGGCGGACGCCTTCGGTGCGACGAGCCGCGTCGCGACCCAGCCCTCGGACAGGCTGATGTTCGACGTCTGCGACAGCCCGGCCGTCGGCGCCGCCTCGGCGATGTCGGAGGGCTCGACGTGGCCGTCGTTGCCGGTCTTGGGCGTGAGCACCCAGATCACGCCCTCGTCGGTCATCGGCGAGCGGGCGTCCATGAGGGTGTCGACGAGATCGCCGTCCCCGTCGCGCCACCACAGGAGGACGACGTCGACGACCTCCTGGGCGTCCTCGCCGAGGAGGTCCTCACCGCATCGGTCCTCGATGGCGGACCGGACCTCGTCGTCGACGTCGGAGTCCCAGCCCAGCTCCTGAACGATCATGCCCGGTTCGATGCCGAGCTTGCCGGCGAGATCGGACTTGTCCGAATCCCCCGTGGCCGCCACCACGCGCGGTGCCTCCTCCTCGTCCGGGGGCGACGTGCGGTGCACGTCACCCGTGTGAAGCGCCCAGCGAACACGGGTCACGCAGCGGGCGCAACCAGCCACGCGGGGTCGGGTGCCCGTCTCCGCGCACCGCAACCGCCGCGGAGCGCCGGCACCGGGCTACTCGCGGGTAGACGTGACGCGGAGGTCATCGCGGGTGACGATGGGGTGACCAGGCACGTCAGCACGACCACCAGCGGGGCGGCGCCACCACGGACCACCGGGCAGAATCGGTTCCGAAACGGCCAGGAGCCCGCGATCCGGACCCGGCCGCGCGCCGTCGACGAACCAGCGACAGGGAGAGCGATCCGTGACCACCCACAAGGGCTCCGCAGGCGCGGACACCGGCCGGGTCCACATCATCCGCGACGGGCTCTCGTCCCATCTGCCCGACATCGATCCGGACGAGACCTCCGAATGGATCGAGTCGTTCGACGCGATGCTCGAGGGGCAGGGCGAGCAGCGGGCCCGCTACATCATGCTGCAGCTGCTCCAGCGCGCCCGCGAGCGCCGGGTGTCGGTGCCGTCGCTGTACTCCACCGACTACGTCAACACCATCCCGACCGACCAGGAGCCCTGGTTCCCCGGCGACGAGGACACCGAGCGGCGCTACCGGGCGTGGATCCGGTGGAACGCGGCGGCGATGGTGCACCGCGCGCAGCGCCCCGGCGTCGGCGTCGGCGGGCACATCTCGACCTACGCGAGCGCGGCGAGCCTCTACGAGGTCGGCTTCAACTGGTTCTTCCGCGGCAAGGACCACCCGGGCGGCGGCGACCACGTCTACATCCAGGGCCACGCCTCCCCCGGCATCTACGCCCGCGCCTTCCTCGAGGGCCGCCTCGGCGCCCAGCACCTCGACGGCTTCCGGCAGGAGCTGAGCCACGCCGGCCCCGGCGGCGGCCTGCCGTCGTACCCGCACCCGCGCCTCATGCCGGCGTTCTGGGAGCACCCGACGGTCTCGATGGGCCTCGGGCCGATCAACGCGATCTTCCAGGCGCGCTTCGACCGCTACCTGCACAACCGCGGGATGAAGGACACCTCCCAGCAGCACACCTGGGCGTTCCTGGGCGACGGCGAGATGGACGAGCCCGAGTCGCGCGGCGCCATCCACGTCGCGGCGGCCGAGGGTCTCGACAACCTGACCTTCGTCATCAACTGCAACCTGCAGCGCCTCGACGGGCCGGTGCACGGCAACGGCAAGGTCATCCAGGAGCTGGAGTCGTACTTCCGCGGCGCCGGCTGGAACGTCGTCAAGGTCGTCTGGGGCCGGGAGTGGGACCGGCTCCTGCACGCCGACCGCGACGGCGCCCTGATCAACCTGATGAACACCACGCCGGACGGCGACTTCCAGACCTACAAGGCCAACAACGGCGCCTACGTCCGCGAGCACTTCTTCGGCCGCGACCCGCGGACGAAGGAGCTGGTCAAGGATCTCACCGACGACGACGTCTGGAACCTCAAGCGCGGGGCCCACGACTACCGCAAGGTCTACGCCGCCTATCAGGCGGCGATGGAGCACCAGGGCCGCCCGACGGTCATCCTCGCCAAGTCGATCAAGGGCTACACGCTCGGCCCGACGTTCGAGGGCCGCAACGCGACCCACCAGATGAAGAAGCTGACGCTGCAGGACCTCAAGACGTTCCGCGACGAGGTCCGCGTGCCGATCAGCGACGCCGAGCTCGAGCGCGACCCCTACCTGCCGCCGTACTACCACCCGGGCAACGACGCCCCGGAGATCGAGTACATGCTCGACCGCCGCCGCCAGCTCGGCGGCCCGCTGCCCGAGCGGCGGCTGCGCAACAAGCCGCTGGTGCTGCCCGGCGACAAGGTCTACGACGTCGTCAAGCGCGGCTCGGGCAAGCAGGAGATCGCCACGACGATGGCGTTCGTCCGGCTGGTCAAGGAGCTCACGCGCGACGCCGAGATCGGCAAGCGCGTGGTCCCGATCATCCCCGACGAGGCGCGGACGTTCGGGATGGACTCGTTCTTCTCGAACCTGAAGATCTACAACCCGGAGGGCCAGCTCTACACCTCGGTCGACCACGACCAGCTGCTCGCCTACCGCGAGTCCGAGGCGGGCCAGCTGCTCCACGAGGGCATCAACGAGGCCGGCTCGGTCGCCTCGTTCACCGCGGTGGGGACGTCCTACGCCACCCACGCCGAGCCGATGATCCCGATCTACATCTTCTACTCGATGTTCGGGTTCCAGCGCACCGGCGACGGCATCTGGGCCGCCGCCGACCAGATGGCGCGCGGCTTCCTGCTCGGCGCGACGGCCGGCCGCACGACGCTGGTCGGCGAGGGCCTGCAGCACAACGACGGGCACTCGCTGCTGCTCGCGGCGACCAACACCGGCGTCGTCGCCTACGACCCGGCGTACGCGTTCGAGATCGGGCACATCGTGCGCGACGGGCTGGCGCGCATGTACGGCGAGGCCGACCCGCACCGCGACCCGAACGTCATCTACTACCTGACGGTCTACAACGAGCCCTACCGGCAGCCCGCCGAGCCCGAGGGTCTCGACGTGGACGGCCTGCTGCGCGGGCTCTACCGCTACGCCCAGGCCCCCGGCGGCCCCGGCCCCCGCGCGCAGATCCTGGCGTCCGGCGTCGCGATGCCGTGGGCGCTCGAGGCGCAGCGGATGCTCGCCGAGGAGTGGGGCGTGCAGGCCGACGTGTGGTCGGCGACGTCGTGGGGCGAGCTGCGCCGCGACGGCGTCGAGTGCGACGAGCACAACCACGCCCACCCCGAGGCCGACCCGCGCACCCCGTACGTCACCGAGGCGCTCGGGGACGCCGCGGGCCCGGTGCTCGCCGTGTCGGACTGGATGAAGGCCGTGCCCGACCTGATCCGCAAGTGGGTGCCCGGCGACTACACGGTGCTCGGCACCGACGGCTTCGGGCTCTCCGACACCCGCCCGGCGGTCCGCCGCCACTTCGGGGTGGACGCGCAGAACATCACGGTCGGCGTGCTCGCGGCGCTGGCCCGCCGCGGCGAGGTCGGCCGCGACACCGTGATCCGGGCCGCCGAGCAGTACCAGATCGACGACCCGCAGGCGGCCGGCCCGCAGACCTCCGACTCCGGGGTGGCCTGAGGGCTCTCGTGGGGCGTGCGGTGATCGTGCAGTGACCGTTCGTCGCGAGATCGGCGATCGGGGCTGGCAACCGACCCCGTCCTTCCGGATAGGCTGTCGGCGTCGCGTTGCTCGGACGTCCCCGGACGATCGCAGCGGCGGGACTCCGACGTAGGGAGCCTCGGCTCCGGCGGCGGATCTGAAGGTCGGGGCGGAAGAACATCGCCTCGTGACATCGGTATGAGGAGCAGGAATGGCAGAAGGCACCGTCAAGTGGTTCAACAGCGAGAAGGGCTTCGGCTTCCTCGCTCCCGACGGTGGTGGCGCTGACGTGTTCGTCCACTACTCGGCCATCCAGGCCCGCGGCTTCCGCACCCTGGACGAGGGTCAGCGCGTCTCGTTCGACGTCGAGCAGGGCCAGAAGGGCCTGCAGGCCGTTCAGGTCACGCCGCTGTAAGCAGGTCAGCGGAGTCACCTCACGAAAACGGGGGCGGTGCGTCGGGAGACGCGCCGCCCCCGTCGTGTGTCCGGGGTCAGGCGGTGGTGACGACGACCAGCTCGGCGCCGTCGGGGCCCGCCGCGAACGTGACCGGCCCGGCGCCCGTGATCTCGAGGCTGTCGCCGGCCACGGCGTCGCCCAGCGAGCCCCGCGTGACGTGCACGTGGCGGAAGGCGCCGTCCTCGGGGCTCCACTCCCCCGCCGGGACCCGCCGGATCGCCACCGTCACGCCCGGGCGCCGCAGCGCCAGCGTGAGGTCCCGGTCGACCTCGTGGTGGGTCAGCGACGGCTCACCGGGCGGCGGGTCGTCCATCCCCGGGCCCACCCAGAACTGCAGCAGGTGCGCCGGCGCGTCGTCGGAGGCCCGCTCGTCGTGGTGCCACCCGGTGCCGGCGACGAGGTGCTGCAGGGTGCCCGCGGGCACCCGCGTCTCGCTGCCGTCCGGGCCGGTGTGGATCATCGCGCCGTCGAGCACCCACGCGAGGATCTCCACGTCGCGGTGCTCGTGGGCGCCGTAGGCGACGCCGGCGTCGAGCACGTCGTCGTTGTGCGCCACGAGGGCCCCGAACGCGGTGCGCTCCGGGTCGTAGTGGTGCCCGAACGACAGCCCGTGGCGCGAGCACACGCCACCGCCCTCGGTGACGGGACGGTCGCTCCGCAGCAGGGTCCGCACGGTCGGCATCCGTGCCATGCTCCCCGGTCATGGTCAGCGCCGCGGCTCGGGCGGGCGTCCGTCTCACCACGCTGCGCCGTGTCGAGAAGGCCTCCGGGGACATCGCCGCCGCGGGCGTGGCCGCCATGGCCGAGCGGCTGGCCTGGTTCGGGCGGCTGACCGCCGAACAGCGCTCCGGGGTCCTGCTGGTGACCCAGACCGGCGCCGGCAACTTCGCCGCCTGGCTGCGCGACCCCGACGCCACCCCGCGCCTGACCGCCGAGGCGTTCCGCTCCGCCCCGCTGGACCTGGCGCGCCGGGTGACGCTGCGCCAGACCGTCGAGCTGGTGCGCATCGCGATCGAGGTGTTCGAGGAGAGCATCCCGCCGCTGGGCGCCGACGACGCCGAGCGCGCCGCCCTGGTGCACGCCGTGCTGCGCTTCGGGCGCGAGGTCGCGTTCTCGGCGGCGACGGTCTACGCGAGCGCCGCCGAGGCCCGCGGCGCGTGGGACGCCCGGCTGGAGGCGCTGGTCGTCGACGCGGTGGTGCTCGGCGAGGCCGAGGCGACCCTGCTCTCCCGCGCGTCGGCGCTGGGCTGGGACCCGGCGGTGGAGGCGACGGTCGTCGTCGGGGAACCGCCGTCCGAGGAGCCGCCCGAGCCGCTGCACGCCGTGCGCCGCGCGGCGCACCGGGCCGGCGCGACCGTGCTGCTCGGCACCCACGGCGCGCGGCTGGTGATGATCGCCGGACCGGGGGCGCCGCTGGCGGAGCTGTCGGCGTCGTTCGGGCCCGGCGCGGTCGTCACCGGGCCGACGGTCGCCGGGCTCACCGAGGCCCACCGCAGCGCCGCGGCCGCGCTCGCCGGGCACCGGGCCGTGCGGGCGTGGCCCGGCGCGCCGCGTCCGGTCGCCGCCGACGACCTGCTGCCCGAGCGCGTGCTCGACGGCGACGCGCAGGCCGTCGACCAGCTCCGGCGCGACGTCGCCACCCCGCTGCGGGAGGCCGGCGGGGAGCTCGCGGCCACCGTGGAGTGCTACCTCGACGTCGCCGGCGTGCTCGAGGCGGCGGCCCGGGCGCTGTTCGTGCACCCCAACACCGTGCGCTACCGCCTGCGCCGGGTGGCCGAACTCACGGGCGTCCACCCCGGCGAGGCGCGCGGCGCGCTGGTCCTGCGACTGGCGATCGGGCTCGATCGTCTCCACCCGGACGGGCACCGCGGATGAGCCCTGAGCAGGGCGGACACGCCACAGCCGGAGGGCTCGCGCCAGGTGTGTGAGCCAGGGCATTGTGGGAACTCGACAACCGCGACGCACGCGAGTTCGTCGCCCCGACACCTTCGGGCCGACCCCGAGCCGTGATGAGGTGGCCTACGTGATCGCGATCCTCGCCCCGGGTCAGGGCGCCCAGAAGCCCGGCATGCTCGCCCCGTGGCTCGACCGCCCCGAGGCCCGCGGGCGCCTCGAGGCCTTCTCGGACGCCGCCGGGCTCGACCTCGTGCACCTGGGCGTCGAGGCCGACGCCGCCGCCATCGAGGACACCGCGGTGACCCAGCCGCTGCTCGTCGCGTCCGCGCTGCTCGCGTGGGACCAGCTCCGCCTCGAGGTCACCGTCCCGGACGGCGCGCTGGTCGCCGGGCACTCGGTGGGCGAGCTCGCCGCGGCCGCGATCGCCGAGGTCATCGACGCCGAGCAGGCCGTCGCCCTGGCCGCCGTGCGCGGCAAGGAGATGGCCGCCGCCTGCGCGCAGGAGCCGACGACGATGGCCGCGGTGCTCGGCGGCGACGCCGACGCCGTGCTCGCCCGTCTCGCCGAGCTCGACCTCGAGCCCGCCAACCGCAACGGCACCGGTCAGGTCGTGGCGGCGGGCCGAAAGGAGTCGGTCGACCAGCTGGTCGCCGAGCCGCCCGAGGGCGCCCGCATCCGGCCGCTGTCGGTCGCCGGCGCCTTCCACACCCGCTTCATGGAGCCCGCCGAGAAGGCCCTGGGCGAGTGGGTCGCCGAGCACCGCGGCGAGCTCGCCCCCGCCGACCCCTCGCACCCGCTGCTGCAGAACGCCGACGGCGCGGTGGTCACGAGCGGGGCGGAGTTCCTCGACCGGCTCGTCGCCCAGGTGACGCGCTCGGTGCGCTGGGACGCCTGCATGGACACCATGCGCGAGCGCGGCCTCGGCGCCGCGATCGAGCTGACCCCGGCCGGCACGCTCTCCGGGATGGTGAAGCGCCAGGTCAAGGGCACGCCCACCCACAACATCAACACGCCCGACGACCTGGAGAAGGCCGTGCAGATGATCGAGGAGCACGCATGAGGCTCCAGCTGACCCCCCAGGCCGCGGGCGCGCGGATCCTCGGGCTCGGCAGCATGCAGCCCGACAAGGTCGTCACCAACCACGACCTCGAGAAGATCGTCGAGACCAACGACGAGTGGATCCGCAGCCGCGTCGGCATCGTCGAGCGCCGCTTCGGCGACGAGAACGACTCCGTGGTCTCCATGGGGGTGGAGGCCGGGTCGAAGGCCCTCGCCGACGCGGGCCTCGCCCCCACCGACCTCGACGCCGTCATCGTGGCGACCTGCACCATGCAGAAGCCCATCCCCAACGCCGCCGCGCAGACCGCCGACCGCATCGGGGTCAACGGCATCGGCGCGATGGACATCAACACCGCCTGCGCCGGCTTCTGCTACGGCGCCGGGCTGGCCGGGGACATGATCCGGTCGGGCACGGCGAAGCACGTGCTCGTGATCGGCTCGGAGAAGCTCTCCGACTGGCTCGACATGAACGACCGCTCGACCTGCATCATCTTCGCCGACGGCGCGGGCGCCGCCGTGATCGGACCAGCGGCCACCGAGGAGGAGGTCGGCGTCGGCCCGGTCATCTGGGGCGCGGCGGGCGACCTCGTGTCCACCATCCACATCGACGAGTCCGACGCGCTGCGCCAGGAGGGCCAGGCGGTGTTCCGCTGGGCCACCACCAGGATCGCGCCGGTGGCCCTGCGCGCGGTCGAGGCGGCCGGGCTGCAGCCCTCCGACATCGACGTGCTGGTGCCCCACCAGGCGAACCTGCGCATCGTCGAGGCCATCGCCAAGCGCCTGCGCCAGGTCGGGGGCCGTGACGACCTGCGCGTCGCCGACGACATCCAGTACTCCGGCAACACGTCGTCGGCCTCGATCCCGATGGCCATCGACCACATGCGCGGCGCCGGGCGCGTGAAGTCCGGCGACGTCGCGCTGCTGGTCGGCTTCGGCGCCGGCCTGTCCTACGCCGCGCAGGTCGTGGTCCTGCCGTGACCGTCCTGCCCTGATCTGCCCTACCGTTCCCAGCCGAGCACTGCAGTCCACCGAAGAAAGGGAGCCCGTGGCGACCAACGAAGAGATCCTGCCCGACCTCGCGAGCATCGTGGAGGAGGTGGCCGGCGTCGACGCCGCGGAGGTCACCGCGGAGAAGTCGTTCGTGGACGACCTCGACATCGACTCGCTCTCGATGGTCGAGATCGCCGTCCAGGCCGAGGACAAGTTCGGGGTCAAGATCCCGGACGACGAGCTCGCCAAGCTGACGACCGTCCAGGACGCCGTCAACTACATCTCCAGCCACTCCTGAGGGAAGGCGACTTCGTGAGCAGCACCGGCCAGGGGGTCGTCGTCACCGGTATGGGCGCGACGACCCCGCTCGGCGGCGACGTGGCGACCACCTGGGACGGCCTCCTGGCCGGTCGCGGCGCCGCCTCGAAGATCGAAGAGGACTGGGTCGACACCTACGAGCTGCCCGTCAAGATCGCGTCGCAGCTCGCCGTCGAACCGACCGAGGTCATCAAGCGGGTCGAGGCCCGCCGCCTCGACCGCAGCGAGCAGACCGCGATCATCGCGGCGCGCGAGGCCTGGCAGCACGCCGACCTCGGCGACTACCCGAACGCCGAGGGCGGGTCGCCCAAGGTCGAGGCGCTGCGGCTCGCGGTGGTCGTCGGCACCGGCATCGGCGGGGCGCTGACCCTGCTGGGCCAGGACGACATCCTCGAGCAGCAGGGGCTGCGCAAGGTCGCGGTCCTGACCATCCCGATGCTCATGCCGAACGGCCCGGCCGCGCACGTCGGCCTGGAGTTCGGCGCGGCGGCGGGCGTGCACGCGCCCGTGTCGGCGTGCGCGTCGGGCGCCGAGGCCATCGCGTGGGGCTGGCGCATGCTGATGGCGGACGAGGTCGACGTGGTCGTGGCCGGGGGCACCGAGGCGTGCATCCACCCGATCACGCTCGCGGGCTTCAGCCAGGCCCGCACCATGGCGCTGCGCAACGACGAGCCCGAGCGCGCCTCGCGGCCGTTCGACACCGGCCGCAACGGCTTCGTGCTCGGCGAGGGCGCGGGCATCGTGGTGCTCGAGCGCGAGGAGTTCGCGAAGGCCCGTGGCGCCACCGTGCACGGGCGTCTCGCGGGCATCGGGACCAGCGCCGACGCGTACCACATCACCGCCCCGGACCCCGAGGGCACGGGCCAGTCCCGCGCCATCGCCGCGGCCCTGCGCACGGCGGGCCTCGAGCCCTCCGACGTCGGCCACGTCAACTGCCACGCCACCGCGACGAACGTCGGCGACGTGGCCGAGACGGTGGCGATCAAGAAGTCCATCGGCGACCACCCGGTGCTCACCGCACCCAAGGGCTCGCTGGGTCACCTGCTCGGCGCCGCCGGTGCCGTCGAGGCGATCTCGACGATCCTCTCGGTGCGCGAGGGGCTCATCCCGCCCACCGCGAACCTCGAGGAGCTCGACCCCGAGGTCACCCTCGACGTCGTCGCGGGCGAGGCCCGCAAGACGTCGCTGGACGCCGCGATCAGCGACTCCTTCGGCTTCGGCGGGCACAACGTCTGCCTGGCGATCACGCCGGCCTGACGGTCCACCGGCCCGCTGCGCTCGCTCTGCTGCAGCCCGACGGCTAGCAGGGCGAGCGCAGCTGGCTGCCCGGGCGCGGGTCGAGCAGGCGGGGCCGCCCGCCCGCGGTCTCGACGACGGCGCTGATCTGCCAGCACAGGCGCGGCACGCGGACGTCGGGCGGCGCCACCGCCGGGTCCTGGGTGGTGACGAAGCCCAGGGGCACGACGAGCTCGCCCCCGGCGACCGGGTCGATGCGGCGGATGACGACCGAGCCGACCCGCTGGGTGCGCGCGGTGTCGGCGAACGTCGTCGGGTCGACGCGCGCGTCCGGCACGAGCGTCTCCCGGTAGGCGGCGAGGTCGCCGGCGTTGCGGGCGTCGGTCCAGCGCTGGAGGACGTCGCGCACGGCGGCCGACTCGGGGTGGACGGCGGCGGCCGGTGAGAGCACCACGGCCGGCGGGCCCGCCGAGCCGTCCTCGGGCAGCTCGGCGCCGACGAGCACGGGCCCGGTGTCGCCCACCGCGGCCCGGCCGACGGACGCCGCACGGGAGCCGAGCAGGGCGCCGGCGATCACGAGCATCACGAGGGCCACGGCGAGCAGGACCGGCAGGACGACTCCCGGGCGCAGGCGGTCCGCCAGCGCACCGTCACGGAGCCGACCGAGCATGACGTCCAGCCTGCCAGCCTCCCCCGACACGTCCGGTGGGCGTCCTGCCGCCGTGCTCGATCAGCCGACCTGGTGCAGCCGCGCGGGGGCCACGCCCTCGCCGGCGAAGCGGAACTCCTCGAGGGCGTCGTCCCAGCGGGTGCCCAGGAGGTCGTCCATGCGGCGGGTCAGCGACTCCCGGGTGCCGGCGCCGGCCAGCGCCGCGCGGACCTGGTCCTCGCCGAGGACGATGTCGCCGTTCGCGCTGGTGCGCCCGTGCCAGAGCCCGAGGCCGGGGACGTGGCTGAAGCGCTCGCCGTCGGTGCCCGGCGAGGGGTCCTCGGTGACCTCGAAGCGCACCATCCCCCAGGCGCGCAGCGCGGTCGCCACACGGGCCGCGGTGCCCACGGGCCCGGCCCACGACACCTCGGCACGCGCCGTCCCCGGAGCCGCCTCCTGGGCGGTCCAGTCCAGCACGACACGGGCGTCGAGGACGCCCGAGATCGCCCACTCGACGTGCGGACAGACCGCAGACGGCGACGAGTGGACGTAGATCACGCCACGGGTGCTCACTGCTGACCTCCGACTCGACGAGAAGCGTCTTCCCCAACGTCCTCGTCCAGGGCAGAGATCGAACTGATCGCAACCGCCGTGCAGTGTGCACCGTGATGCTGCTGTGGCGCCAGTGTCCCCGGATTCCCGGGCGTGTCGCCGCCGCGGACCGTAGAGTCGTCCCACCGTGACCGAGGATGACGGTCCGCACACGGGCGGTGCGCGGTTCCGGGACGTCCTCGCCGACCCGCAGTTCTTCGCGCTGTGGCTCGCCCAGCTGCTCTCGGTGCTCGGCGACCAGGTCGCCCGGGTCGCCCTCGCGGTTCTCGTCTACACCGAGACGGCGTCGGCCGGGCTCACCGCGCTGACCTACGCGCTGACGTTCCTGCCCGACCTCGTGGCCGGCCCCCTGCTGTCCGGGATCGCCGACCGGGCCCCGCGGCGGCTGACCATGGTGGTCAGCGACCTGCTGCGGGCGGCGGTCCTCGCGCTGATGGCCGTGCCGGGGATGCCGTTCTGGGCGCTGTGCCTGCTCGTCGTCGCGGGCCAGCTCATCGCCGCGCCCTTCGCGGCGGCGCGGGCGGCGATCCTGCCCCACGTGCTCACCGGCGAGCGCTACCTCGTGGCCTCGGCGGTGTCGGGCACGACGTACCAGAGCGGGCAGGTCCTCGGCTTCGCGCTGGGCGGGCCACTCGTGGCCCTGGTCGGCGTGCCGGTCGCGCTGCTCGGCGACGCGGTGACGTTCGTGGTCTCGGCGGCGATCCTGCAGTTCGGGGTGGCCGAGCAGCGGGCGACCGGGGCCGCGGAGAGCGCCGCCGGGCTGCGCGAGGGCGCGCGGATCGTCGTGGGCGACCGGCGGCTGCGGGCGCTGGTGGCCCTCGCGTGCGTCTCGGCCTTCGTCGTGACGATCGAGGGCCTGGCGGCGCCCTACGCGGCGACGCTGGGCGGGGGCCCGGTCGCGGTCGGCCTGCTGCTCGCCGCGAACCCGCTCGGGGCGGCGCTGGGCATCGTGCTGCTCGCGCGCCTGGTGCCGCCCGCGCGCCGCGACCGCCTCCTGGGCCCGCTCGCGGTGGCCTCGTGCGTGCCGCTGATCGCCTCGGCGCTGCACCCGCCGCTCGCCGCCGTCGTGACCCTGTGGGTGGTCTCGGGGCTGGCGTGCGCCTACCAGGTGCCCGCGAACGCGGCCTTCGTCGCCGCGGTGCCCGACGCCCACCGCGGGCAGGCCTTCGGGCTCGCCGTCACCGCCCTGCGCGTCACCCAGGGCCTGGGCGTCCTGCTGGCGGGCGTGCTGGCCGAGGCGACGGGGCCGGCCGTCGCGGTGGCGATCGCCGGCGGGGTGGGGGTGCTCGTCGCGCTGGGGTGCGCGCTGGCGTGGTCGCGCGCCCGGTCGGGGTGAGCGCGCGTGCGGTTACTGGCTGGTATCACTCGCTCGGCGAGCGATACCAGCCAGTAACCGCCGCACGAGTGGGCTCAGTGCCAGTTGGAGTCGCGGTGCCAGTTCGAGTCCCGGTGCCGGTTCGGGTCCGCGTAGTGCCAGTTGGAGTCGCGGTGCCAGTTCGAGTCCGCGAAGTGCCAGTTGGAGTCGCGGTGCCAGTTCGAGTCGGCCACGGGGCGTCCTTTCGACGAGAGCGGGAGGCCGGCCGGGACGGGTCGTCCCGCCGACACGGACGTGGTCCAACGCACACGCTGTGTGGTGAACCCGAGTACGGCATCGAGCACCGGACGCGGGTCGCGCAGCGTTGACGGAGAGCGACCGAACCCTCACATCCGGCCGCACTCCGCGTCACATCCGCTCCTCGATGCTGGTCAAAGAAGCGGTGCGTGACCAGACGGCGACTGGGCGTCAACCATCGGAGTGATCTCTTCCCAATGGGTGACGCCTCCTGCCGAGATCCAGAGGTCGTCGGTACCGTGTTCCGCACGCGGACCGCGCCCGATGCGCGTGCCGCAGGACCTGGAGGAGGTCACTCATCGTGACGGCGCGTGAGCCCTGGAGGGGTCCCATCGACCCCGGGTCCGCGCTCTCTCCCGCGCCCGGAGCAGTCCCGCCCGATCGTTCGGTACGCGCAGTCACCGACGCCGACCTCCCGGCCGGTCCGGGCGGCGCAGCGCGTCCCTGGCGGCCCAGCCGCCGGCCGCGTCACGGCGCCACCGGCTCGGGCACCGGCTCGGCGCCCGGGTCCGGGTCGTCCGGAACGCCCGATGTCGCGCAGACCACACCGGGACGCCGCTTCGACCCCCGCCGCTGGAGCCTCTGGCAGGCGCCGCGCCGGGTCGTCGTGGCCGTGCTCGTCATCGACGTCCTGGCGGTCGCGCTCTCGCTCGCCGTCGCCGGGCTCGAGCCGGTGGGCACCGCCGACTGGCGGGCGCTGGCGCTGCTCGTCCTCGGGCTCGTCGTCCACGTCGAGACCGCCCGCGGCATCGAACGGCGCCGCGAGATCGTCGCCGACGGGCAGCCCTACATCGAGCTGAAGTCGGTGTGGAGCTTCGCGGGCCTGCTGCTGCTCCCCCTCGGTCTCGCGCTCGCCCTGGTCGTCATCACGTTCGCGTACTGGTGGCTGCGCGTCAGTCAACGCCCCGTCGTGCACCGGTGGACCTACTCCGCGGCGACGGTCCTCATCGCCTCGATCGCGGCGGCGGGCGTGCTCGAGCTGGTGCCCGGCGGGCTACTCGCCAAGGTCGCGGGCCCGGTCGGTCTCGCCGTGCTCGTCGCCGCCGGCCTGACGCGCTGGATCGTCAACCACGGCCTCGTCGTGTTCATGATCTGCCTGAGCGCCCCCGGCACGCCGTGGTGGAAGCGGCTCGGCTCCCCCACCGACACGCTCATCGGCCTCGGCGCGCTCGCCCTCGGCGCCGCACTAGCGGTCGTGGCGCTGACGACGCCGTGGCTGCTGCCGGTGCTGCTCGTGCCGGTGATGGGGATGCACCGCGGCTTCCTCATCCAGCAGTTCGCCCGGGCCGCGCGCACCGACCCCAAGACGGGACTCGCCAACGCGTCGGCCTGGCGCGACCAGGCCGACCGCGAGCTCGCCCGCCTGCGCCGCCGCGGCGGTGAGCTCGGCGTCATCATGGTCGACATCGACGCCTTCAAGGCGATCAACGACCGGTACGGGCACCTCGTCGGCGACGACGTCCTGCGCGCCGTCGCCGACACCCTGCGCTCCGAGGTCCGCCCCTACGACGCCGTCGGGCGCTTCGGCGGCGAGGAGTTCGTCGTCCTGGTCGCCGAGGCCGGGCCCGAGCAGATCGGCAGCACCGCCGAGCGCCTGCGCCGGCGGATCAGCGAGTGCGAGGTCACCGTCTCCCCCGCGCGGGGCGGGGGCGTCGTCCGGGGGCTCACGGCCTCGATCGGGACGGCGTCGTACCCGGCGGCGTCGCACGACCTCGACGGCCTCATGGTCAGCGCCGACACCGCGCTGTACGCCGCCAAGCACGGGGGGCGCAACCGCGTGGAGTGCGCTCCCCCGCGCTAGGGCACGTCAGCACTCAGCGGAACGCGGCGATGCCCGTCAGCGCCTGCCCGATCGACAGGGCGTGCATCTCCTCGGTGCCCTCGTAGGTCAGGACGGTCTCGAGGTTCGTCATGTGCCGGAACACCGGGTACTCGAGGGTGATCCCGTTGCCGCCGAGCACCGTGCGCGCCGTGCGCGCGACGTCGAGGGCGGCCCGGACGTTGGCCATCTTGCCGAAGCTGACCTGCGCGGGGTGCAGCGTCTCGGCGTCCTTGAGCCGCCCGATCCGCGAGGCCGTCAGCCCGGCCTGGTTGACCGCGACGACCATGTCGGCGAGCTTGCGCTGGGTCAGCTGGAACCCGGCGATGGGCTGGCCGAACTGCTCGCGGTCCACCGAGTACGCGAGCGCCGCCGCGAAGCAGGCCCGCGCCGCGCCGACCGCGCCCCAGAGGATCCCGTAGCGCGCCTCGTTGAGGCAGGACAGCGGGCCCTTGAGGCCGCTGACCTCGGGGAACACCGCGTCGGCGGGCAGCCGGACGCCCTCGAGCACGAGCTCGGCGGTCAGCGACGCGCGCAACGAGAGCTTGTGCTTGACCTCGCCCGCGGTGAAGCCGGGGGTGTCGGTGGGCACCACGAAGCCGCGGATGCCCTTCGACCCGGCGTCGGGGTCGGTCTGCGCCCAGACGACGGCGACGTCGGCGAGCGTCCCGTTCGTGATCCACATCTTGGACCCGTCGAGCACCCAGTCGTCCCCGTCGCGGCGGGCGCGCGTGCGCATCGAGCCGGGGTCGGAGCCCGCGTCGGCCTCGGTGAGCCCGAAGCAGCCGAGCGCCTCGCCGGTGGCCATGCGCGGCAGCCACTGCTGCTTGTGCTCCTCGGAGCCCCAGCGGTGCAGGGCGAACATCGCGAGCGAGCCCTGCACGGAGACGAAGGAGCGCAGGCCCGAGTCGACGGCCTCGAGCTCGCGGCAGGCGAGGCCGTAGCTGGTGGCGTTGGTGCCCGCGCACCCGTAACCCTCGAGGTGCATGCCGAGCAGGCCGAGGGAGCCCAGGCCCTTGGCGATGTCGCGGGGCAGCGTGTTCGACTCGTACCACTCGGCGATGCGCGGGGAGAGCTCCGCGGCGGCGTAGTCGCGCACCGCGTCGCGGATGTCGCGCTCCTCGGCGCTCAGGTCGGCGTCGACGCCGAGGAAGTCGCTGGGGGCCGGGACGGGAGGAGCCATGGCTCCTACGGTAGGTGCTCCACGGCATCGGGACCGGCCCAGAAGGCCGCGAACCCCGGATGCAGTGGCAGGTCCGACACGCGCCCGACCGGCGTCCAGCGCAGCTCGGTCGCCTCGCCGTCGGTGGGCTCGAGCGCCGGGGCGTCGCCGGTCTCGAGGCGGGCGTGGACGGTGACGTAGGACCAGCCGCCGTGGTCGTCGACGGTCTCGCCGGTCAGGCGGACCCGCGCCCGTTCGACGCCGGTCTCCTCGACCGCCTCGCGCAGCGCGGCCTCGCGCGCGGTCTCGTCGCTGTTGCGCGCGCCGCCGGGGATGCCCCAGGTCTCGCCGTGGTGGCTCCACCACACCCGGTGCGCGAGCAGGACGCAGTCGCCGTGGCGCAGCAGCAGCCCCGCGGCGCCGAACCGTCCCCAGTGCCGGTGCCCGGCGTCGCAGACCACCCAGCCGTCGCCGTCACCCCGCACGGCGATCACGGTAGGCCGTCGGGCGTGCGGGGGCAGGACGTGCGGGCCGCATCGGGTAGACGGAGGCCATGAGCGACGTGCCCCCGTTCGGGGCCGAGGAAGAACTGCTGCTCGTCGACCCCGCGACCGGCGCGCCACGGGGGCGGGCCGGCACCGTGCGCGACGAGGCCGACGGCGACCTCGACGGCGAGATGCGCACCGAGCAGGTCGAGACCGCCACGGCCCCGCACCACAAGGCCGACGACCTCGCGGACGACCTGCGCCGGCGGCGCCAGGAGGCCCGCGAGGCCGCCCGGGCGTCGGGGGTGGAGGTCGCGGGCCTGGCGACCTCGCCCGTGGCGCCGGACGCCGGGAGCGAGCCCGGCGCGGTCTCCGAGGGGCGCTACGGGCGCATCGCCGAGCGCTTCGGGGCGATCGCGACCTCCCAGCTGACCAGCGGGCAGCACGTGCACGTCGAGGTCACCTCGCCCGAGGAGGGCGTCGGCGTGCTCGACCGGGTCGGTCCGTGGCTGCCGGCGCTGCGGGCGCTCGCCGCGAACTCCCCGCACTGGCGGGGCCACGACACCGACTACGCCAGCTACCGGTCGGTGGTGTGGTCGCGCTGGCCGTCGGCGGGGCCGACGCGGGTGTTCGGGTCGCTGGCCGCCTACGACGAGGCCGTCGAGGCGATGCTCGCGACCGACACGGTGCTCGACGACGCGATGGTCTACTTCGACGCCCGCCTCTCCCGGGAACTGGGCACCGTGGAGGTCCGCGTGACCGACGTGGCGCTCGAGATCGAGGACACGGTGCTGGTGGCCGTGCTCGCCCGCGCGCTCGTGCTCACCGCCGCCCGCGAGCACCGCGACGGCGGGCCGCTGCCCACGGCGCCGGTCGAGGCGCTGCGGCTGGCGCACTGGCGGGCGTCGCGCCGGGGTCTCACCGAGGCGCTCGTCGACCCGCGCACCGGCCGCCCCGCGCCGGCGGCCGAGGTGCTCGACGCGCTGCGCGCCCACGTCGCCGACGCGCTCACCGACGCCGGCGACCACGAGCGCGCGAGCGAGGGCCTGGCGCGTCTGCGCGCCGACGGCACGGGCGCCGAGCGCCAGCGCGCCGCGACCGCCGGGGCCGGCGGTGACCCCGCCGGCGCCGTCCACGACGCCGTGGCGCGCTTCCTGCCGGGGTCGCGACCATGTGAGTACTTTCCGGCGCCATAGGGCCGGAAAGTGCTCACATGGGGGGTACGAGGGGGATGACGGCGGCGCGGGCGGCGATGCCGCGGGCCATGGCGCCGAAGACCGCCGGCGCGCCGGCCAGCAGCGCGCGGCCCCAGACCAGGCCCGCGAGGCCCGTGGGGACGAAGCGGACGGCGAGGCGCAGGTGCGAGCCGTGGCCCGACACGTCGGGGTCGACGGCGAGCTCGAGGGTCAGCGTGCCGGGCGCGCGCATCTCGGAGCGCAGCCGCAGGCGCACCCGGGGCTCGACCGCCTCGACGCACCAGCCGTCGACGACGTCGCCCACGGCCAGGGCCCGGCGCGCCGGGCGTCCGCGGTACCCGCCGACGCCGCCCAGGAGCTGGTCGGCCCACCCCCACACCGTCCACGCGCCGAGCGGGACGAACCAGCCCGCGTCGCCGCCGATGCCGTCGACGACCGACCACAGCTCCGCGACGTCGGCGGGCGAGGGCTCGGTGGTGCTCCAGCGGTACACGGTGCCCCCGGAGCCCGCGGGGTCGGTGGGCCCGGCGAGCGCGGGGTCGTCGTCCGGGGCCGGCGGCTCGTCGCGCCGGCCCAGCGCCGCGCGGACCGCGGCGTCGTAGGTGGTGCGCCCGTCCGGCGGCGGCCCGATGACGGCGAGCACGTCCTCCTCGACGCACACGAGGTCCTCGGCGAGCGACTCGATGAGCGGGGTCGCCAGCTGCCGCGACAGCGGCGTGAGGGCCTCCACGACCCGCCCGGCGAGCGCGGGGCCCCCGGGCGGCACCGGGACGGGCACCGGCAGCACGACGCCCTGCGCCAGCCCCGCCAGGCGCAGGTAGCGGCGGATCAGCTCCAGATAGCTCAGCACGTCCGGCCCGCCGATGTCGAAGCGCCGGTCGACGGAGGCGGGCAGGTCGAGCGCGCCCACGAGGTAGTGCAGGACGTCGGCGATCGCGATCGGCTGCGTGCGGTGCGCGAGCCACGGGACGGCGGGCAGCACGGGGACGCGCTCGGCGAGGTAGCGGATCATCTCGAAGCTCGTCGAGCCCGAGCCCACGATGATCGAGGCCTCGAGCGCGACGGTGGGGACGTCGCCGGCGAGGAAGACGTCGGCGACCTCGGCGCGCGAGGACAGGTGCCGGGAGGCCTCGGGAGCAGCAGGTCGCAACCCGCCCAGGTACACGAGGCGCCGCACCCCCGCGTCCGCGGCCGCCGTGCTGACCGTCCAGGCCGCGGCCCGGTCGCGCTCGGGGAAGTCGGGCCGCTCCAGGGCGTGGGCGAGGTGCACCACGGCGTCCGCGCCGGCGACCAGCGCGGCGACTGCCGCGGGGTCGGCGAGGTCGCCGTCGACGGCGTCGACCTGCTCGGCCCACCCGCTGGCCGCGAGCTTCGCCGGGCTGCGCACGAGCACGGTGACGTCGTGCCCCGCGTCGAGCAGGCGCCGCACGAGGCGCACGCCGACGTACCCCGTCCCGCCGATCACCGCGCAGCGCATGCCGCCATCCTGGAGCGCCTCGACCGGGCCGGCACGCGGGGGGAGCGCGGGTCAGCTGACGGTGGGCTTGCCCGGACGGTCGGCCGCGCGCTGGTCGACGAACAGGCCGCCCCCGCCGCGGGCGACGAGCACGAGCTGCCAGATCGCGAAGGCGAGCACGATGAGCCCGATGATCGTCTGACCGAGGACCAGGGCGACGATCCCGCCGGTGAGGGTCACCCAGATGACGATGTCGCGAGCCGTCTTCCGCGCTGCCTTCACCGGTCCGCCCTCCTCGGAGGCCTCGGCCCGACCGTCGCTCGATCGGGGAACCCGAACCAGCTCAGTGTGGCGCGCCGGGGAGGGAAGCGCAGCGCCTCGCTCGCCGGGAACGCGGTCCCCACCCGTTCGCCGCGGGTCGTGGGCGGAGCGTGAGCAACTGGTGTGAGCAACACCACACCGGTTCGCCGGGGTGGCGCGGATCAAAAGGGTTTGCCCGACGCGCTGTACGGATAGATCATGGAGGCTCGCTGATACGCGGCCCCGGCACGCCCGGAGGCTGTGTCCGTGACGACACGTCGCGGGCCGAGGGAACCGTTCCGGTCGCCTCGACGTCATAGATGAGTACTGAGGTGCTCCGGACCCCGGGGCGCGGGCCCACACAGGGTTGCTCTGACGAGGGCCTGCTCCGAGGACCGAACCCGCACGACCCCCGGATACGAACCGACGCCCGGCGCACGACCGTGCCGCAGGGGCCGTCGCCAGACGCGCGCGTGCGCGCCCGGCGTCGGGCCCGGCGGCACCACGGCCGCCCCGCTCGCTCACGAGCGGGCCCGGCCGAGCTGACCCCGACGAGCGAGATTGGAATGGCACGACGATGGACTGGGAGCTCGCGGCCTGCCGCGACCACGACCCCGAACTGTTCTTCCCCCTGACCACGCACGGCCCGGGCTCGGCCCAGGTGGCCGAGGCCAAGGCCGTGTGCCACAGCTGCCCGCTGCAGCAGGGCTGCCTGCGCTGGGCCATGGACACCGGCCAGGAGGCCGGCGTCTGGGGCGGCACGAGCGAGGACGAGCGCCGCGCGATGCGTCGCGCCGCGCGCGTCGGCTCCGTGGCGAGCCCGCACGCCGCCTGAGACGGCCGCAGCAGCGACACGAAGGGCCCGCCCCCGGATGGGGGCGGGCCCTTCGTCATGGTGCAGGGAGGGCGGCTCAGCCCCGCCCGGTGACCTTCCGCGCGGCGAACTGCAGCACCTGACCCCCGGTGGAGATCACGGCGCCCGCGAGGCTGAAGCCGGTCTTCACCGCGATCGTCGCCGCGTTGCCGACGATGCGCACCGGGTTGTAGGTCGGGGCGTTGTCGCGCACCTGGTCGGCGGCCTCGCGCACGGACCGGTCGACCTGCTGGGCGGCGGACTCGCTCGCCCGGTTGACGCGCGCGGCGGCGGTGTCGCCCGCGTCCTCGAGCTCCTGGGCGACGCCGGACGACACGGTGGCGGCGCGATCGCCGGCCTGCACGGCCGACTCGCCCGCCTCGTCGGCGCGGGCCTTGGCCTCCGAGCCGGCGTGCTGGGCGACGCGGGTGGCGTCCTTGGCGACGCGCTCGCCGGCCCGCGACGCGGTGGTGGCGACCTGCTCGCCGGACACCTGCGCGACGGTGGCGGCGTCCTTGGCCGCCGCCGACGGCGACTTGTCACCCGAGGCGGCCTTGGCGGCCTGGTCGGCGACACCGCTCGCGCCGGCCTCGGCCTGCGCGGCGGCCTTCTTCGTCGACTCCTGCACGCGGGCGGCGTCCTTCTGCGCGGTGGCCTTGGCGTCGTCGCCGACCTTCTTCGCGCTGGTGGACGCCTTGTCCGACGCCGACTGCGCCTTGGCGCGGGCGCCCTCGGCGTTCGCCTTCGTGGTGGCCTTGGCCGCCTCGGCGGGCGCGCTGTCCGCGCCGGCCTTCACCTGGTGGGTCTCGCGGACCTTCCCGTCGGTGCCGTGCACGACGACCTTGCCGCCACCGTCCTTGGTGACGATCTCGGTCGCGCGCTCGACGGCCTCGCCCTGCGTCGCCGCCTTGGCGCTGGCTCGCTGGGCACCCTTCTTCTGTACCTGCCAGCCGTCCTCGGTGGGAACGACGTACCGGTCGGCCATGACGGTCTCAACTCCTGTTCGACGGTGTCTTCAACCGGTCTGATGCCCAGGCCGCGACCTGCACAAACGCACCAGTAACCGACACCTCCATCACCCGTTCAGCGCCTCCGCCGCACGGTGCTGCAGCTCGAGGTACCGCTTCGTCGCCTCGTCGCGGACCTCCCCCAGACGCTCGATCCACGAGGCCTGCGGCGAGCCCTCCGGCACCACGACCGGACCGTAGCGCCGCACCAGCTCGGGGCCCACGACCGAGGCCGCGGTGGCGACGCCCGCCGAGCTCGCGGCCTGCGCCCAGGCCACCGGCCCCAGCGGCACGCAGCCGAAGAACTGGCTGACCCCGGGCGTCTGCACGACCGCGACCAGGGCGCCCGCGGAGACGACGCTGGCGCCGATCACCAGCGGGCTGCGCCCGCCGCCGGCGACGATCGTCTGCCCGAGCTGGGTGCCGACGAGCGCGGTCAGCGCCACCGTCCGGGCCCGCGCCGGGCTGCCGTACGGCGTCGCCCGGGCCTGGAGCCACGCGAGGCTCGCGCCGCCCGCGGTGGCCATGGCGCGCAGGCCGATCTCGTGGTTGAGCGCCTCCCCCAGCGACGCCTCCGGCCCCTCGGCGAGCAGCTCGGCCGCCGACTCGGGCTGGGGTGCGCGCACGGCGAGCGCCAGCGAGGGCACGAGGTCGGTGAGCAGGTTGACCAGCAGCAGCTGGCGCGCGTTGAGCGGGGAGGTGCCCGTGGTCGTCGCCCCGAGCACGGTGAACGCGATCTCGCCGAGGTTGCCGCCGACCAGCACGCCCAGCGCCTCGCGCACCGACGCCCACATCGCCCGGCCCTCGACCAGCGCGGCGAGGATCGTCTCGAGGCGGTCGTCGGTGATGACGAGGTCGGCGGCGGCCCGCGCCGCGGGCGTGCCGCGGCGACCGAGCGCGATGCCCACGTCGGCCAGGCGGATCGCCGGGGCGTCGTTGGCGCCGTCGCCGGTCATCGCGACCGTGCGGTCGAGGCGCTGGAAGGCCTGGACGATGCGCACCTTGTGCGACGGGGTGCCGCGCGCCACCACCCGGACCTTGGGCAGCAGGTCGTCGAGCGCGTCGTCGTCGAGCTCGTCGAGCTCGGTGCCGGTGACGACGATGCCGCCGTTGAGCACGTCGAGCTCCTCGGCGACCGCCTCCGCGGTGCTCGGGTGGTCACCGGTGATCATGACGACCTGGACGCCGGCGTCGCGCAGGTCGCGCACCGTGGCCTGCGAGCCCGCGCGCACCGGGTCGGTGAACCCGACGAAGCCGGTGAACTCGAGGTCGGCGACGTCGTCGTCGTCCAGCAGGGTGTCCTCGCCGCCGTCGGGGTCGCGCTCCGCGGCGCGCGCCGCGAACTCCTCGGCGGTGACGACCTTCTCGGCGACGGCGAGCACGCGCATGCCCTGGCCGGCGAGCAGCTCGGTGTGCTCGACGAGGCCCTGGCGCGCCTCGTCGTCGAGCGGGGTGCCGCCCCAGGTGGTGGCGCGGGCGATGACGACCTCCGGCGCGCCCTTCACCGACACCAGGCGGAACGGCCCGTCGTCGGCGGCCGCGTCCTCCGGGGTGTCCACGTCGCCGAGGGTGGCGTGGTAGCCGCGGGACGGATCGAAGTCGAGCGAGGCGACCGGCCACCAGCCGGGGCGCTTGTGGGCCGGGTCGACGTCGAACTGCTGGCCGCCGGAGACCACCGCGCGGTCGGTGAGGTGCGCGAGCCGCTCCCCCGGCGCCGGGCGCGGCGTGGCGCGCAGCGCGGTGGCCAGGACGCGGCGCTGGCGCTTGCGCAGCCGGTCGGTGGGGCGCAGCTTGATGCCGTCGGAGATCGCCGAGAGCGCGAGGCGGCCCTCGGTGAGCGTGCCGGTCTTGTCGAAGCACAGGACGTCGGTGCGCCCGATCGCCTCGATGGTGCGGGGGTTGCGCACGAGAGCGCCCTCGGCCGACAGCCGCCGCGCCGACGCGAGCTGCGCGGCGGACACGACGAACGGCAGGCCCTCGGGGACGCTGGCGACGGCCAGGCCGACACCCGAGTGCAGGTTCTGCTGGAACGGCAGCCCGCGCAGCGCGCCGGCGGCCACCACCGCGGCCGCCGACCCGATGGCCAGCGGCGTCGTGATGCGGGTCAGGCCCGCGAGGCGCTCGTCGACACCGGCGACCGGTGCGCTGGCCTTCGCCGCCGCCGTGGAGCGGCCGACCTCGGTGCTGGAGCCGGTGGCGACGACGACGGCGCGCCCGCGGCCGGTGGCGACCGTGGCGCCCTCGTAGACCATCGAGCGGCGGTCGGCGACGGTGCGGGCGATGACCGGCGCCGGGGTCTTGAGCACGGGCAGCGACTCGCCGGTGAGCGACGACTCGTCCATCTCGAGCGCGTCGGACTCGATGACGCGGCAGTCGGCGGGCACGACGTCGTCGGGGCCGAGCTCGATGACGTCGCCGACGACGACCTCGTCGGCGCCGACCCCGCGCGCGGTGCCGTCGCGCAGCACCCGGGTGCGGATCGAGGAGCGCTCGAGCAGGCCGGCGACGGCCCGGTCGGTCGCGACCTGCTGCACGCCGCCGATCAGCGCGGAGAACGCGGTGACGCCGACGACGATCGCGGCGTCGACGACCGCGCCGATGGCCGCCGAGAGCACCGCGCCGCCGGCGAGCACCGGGGTCAGCGGGTTGTTGAGCTCGTCGAGGAACGCGCGACCCAGCGTCGTCGAGGTCTCCGCCGCGGCCGGGTCGTCGCGGTGGCGCCGGTGGGCCTCCGCGCTGGTCAGGCCGCGCTCGGTGACGTCGAGGCGGGCGAGCACGGTGCTCGTGGGCATGACGTGCCACGGCGTGCGGCTGACGCCGGGCACGACGACGCGGCGCCCGAGCTCGGTCGCCGACCACGCGCCGGCGCCGAGCGAGACCCCGGCGGCGCCGTTGACGGCGAGCCCGGCGAGCCCCGGCGCCCGCGGCGTGGTGCCCGCGGTGGCCATGACGGCGCCGAGCACGGTGCCGGCGCGGGCCAGGTTCACCGAGCGGCTCGACACCCCGCGGGCGACCTTGACCCCCTCGATGAGCAGCGCCGCGGTGCCCAGGTCGTCGCCGACGAGCACGTGCGCGCCCCACGGGGCCACGCCGTCCGGGCGGGAGACGCCGATGCCGAGGTCGGCGGTCGCCAGCGCGCGTCGGTCGCGGGACACGACGAGCACCCCGCAGCCGGCGGCCTGCAGGTCGCGCACCGAGGCGCGCAGGGCCTCCCCGCCGGCGATCGCGCGGTCGCCGACCCCCTGCCCCTCGCCGCCGACGAGCAGGGTGACCCCGGCCCGGCGCGCGGCGGCGGCCAGCGCCTCGGCGGCCGACGCGGGCTCGGGCAGCACGCCGACGACGGCGGCGAGCCGGTCGTCGCGGCGCAGGCCCAGCACGAGCGTCGCGCCGTCGGCGACGAGCGCGTCCGCGGCCTCGACCGCCGCCACGGCGTCGCCGCCCGGGACGTCGTCGAGCCCGGCGAGCAGCCAGTGTTCGCCGTCCTCGGAGACCCGGTGCGGGGCGGTGGCCTCGTCCGGGTCGAACAGCTCGTGGACCCGCGGGACGAGCTCGTCGAGCGGATCGACGGTGCCGTCGGGGCCCGGCAGGGCGACCAGGTCGCCGAGCATGAGCACGCCGGTGGTCAGCGCCTCGGCGTCGAGCACGACCGTGTCGATGCGGTCCATGAGCCGCAGGGCGCTCGGCTCGAGCACGACCGCGCCGCGCTTGGCGAGCACCCGGCCGAACGTCGTCGCGAAGCCCTCGCGCCCGAGCCGGCCGGCCTTGGGCAGGGTCGAGAGCGCGACGCCGGCGGCCTTGCGCACGCTGCCGGTGGCGGCGGCGGTGGCGGCGAACCCGCCGGCGGCGGCCATGCCGACCTGGTCGCCGTGGCGCTCGACCGGCCCGAGCGGCAGCGGGACCGGGCGCTCCTCGTGCAGCTCGTCGTCGGCGGGCGCGGCGGCGTGGTCGGACGACTCGAGCAGCCGGGGTTCCACGTCGTCCCACGTGCCGGTGCGCGCGCGGGCCTCGGCGACCTGCAGGGCGCGGTAGGCGGCGTCGACGAGCAGGCCCGTGGTGCCCTGGCCGAGCGCCTGCGCGGCGGCGTTGGACAGCGCGAGCAGGACGTTGGCGCGGTCCTGGCCGAGCGCGCGCTCGACGGCCGCGCGCAGGCGGGGCTGGTGGTCGATGAACGTGGCCGACGAGGCGAGCTCGGCGGGCAGCGGCGTGCGGCGCAGGATGCGGCCGATCGCGGCGACGCCGAGCCCGGCGATGTCGGCGGCGAGCGCGGTGAACGCCTGCTGCGCCGGCCCCATCGAGGCGGTGCCCGCGGGCGCGACCGCGGCGTCGCCCTCGCGCTCCTCGAGGATCTCGACCAGGTCGACGAGGTCGTCGACGACCGCGTCGTCCGGGAGCCCGACCGGACCGTCCCCCTCGCTCAGCAGACCGACGACCACCGCGCCGAGGGTGGCGTTGACGGTGGCCCACTCGACCTGCGGGTGCGCCGCGACGGCCTTCTCGACGGCGCGCGCGAGCTCGGCACCGGACTCGCGGACCGCCGCGGGCACCCCGATCTGCACCCGCCCCGCCCCGCGCCACACACGGCGGCCGCGATGCCGGGACGGGTCGACGCGGTCGAGCACGCCGCTCGCGATGCCGAGCGGATCCACCACGCGGGCGAGGAGGCCGCGGGACGGACGGGGTGCGGGGTGGGAGGCCATGGGGGTGGCTGTCGTCCTCTCGTCGGGCTCGGTGCTCGGGTTCGGGCTCGGGGGAGCCGGGGTGCGCGGGGACGTACCCGATCTCGGTGCGTCGTGCGCACTGCTCGGGCACGGACGGCGCAGCATCCGGTACCCGGCGTGCACAGCTTACGGTCGGGCGGTGCGCGCCGGTCGCAGCGAGCGCGACCCGGAAGTGGCCTTCGGGTGAACGTCGCGCCGACCGGGTGGACCCTGGCCCGCGGAGCCACCCCCGGGCGACCCCGGCCCGCCGGGCCCCGCGGCCCGGGACGCCAGCGTGTGCAGGAGGCGCCCCGCCGGCCGCCACGAGGCGACCCGCAGCGCGGCGCTGCGCACCGCGGCGACCAGCCGGTTGCCGGGCAGGAAGAAGTGCCGGGAGCGTCGTGCCGCGCTGCCGGCCGCGAGCGCGGCGGGCCGGTGCGCCGCCTCCCATCGCGCGAGGCCGGCCTCGACGTCGTGGGCGCGGGCCGCGAGGTGGGTGCCGAGCGACTCGCCGCCGACGAGCGCGAGCGCCGAGCCCTGCCCCGAGTAGAGGGTGGGACACCACGCCGCGTCGCCCACCAGCACGACCCGGCCGCGGCGCCAGGATCCGAGGCGGATCTGCGCGACGGTGTCGACGTGCGTGGCGCCCGCCTCCTCGACGCCGTCGAGGATCTCCGGCATGAGGCCCGCGAAGTCGCCGTAGACGTGGCGCAGGGCGCCCACGGGGTCCTCGGCCGCGCGGGCGGCGGCGTCGTCTCCCCCGGCGTCGAGCAGCTCGGCGCGGAAGGTGAAGAACACGACCGGGGCGTGCGCCTCGACGGCCATGAGGTGCGCGGTGCGCCCGACCTCGGCGGGCACGACGTAGTCGCCCTCGCGCAGACCGCCCGGCAGTCGCGGCAGCACCGCGGAGATCACGACGTGGTCGAACTCGTGGCGGAACTCGGACTCCGGGCCGAACACCATGGCGCGCACCGCCGAGCGCACGCCGTCGGCGCCGACGACGAGGTCGAAGCGCTCGGTGACCGGGCCGGCGGGCCCGTCGAGCACGACGTCGACGGTGTCGCGGCGCATGTCGAGGCGCCGGGGCGCGGTCGCGAACCGCACCGCGACCTCCTCGGGACGCGCGGCCCAGAGCGCCGCCTCGAGGTCGCCGCGCACCAGGGCGAGCGCGTCCGGGTCCTCGGCCAGCGACGCCTCGACGCGCGAGACCGTGCGGCCGCGCCCGTCGACCCCGGTGATGATCCCGTCGGCGGGCAGCCGGGTGCGCAGCGCGTGCGAGACACCGAGGCGTCCGGCGGCGGCGAGGCCCTCCGGGGCCAGGCGCACGAAGTACCCGCCGGTGCGGCGGGCGGCGGCGCGCTCGCACACGACGACCGACCAGCCGGCCCGGTGCAGCGAGGTGGCGGCGGCGAGGCCGGCGACCCCGGCCCCGACGACGAGCGCCCGCGGCTGTCCGTCACGCCCGGTGCGCTCCACGATCTCCAGCGTAAGCGGCGATCGGGCGCCCGGCCGTGGTACGGGGCGTGGGCTGGCCCTCATGTCCGCGTGGTCGGCGGCCCCGGACGGCACGCGGCCCCGCCACCTGCGGGCAGGTGACGGGGCCGGTGGTGGTGGCGCGGGAGACGCTGCTCAGGCGCGGGCCGGGTCGATCCGGCGGAAGTGCGCGCAGTCGCACTGGGCGCAGTCGTCGCCGAGGTAGTAGTGCTCGTGCGACTCGCGCGGGTGCTTGCAGGTGCAGAGGTCCACGAGCGGGACCCGGGCCAGCGAGGGCGGCATCGGCGTGCGCAGGAGGGGACGGTGGGACCGACGGTGGTCGATGAGCTTCATGTGGAGGGGGTCCGTTGAGGTGGAGGGGTCGGCAAGGGCGGTCGAAGAGCGGTCGTGGGCACTTCGGGCCCGCGCGCACGGTGGGTGCGTGCGGACGGCACGGGTCGAACGGTCTGCTCTCCCCGGGCCGCGGCGAGCTCTCGCTGCACCCGTGACAACTCGCGTCGGGCCCGCTCGAGCTCGTCGTGGGCCTGGTCGCGCTCTCGCGTGACCAGGGCCACCTCGTCCTGCAGCGTCACGACCATCGCGGCCGCGGTGAGGGTGAGGCCCTCGTCGAAGAGCTCGCGGATCCGGGCGGCGAGGGCCAGTTGCCGGCGCGTCCAGCGCCGATGTCCGCCTGCGGAGCGCTCCGGGCGAACCATCCGACCCGCGTCGAGACTCCGGAGGAACGCCGGTCGAACCCCGAGGAACTCCGCCGCCCGACCGGTGGTCAGAGCGGGGGTCTCCTCCTCGTCGAGGCTCTCGGCGCCCACGGCTTCCGTCGCGTCCTTGCGTTCGTGCTCTGCACAGTCCGACCCACCATGAGCAGGGCGGACGTCCAGAAGTTCTACTCGCCACTGCAATTTCTGTCAATGCTCCCGACGGGGGCGCGGACCCCGGTTCACCGGAGGGGGTGAGCCCCGGGAGGTGAGCCCAGCGCGACCGGGCGGCGACACCCCGTCGTCGATCACCCGTCGATCACCCGAATTCAGGAATCCGGTATGTCGTCGTGCCCCGATCCGGGTATGAGAGGTGGAAGGATGGTGATCTGCGGAGCGCGGAGGGGGGATCGAGTCGATGACCGACGTCCGGCCGCCGCTGCCCGCGTCCGCCCCCGGCCCGCTGCCCGACCGCCTCGGTGAGCGCTTCGAGCTCGGCGAGCTGATCGGCCGCGGCACCTGCTCGGAGGTCTTCCGGGCGCACGACCTGCTCCTCGACCGCGAGGCCGCGGTCAAGATCTTCCCGGTCGCCGGCGACCCGCGCATCGAGCGCGAGGTCCGGCTGATGGCCTCGATGGACCACCCGAGCCTGGTCCCGGTCTACGACGTCGGCCACGACGCGGGCCGCGCGTTCGTCGTCATGGCGCTGCTCGAGGGCGGCAGCCTGGCCGATCGGCTCGCCGACGGCCCGCTGGGGGTCGGCGAGACGCTGCTCGCGGTCGCCTCGGTCGCCGACGGGCTGAGCCACGTCCACCGCGGGGGCGTCCTGCACCGCGACGTCACCCCGCGCAACGTGCTCTTCGACGCCGACGGGCGCGCTCACCTGTCCGACTTCGGCGTCGCCTTCGTCGCCGACGCCCCGCGCATCACCGACACCGGCATCGTCGTGGGCTCCGCGCCCTACCTCGCGCCCGAGCAGGTGCGCGGCGAGACGGTCGGGGCGCCCGCCGACGTGTACGCGCTCGGGCTCGTGATGATCGAGGCGCTGACGGCCCGCCCGGCCTACGAGGGCGCGCCGCTGGCCGCCGCCCGCGCCCGGCTCGAGCACCGCCCCGCGATGCCGGCGGGCCTGGAGTTCGAGGTGATCGCCCTCCTCGAGGCGATGACCGCCGACGACCCGGCCCACCGGCCCACCGCCGAGAACGTCTGCATCGGCCTGCGCCGGGCCGCCCTGGCCGCGGAGACGGCGACGCCGCCGCACGCGATGGCCCCGATCGTCGGCGCGGGCACCCCGGACGCCACCACCGAGACCCTGCGGCCGGTCGCCGCGACCACGGGGCTCGCCGCGGTCGCCGCCGCCGGGCCGGCCTCGGGCGAGACGCCGGCCGCGGCGCCGGTCCCCACGCGCCGTCGCCGGCTCGCCGACGCCGGCGGCTTCATGGTCGCCGCGTCCGTCGCCGCCGCCGTCCTGCTCGCGGGCGGCGTCGTCGTGGCCTCGGCCTGGACGGTCGACCGCGTCAACACCGCCACACCCCCGGCGGCCACCGTGCCGCCGCCGACCGCGGAGGTCGTCGCCGACCCCGGCGCCGGCGCGTCGGGCGGGAGCGGCCACTCGTCCTCCTCCGGCTCGTCGGGGTCGTCCGGCTCGTCGGGCTCCTCCGACTCCTCCGACGACGACCTCGCGCCGACGCGCAGCGCCGACGACACCGGCAGCCGGCGCCAGGCGGTGGCCGAGCGCGCGCCGACCTCGGCGCCCGTCACCGACGGCGGCTCCACCTCGAGTACCCCGCCCGAGCCGAGCAGCACCACGCCGCCGTCCTCGTCGACGACGACCTCGTCGAGCACGACCTCGCCGACGACCACCAGCCGGGCGCCGCTCCTGCCGGGTCTGCCGTCGCTGCCGGTCCCCGCGCTGCCCGGCGGCACGACCACCTCGACGCCGCGCACCACCACGGAGACGACGGAGACCACGGAGAGCACGGCGCCGTCGAGCACCACGACGCACGCGACGTCCGACACCACGTCGTCCACCGCCACCGGCACGACGACGACCACCACGACCACCAGGCCGAGGACGGTGCTCGCCCCGGCGGTCGAGGCGCTCGGCGGGCTGGTCGGCTAACCGCCCACCCGGCCCGACGCCAGCGACCGGACGTCGAGGCGTTGCAGGACGCGGTCGGCGGTCTCCGGGTCGACGCCGGGCTCGGAACGTGCGGCGAGCACCTCGCGGCGCGCCGCGGCGAGGGCGAGCGACTGCAGGCGCGCCCACTGGTCGCGGCGGCGGCGCAAGGTGTCGAGACGCCGCTCGTAGTCGGCACGGTCGGCGGCGTCGTCGCCGGGCGCATCGCCGGCGCCGCCCTCCCCCACGCCCAGGCGCGCGAAGCGGGCGCGCAGCTCGCCGAGCACCTCCTCCCCCACGGTGTCGTCGACCCCGAGGGCGTCGCGGTCGAGGGCGGCGAGCTCGGTGAGCGCCGCCCGGCGCGCCCGCACGACGAGCCGGCGCTCCGCCTCGCGGCCGATCTCCTCGCTCTCGCGCACCCGGAGCGCGCGCAGCAGCAGTGGCAGCGTGAGACCGGGCAGCACGAGCGTCGCCACGAGCACCCCGGCCGCGATGATCACGAGCTCGGTGCGGAACGGGAACGGTGCACCGGTGTCGGTGACGCGGGGCAGGGCCAGCGCCAGGGCGAGGGTCGCGAGCCCGCGCATCCCCGACCACGTCAGCACCGCCGCCTCGGCGACCGTGCGGGGCGCGGTGCCGGCGGGTGACCCGCGGCGGCGCACCGCCGCCAGCGCGCCGAGCATCCACACCGCGCGCACGGCGATCACCACGATGGCGACCACGGCGGCGTCGGCGACCATCCGGCCCAGCTGGTCGCCGGCGTCCTCGACGACCGCGCGCAGCTCGAGCCCGATGAGCGCGAAGGCGGCCGCGGTCACGAGCATCTCGACGACGTTCCAGAACGCGCTGCCGGTGAGGCGCTGCTCGACGTCGTCGGCGTCGGCGCGCTGGCGCATCTGCAGCGCGGCCACGACCACGGCGATGACCCCGGAGGCCTCGAGCGCGTCGGCGGCGAGGTACACCGCGAACGGCAGCACCAGGGTCAGTGCGCTGGGCGCGACGGGGTCGGTGAGACGGTCGGCGAGCTGCCCCGCGAGCCAGGCGAACGCGAGCCCGACCGCCACCGCACCGACCCCGGCCCACACGAGGAGCAGGCCGGTCGCGGCGCCCGGCTGCTCCCCCGCGACCGTCGCCGCGATCGCCGCCTGGAACACGACCAGCGCGGTGGCGTCGTTGAACAGTCCCTCGCTCTGCAGGACGCCGACCAGCCGCCGCGGCATCCGCAGCGGCCCGGCGACCGCCTCGACCGCCACCGGGTCGGGCGGGGCGACCGCGGCCCCGACCGCCAGGGCGGCCCCGAGGGCGATGCCCGGGACCAGCCAGACGACGGTCGCGCCGACCGCCGCGACCGTCACCGCCACCAGCAGCACCGCGAGGAACAGCACGGCGCGCCATCGCAGGCGGAACACCGTCCACGACGCGCGCTGCGCCGTCGCGAACAGCAGCGGCGGCAGGAACAGCGGCAGGATCAGCTCGGGGTCGAACTCCGGGGCGTCGATCCCCGGCACGAACGCGGCGGCCGCGCCGACGAGCACCAGCAGCACCGGCCACGGCAGGCGGGTGCGGTCGCCGACCCCGACCAGCACCACCCCGACGAACAGGGCCGCGACCACGAGCGCCAGCACCGCCATGATCGGACCTTAGGAGGGCCGGGATGCCCGCGGCGGACGCGGCCCGGCAAGCTGTGCGCCGTGGCGGGATTCCGGGATGTCGTGGGGCGGGCACTGCAGGCCGGGCTGGACCTGCTGAACAAGCAGATGGACGGGCAGAAGAGCCGGTCCGCGGGCGGACGGCCGTCCGCGCCGGCCCCGGGCGGCAGCGGCGTCCGGACGGCGCCCGCCCGCGACCGGGCGCGCACCGTCTCCTACCAGCCCGACCTCGACGGCGGCGCCGATCCCGGCGAGATCGTGTGGACCTGGGTGCCCTACGAGGAGGACGCCTCGCAGGGCAAGGACCGCCCGGTGCTCGTCGTCGCGCGCGCCGGGGACGGCGACCTGCTCGGGCTCATGCTCTCCAGCCAGGAGCACCGGCGCGACGACGAGAACTGGCTCCCCGTCGGCTCCGGGCCCTGGGACCGCGAGGGCCGCGACTCCTTCGTCCGCCTCGACCGCGTCCTGGAGGTCCCGGAGCACGGCATCCGGCGCGAGGGCGCGGTCATGCCGGCCGACCGCTTCGAGCGGGTGGCGGCGGAGCTGCGCAGCGGTTACGGCTGGAACTGACCTCCCCGCGACGCTCCACCCGTTCGCAGGAACGGTTACCCTCCATCGCACCGACCCGGCCCGGCCGGGCCGCCGGTGGAGGGGAGCACGGGTGATCACGCCGGGGTCCCGTTCGTCCGTCCGGCGACCGGGCCCCGTCGCCATCCACCCGCTGGGCGAAACGCCTGCCCCACCCGACCGCGTCGTCCCGGCTCCCCGGGGCCCGAGGGTGTAGGGAGTGCCCGTGCCGATCGAGCCCGCGTCCGCATCACCCGCGTCGTCCCCGTCGTTCGCGGGCGCCGAGCACGCCGAGGAGGTCCTCGACGCGCCCGCGGCGCCGCACGGGACGGTCGTGCTGGGCGCGGGTGTCACCGACCGCGGGCACCGCCGCCGGCGCAACGAGGACTCCTTCGCGCTCACCCGCGCGACCACGCCCGAGGGCACCGCCGCCGTCGTCGCGGTCGTCTGCGACGGGGTCGCCTCGGTGCCCGGGGGCGACACCGCCTCGCGCACCGCGTGCGACGTCGCCGTCGCGGCCGGCCACGAGGCGCTGACCAGCGGACAGGACCTCGACGACGCCGCGGCCACCGCCGCCGAGGCGGCGCGCAAGGCGGTCTCCGCGCTGGCCCCCGGTACCGGCCAGTCGCCGGCCTGCACCTACGTCGCCGCCGTGCTCGACGCGGGCCGCGCGGTGGTGAGCTGGGCGGGCGACAGCCGGGCCTACTGGCTGTGCCCCGGGTCGCCCGAGGAGTCCGCGGTGCTCACCGAGGACGACTCGTGGGCCGCCGAGATGGTCGCCGCCGGCATCGTCGGCGCCGACGACGCGCTGTCCGACCCGCGCGCCCACGTGATCACGCGCTGGCTCGCCGCCGACGCCCCGGACGTCGTGGCGCGCCACCGCACCTGGGAGCTCGACGAGCATGGCGTCCTGCTGCTGTGCAGCGACGGTGTCTGGAACCACCTGCCCGACCCGGCGGTGCTCGCCGCGCTGCTCGACGGCGTGCCCGCCGACGCCGAGGCCGTGCACGCCGCGGTGTGCGCGCTGGTCGACGCCGCGCTCGACGACGGCGGCCACGACAACGCCACCGCGATCGTGCTGGCCCTCGCGCCCGCCGGCTGACGGGTCACAGCGGCGTGCGCGCCGCCAGGTGGGCCGGGGTCATCGCCAGCGCGATCATCACGTCGCCCGCGTCCCCGTAGACGCGGTCGGGGATCTGCTCGAGCTCGGTGCGGGTGCGCGCGTCGACGCCGTAGTCGTCGGCGACCGCGAGGAGCTGCCACCGCCGCATGGGGAAGCGCTCCTCGTCGAGGACGGCTCGGAAACCGGGCACGACTCCACGGGTACCGGGACGCCCCGCGGGCGACAACGTGAGAGGTCCGACAGCGTCGATCTAGGTCACGGGTAACGCGCGTGTCCCGTGGAGCAGCGCCCCGGTCAGGCGGGCGCGCGGGTCGGCGGCGACGTCGAGCGGGTCGGGCTCGACGTCCGCGCGGACGAGCAGGTCACCGAGCGCGGCGATCATCGCGCCGTTGTCGGTGCACAGCCGGATCGGCGGGACGCGCAGCGTGATCCCGGCGGCCGTGCAGCGCTCCTCGACGAGCCCGCGCACGCGGGAGTTGGCGGCGACCCCGCCGACCATGAGCAGGGTGTCGGCGCCCTGGTCGGCGCAGGCGGCGACGGCCTTGCGCGCGAGGGTGTCGGCGACGGCCTCCTGGAACGAGGCCGCGACGTCGGGCACGGGCAGCGGGCCGTCGTGGCGCTCCACCCAGCGCGCCACCGCCGTCTTGAGACCCGAGAACGAGAACGTCCACGGCGGGTCGGACGGACCGGTCAGCGGGCGGGGGAAGGCGATCGCGTGCGGGTCGCCCTCGCGCGCGGCGCGGTCGATCGCCGGGCCGCCCGGGTAGGGCAGGCCGATGAGCCGCGCGACCTTGTCGAACGCCTCGCCGGCGGCGTCGTCGACGGTGTCGCCGAGGTGCACGACCTCGTCGCGGGCCAGGTCGCCGACGCTGAGCAGCGACGTGTGCCCGCCGGAGACGATGAGGGCGACGCAGCGCGGCGGCAGCGGGCCGTGGTCGAGGACGTCGACGGCGGCGTGCCCGGCGAGGTGGTGCACGGCGTAGAGCGGGACCCCGGCGGCCAGCGCGTACGCCTTGCCCGCCGCGAGGCCGACCTGCAGCGCCGGGCTGAGCCCCGGCCCCGCGGTGACGGCGACCGCGGTGACGTCGGCGAGGTCGACCTCGGCGCGCTGCAGGGCCGTGCGCACCATCGGGGCCATCGCCTCGAGGTGTGCCCGCGCCGCGACCTCGGGCACCACGCCGCCGAACCGGGCGTGCTCCTCCATGCTCGATGCGAGCGCGTCGCCGAGCAGCCGCCCCTCGGAGACGAGACCGACGCCGGTCTCGTCGCAGGACGTCTCGATGCCGAGGACCAGGGGCGTGCTCACGGCATCGATTGTCCTCGCACCCCGACGCGACCCGCCGCGCCCCGGTCCGTCCCGCCCCATGTGAGCGAAATTCGGGGCTATAGCCCCGAATTTCGCTCACATACCGATCAGGCCGGCACCAGGCGGCGGCGGGTGCGGTCGGGGTCGGCGCGGTACCAGGCCAGCGTGGCGGCGATGCCCTCGTCCCACCCCGTCGCGCGGGTGGCGAACGTCGCGCGGAAGGCGGAGTCGTCGACGAGGAACGGCTGCTCGAACTGGTAGAGCAGCTCGGCGCCCTCGCGAGCCACCGACGAGACGAGGCGCAGGCCCGCCACCATCGCCGGGGTGATCCGCCCGAGGCGCGGCGGATGGCCGGCCGCGGCGAAGACCCGCTCGACGAACGCGCGCCCGGTGGTCGGCGGCGGCACCGGCGTGTGCCAGACCCGGCCCGTGGCGCTCGCGGACGCGAGGGCCAGCTCGACGAGGGCGGCGCCGACGTCGGGGGTGTAGCCGGCGGTCACCGGCAGGTCGGGGTCGCCGGGCCAGCGGGCGGTGCGCCCCTCGGCGGCGCTCGCGAAGATCCCGGCGCCGAGCAGCGACTCGACCCCCGGGCCCCACAGCTCCGGCGCCCGCCCGATGACCGTCTCGACGTCGCCGCGGGCGTGCGCGGCGAGCACCATCTCGGCGAGCCACGCACGCAGCACGCCCTTGCCCGAGACCGGCGCGACGGGGGTGTCCTCGCGCATCGGGGCGTCGACCAGCCCGTACATCCAGGTGTCGTCGGCGAACACCAGGCGGGCGCCGGCGGCCCCGGCGGCGTCGAGCAGCGCGCGCGTGGCGGCCGGGAACGCCGAGCGCCAGCTCGCGAACGGCGGGTTCACGCAGTGGTACACGACCGCGGCGTCGTGACAGGCCGCGCGCATGCCCGGCGGATCGGTGGCGTCGGCGGCCACCGCCTCGGCCCCCGTGACCGGCGTGCCGGACCGTGTCACCGCCCGCACGGGCAGACCGCGGCGAACGAGCTCCGCGCACACCGCGCGGCCGATGCCGCCCGACGCGCCGACGACGACGTGGGTGCTGGTCATGCCATCTCCTTGGTGTTCTCCGGGGTACCGAGCAGGTGGTCGAGGGCCCGCGCCGACGCTGAAGCGGGCAGGGCGCCGACGAGGGCGTTGCGCAGGGCGACGGCGAGCGGTGAGCGCCAGGCCGCGACGTCGCCGGCCGCGCGCGACCGGCGGGCGACGGCCTCGGCGACCGGGCGCCGACGGCGCTCGTAGGCCGCCAGGGACGCGGGTTCGGCGGTGGCCTCCTCGGCGAGGACGACCGCGTCGAGGAAGGCCTGGGCGGCGCCCTGGCCGAGGTTCGGGGTCATCGCGTGGGCGGCGTCGCCGAGCAGGGCGACCCGCCCGAGGTGCCAGGACGAGGGCGGGCGAAGGTCCTCGATCCGGTGGACGAGGACGGGCCCGTCGACGGCGTCGAGCACCGCGGCGATCGGCTCGTGCCAGCCCGCGAGGCGCGCGCGCAGCCAGGGCAGCGGGTCGCCGGCGGGCGCCTCGGCGGTGGGCACCATGGCGTACAGGTAGGTGCGGTACCCCGGCAGCGGTGCGAGCCCCACGAGGTCGCCGCGGCCCCAGCTCTCGCCGCCCTCGTCCAGGTGGTTCTCGGCGACCAGGCGGAACGCCGTGTGCCCGGTGTCGCGGACGCCCACGTCCGGCCAGAGCCCCGCCCGCACCGTGCTGCGCACCCCGTCCGCGGCGACCACGAGCTCGGCCTCGTGCCGCCCGCCCGCGTCGTCGTGGACCACCGCGGGCCGGTCGGCGTCGCCGGGCTCGACGCGGCGGACTCCGAGCCCCTCACGGGCGTCCGGGGCCGCGGCGCGCAGCAGGGCGTGCAGGTCGGGGCGCGGCAGCACGACGACGCCGTCGCCCTGGCGGCGGCGCAGGTCGGCGGCGTCGGTGCGGGAGAGCCACCGCCCCGCCGAGGTGCGGATGCCGCCGCCGATCTCGACGGTGCCCAGCTCGCGGGCCCGCGCCCCGAGCCCGAGGACGTCGAGCGCGCGCAGCGCGTTGGGCCACAGCGCGATGCCCGCGCCGGCCTCGGCGGCGTGCTCCCGCCGCTCGAGGACCGTGACGTCCCACCCCCGCCGACGGAGCGCGACCGCGCTCGCCTGGCCACCCAGCCCCGCCCCCACCACGACCGCCCGCGCCATGACCCACGCTCCCTCTACGTTTGTAGTAGCTGGTACTCTACGGCTGTAGAGGAACGAGGGGAAGGGGTGACCGTGGACCGTCGGGACGTCCTCGCCGACGCGGCGATCACCGTGCTGGCCCGGGCCGGGAGCCGGGGCCTGACCCACCGCGCGGTCGACGCCGCCGCCGGGCTCGCCGAGGGCACGAGCTCGTACTACTTCCGCACCCGCTCGGCGCTGCTGCAGGCCTGCGTGGAGCGGATGGCGGCGCGGACGCTCGAGGAGATGGCGACCGGGACGTCGGCGGTCACCACCGTCGACCAGCTCGTCGGCGCGTGCGTCGCGACCGTCGGGCGCTGGCTGGCGAAGGACCAGGAGCGGCTGCTCGCGCGCTGGGAGCTCGCGCTGGAGTCGACCCGGCGCCCGGAGCTCGAGACCGCCCTGCGCGCCGCCGGGGCGCTGATCCGCGAGCGGATCGCGGACACCCTCGCGGGGCTGGGGATCGCCGAGGCGCGGCGCCGGGCCGACGACCTCGTCGCCTGCCTCGACGGACTCGCCTTCGACCAGCTCGCGGGCGCCGGGCGGCCCCCGCGCGACGACGCCGGCCTGCGGGCCTCGATCACCGACGTCGTCCGGGGCTTCACCGGGTCCTGACGCGTTCGCGCCCCATCACCACCAGCACGGCCAGCGCCAGCACGATCTCCAGGGCGAACGCCGCCTGCTGGGCGATCGCGTCGCCGAGCGGGAAGTGCTCGAGGTGGAACGAGTGGAACACCGCGTGCGGCACCGCGAACACCAGGAACGCGACGATCACCGCGATGACCAGCCGCCGCTCGGGCCACCACGCCGCGAAGGCCAGCGCGACGCCGAGCGCGAGGGTGCCCGCGCCGTGGTCGCGCACGAGGTGCTCGTTGTAGGGCGGGAGCAGCGCCACCCACGCCGTGCCGCCGTAGGGGAAGAACTCGTAGAACGCCAGGGGCGCCACGAGCGCCCAGAGCCCGACGACGAACTGCATCGCGGCGAGGACGGCGAGGAGCACGCGCGTGATCACGCCGTCACCCCCGCCGCGAGGAACTGCTCGAAGGTGCCGACGCCGTCGGCGTGGTCCGGCGCGAGGTTCGCCCCGGACCGGAACCCGCGCGCGACCGCGCCGGGCAGGCGCAGCGGCACCACCGGGCGGCGCCGCCCGGTCGCGCGCGCCCACGTCCGCGCGAGGTCGGCCATCGTGCGGACCTCGGGGCCGCCGAGGTCGGGCACCCGGCCCCGCGGCGGGCCGGCGGCGAGCGCGGCGAGGCGGGCGGCGACGTCGGCGACGTCGACCGGCTGGAACGACGCCCCGGCCAGCACGGGCAGGACGCCGGCGCGCGCGGTGGTCGCGAAGAGCGTCGCGAGCAGGTCGTGGAACTGGGTGGCGCGCAGGATCGTCCACGGCAACCCGGAGCCGGCGACGAGCTCCTCGCTGCGGACCTTCTCGCGGTAGTAGCCCAGCGGGATGCGGTCGGCGCCGACGATCGAGATGTGCACGAGGTGGCCCACCCCGGCCCGCCGTGCCGCCGCCACGACGCGTCCCGTCGAGGCCGCGTCCCCCTTCGGGCGCCCGGCCAGGTGCAGCACCGTGGTGATCCCGGCCAGGGCGGCGTCGAGGCCCTCGCCGGTGTCGAGGTCGGCGACGGCCCGCCCCGGGCCGTCGCGGCGGCTCAGGACGCGCGGCTCGTCGAGCAGCGGGACCAGCGCACGCCCCAGCGTCCCCGTCCCCCCGGTCACCAGCACGGTCATGACGTCCTCCCGGTGTCGGCGGGCGCCCCGGCGGCGCCCGTCAGGAGGATCGACCGGACAGCCCCCCGGAACGTGACAGCTGCCCGGCGAGGAACGCGAGCTTGTCGGGGTTGCGCAGGATGCGGACGGTCCGCACCTCGCCCTCGCCCTCGATCGCCATGACCCCGGCGAGCTCCCCGTCCACGTACGCGAGCACGGCGGGCGCGCCGTTGACCTCGGCGGCCGCGCCGTGCCCGCGCCAGCGGCCCGGCCCGAGGATGCCGACGAGGAAGCGCGCCACCGCGTCGCGACCGTGGACCGGCCGCCGCGCCGCGCTGACCTTGCCGCCGCCGTCGGACCACACCGTCACGTCCGCGGCCAGCAGCTCCTCGAGACCGGCGAGGTCGCCCTCGCGGGCCGCCGCGACGAAGCGGCGCAGCAGCGGCCCGACGTCGGCCGGGGTCGTCGTCACCGTCGGGACGGCCGCGAGGTGCCGCCGCGCGCGGGTGTGCAGCTGGCGCGAGCCGGCCTCGCTGACGTCGAGGACCGCGGCGACCTCGGCGTGGCTGTGCCCGAAGGCCTCGCGCAGCACGTACACCGCGCGCTCGGGCGGGGTGAGCCGCTCCAGCGTGGTCAGCAGGGCGAGCGACACCGACTCCCGCTCCTCGGCCGTGGCCGCCGGACCCGCCGCCGGGTCGGTGGTGAGGATCGGCTCGGGCAGCCACGGGCCGACGTAGGTCTCGCGGCGGGCGCGGGCGGAGTCGAGGCGGTTGAGGCAGAGCCGGGTGACGACCGTGGTCAGCCAGGCCGCGGGGTTGTCGACGGTGTCCTCGTGGCCCGCCCAGCGCAGCCACGCGTCCTGGACGACGTCCTCGGCGTCGTGCGCGGAGCCGAGCATCCGGTAGGCGAGCCCGAAGAGGCGGGGACGCTGCGCGCTGAACACCGTGGTGGCCTGGTCCACAGCCCCATCCTGCCCGGGAGCGCTTGCCTTCGAGCGCGCTCGAAGTCCTACGGTCGTCGCTGTGAGCGTGACGACGGACCGGCTGCGCGGCCTCATCGAGACGACCGAGGGCGAGCTGCCCCCGCTGACCGTCGAGCTGGTGCGGGACCTCGAGATCCCCGACCACATGGCCATCGCCGAGGTGGCCGAGCTGACCGGCCTGTCGGCCCACACGCTGCGCTACTACGAGCGCATCGGGCTGGTCGAGGTGCCGCGCGACGCCGCGGGCCGCCGCCTGTACGACCGGGAGGCGGTCGGGCGCGTCGTGTTCATCACCCGGCTCCGCGACTCGGACATGCCGATCGCGGCGATCGCCCGCTACGTCGAGCTCGTCAAGCAGGGTCCGAGCACCGAGCCCGAGCGCCTGGCGCTGCTCGAGGCGCACCGCGACGACATCCTCAACCGCCTGCACGACCTGCAGGCCGCGCTCGCCGTCGTCGACTACAAGATCACGACCTATGGCGGGGCCTGCGGGTCGTAGGCCCGTCGCAGGCCCTGTCGAACAGGAGCACCATCGTGTCCGACCGCCGTCTCGGCCCGCTGCCCGTCCCCTCGCTGGGTCTGGGCTGCATGGGCCTGAACTGGGCCTACGGGCCCGCCGACCGCGACGAGTCGATCGCCACCGTCCGGCGCGCCCTCGACCTCGGCGTCACCTTCCTCGACACCGCCGACGTGTACGCGGTCGGCGAGAACGAGCGCCTCGTGGGCGAGGCGATCGCCGGGCGCCGCGACGAGGTCACGCTCGCGACGAAGTTCGGCATCCTGGCCGACCCCGCCACCGGCTACCCCACCGGGAAGGTCGACGGGTCGCCGGAGTACGCCCGGCGCTCGATCGACGCGTCGCTGGGGCGGCTCGGCGTCGACCACGTCGACCTCTACTACCTGCACCGGCCCGACCCGGCGACGCCGATCGAGGAGACCGTCGGCGCGATGGCCGAGCTCGTGGCCGCGGGCAAGGTGCGCCACCTCGGCCTGTCCGAGGCGTCGGCCGGGACCCTGCGCCGGGCCGTGGCGGTGGCGCCGATCGCGGCGTTGCAGTCGGAGTGGTCGCTGTTCAGCCGCGACATCGAGGAGTCCGTCGTGCCCGCGGCGCGCGAGCACGGCGTCGGGCTCGTGCCCTACAGCCCGCTGGGGCGCGGCATGCTCACCGACTCCTCGGTGCGCGACCTCGCGAGCAACGACTTCCGCCGCAACCTGCCGCGCTTCGCCGAGGGCGCCCTCGAGGAGAACCTGGCGCTGGTCGAGCAGGTGCGCGAGGTCGCGAAGCGCCGGGGCGCGACGCCTGCGCAGGTGGCGCTGGCGTGGCTGTTGGCGCAGGGGGACGACGTCGTCCCGATCCCCGGCACCAAGCGGCGGACCTACCTCGAGGAGAACCTCGGCGCCCGCGACGTCGCGCTCGACGCCGACGACGTGGCGGCGCTGTCGTCGCTGGTGGCGACCGGGAACCGCACCGGCGACATGACGTGGGTCAACCGGGACACGGCGTCACGGAGCTGATTCCCAAGAATTGTTCAAGCGCTGCCGTCGATGTCGAAAAGAATGGACGGTCGCGGTGGCGCGTGCAGAATTGTGGGCTAATCTCCGTCGCATCACGGCCCGGTCACGCTCCCCCGCTCCCCGACCGGGCCGTCGACGGAGGTGACCGCACCCATGAGCGCACAGCAGTTCACCGTCCTCGGCGTCGCCGCGGGCGCCGTCGGGGCGGCCCTGCTCGGGTCGCACGTGCCGCTGCCCGCCGGAGCGGCGACGGCCGAGCTGCACCTGGCGGCGCACGCGTCGCGGGCGACCGTCGCACCGGTGGTCGCCGACGCCACGACGGCGTCGGCGACCGTGCCGGAACTGAGGAAGTCCGCGCAGCACACCCGGAAGATCGAGGACGCGATCGACCGGTTCGAGTCCCGGATCGGCACCACGCGCTACGAGGGCTACTGCGAGCGCGCGGTCGAGAACGCGTTCGGCACCCAGGGCCACTACGGCAGCGCGCGCCAGGACTGGCGCTCGCAGGACCAGCACGCGGACTGGCGGCACGCCCCGCGCGGCGCGATGGTCTTCTACGACACGTCAGCGAACGCCCACGTCGCCCTGAGCCTCGGCGACGGGCGCGTGGTGTCGTCGAGCGCCCACGGCCGCGTCGGCGTCGTGCCGATCGACCACTTCCGCCGCCCCCTGGGCTGGGCCTACGCGCCGTACTGATCCTGCGGACGAGCCGGTGCCGGCTCTGGAGCCAACAGAGTGGCGAACTCAGTCCAGCATTCGACGAACCAGCAGGTACTGCCCGAGAACGAAGACCGGTTCGACCGTCCGGACAGCAGTCCGGCGCCTTCCCCCGCGGCCGGCGGTGCCGTTGCCTGGTTCCGGCGTGATCGTGGATGGGCCACTCGGGTCGGACGGCGAGGGAGGGATCTGTCCTGAGGACTCCGCCGTTCCCCCGCTCGCTTCTGCGGAGTCATTGCCGTCCGGAGGTGCCTCGTTCGTCGCCTGGCGTGCGGGTGCTGCGGTGAGCGCCACCAGCGCTCCACCTCCGATGATGATCGCGGAAACCGTCAAGGTCGACTGGTCGCCGGTCAGCGATGCACTCAGTGGTCCCCCGGGGAGGGCCAACCCCCAGGCCCCGGCCGCAAGGATCGCCGGCGCCAACTCGGTGATCGGCACCCAGCGGCCGATGGGATGCTCCGTCTGCCGCGGTCCCCGAGCCTGCTTGAGCTTTCGGTAGTACGCCACCAACACCGCGAGCAGAGTGAGCGCCATAAATCCGCCGAAGGCCCACCACCGCGTCGACAAGAATCGGGCCTGCTCGCTCGTCACGGTCTCGACGACCGCGATATACGCCGTGTAGGCCGCCAAGGACTCGGTCGGGATCGCCTTCGTCAGGACGTCGGTGTAGTTCGCGACCGACTCGCCTGGTGGTGTCTTGTCCTGGCGACGGCGAGGTCCGTGATGGCTCGAATACTCATCTATCTCCCCCAGTGTCCATCAGTCCACGACGATGTGTGCGCGGTCCCACGGGGTGCGTGCATGACGTCAACGCCGGCACGGCGTAGGCAACGCAGGTCAGTTCGGGAACCGACCTCCTCGGCCGAGTGCACCCGCCAGGTGGATGCAGAATGTAACCCCGGCGTCGATCACTGGGTCGACAAGTAGCTCTCTCGGCGTAGTTCGTTCACGCTAGTGCTACTAGTAGCTACTGGCTCCAAGTCAGATGCCTGGGAGATGACGCCTCGTCCCATCGCCCGGGAAGGCAACTGATGATTCGATCCGCCGTGCCGGATGTCGACCTTGGTCAGCCCCGCCGACGGACCTCCGCTGCCGGTCCGCGGACGGATCGATGCGACGCCCGACCTCCGGCCACGTGAGTGATCTGGGTTGCCAGGGCAACCCAGATCACTCACGAGGCGTCAGCCCTCCGCGTCGCCCTCGGCCTCGAGGAACGCCTCGCGGAGCTGCTCGACCATCGCCGGGTCCGGCGACTCCCACAGCCCGCGATCGACGGCCTCGAGCAGGCGCTCGGCCATGCCGTGCAGGGCCCACGGGTTCGCCTCGCGCAGGAACGCGCGGTTCTCGGGGTCCAGGACGTAGTTCTCGGTCAGCGAGCCGTACATCCAGTCGCTGACCGTGCCCGCGGTGGCGTCCCAGCCGAACAGGTAGTCCACGGTCGCCGCCATCTCGAACGCGCCCTTGTAGCCGTGCCGGCGCATCGCGGCCATCCACCGCGGGTTGACCACGCGCGAGCGGAAGACCCGCGCCGTCTCCTCGATCAGAGAGCGCGTCTTCACGTTCTCGGGGCGCGTCGAGTCGCCGACGTAGGCCGCCGGAGCCGCCCCGGTCAGCGCGCGGACCGTGGCGATCATGCCGCCGTGGTACTGGTAGTAGTCGTCGGAGTCGGCGATGTCGTGCTCGCGGGTGTCGATGTTCTTCGCCGCCACCGCGATCCGCCGGTACGCCGCCCGCATCTCGTCGACCGCCGACTCGCCCTGGCGCCCGCGCCCGTACGCGTGCCCGCCCCACGTCGTGTAGATCTCGGCGAGGTCGGCGTCGCCGCGCCACTCGCGCGAGTCCATCGCCTGCAGCAGCCCCGCCCCGTACGCGCCGGGCGGCGAGCCGAAGATCCGCGTCGTCGCGGCCTCCCACGACGATCCCGACGCCGCGTCCGCCCGGGCGTGCGCGGCGACGAAGTTGTCCTCGTCCGCCTCGTCCGACAGCCCCGCCACCAGCTGCACCGCGTCGTCCATCGTCGCCACGACGTGCGGGAACGCGTCGCGGAAGAACCCGGAGATGCGCAGGACGACGTCGACGCGCGGGCGCCCGAGCTCGGAGGTCGGGGTGACCTCCAGCCCCGTCACCCGCCGCGACGCCTCGTCCCACACCGGCCGCACGCCCATGAGCGCGAGCGCCTCGGCGACGTCGTCGCCGGACGTGCGCATCGCCGCGGTGCCCCACAGCGACAGGCCCACGCTGGTCGGCCACTCCCCGTCGTGGTCGGCGCGGTACCGCTCGAGCAGCGAGTCGGCGAGCATCTGCCCGGTCTCCCAGGCCAGCCGCGACGGCACGGCGCGCGGGTCGATCGAGTAGAAGTTCCGCCCGGTCGGCAGGACGTTGACCAGCCCGCGCAGCGGCGACCCGCTCGGCCCCGCCTTCACGTGCCCGCCGTCGAGGGCGTGCAGGACGCCGCTGATCTCCTCGGTGGTGCGGTCGAGGCGCGGGACGACCTCGGTCGCGGCGAAGGTCAGGATGTCGGTGACGGTCGTGTCCGCGCGGCCGAGGACCTCGAGGGTCACCTCGGCCGGATCGGTCCACCCCCGCTTCTCCATCCCGAGCACCAGCGAGTGCGCGGTCTCCTCGAACCGGTCGGTCTCGCCGCGCGACGTCGACCCGTCCTCGACCATGCCCAGCGCCTCGCGCAGCCCCGGCAGCGACTGGGTGCCCGACCACAGCTGCCGCGCGCGCAGCACCGCGAGCACCATGTCGACGCGCTCCTGCCCCGACGGCGCCCGGCCCAGGATGTGCAGGCCGTCGCGGATCTGCGCGTCCTTGATCTCGCAGAGCCACCCGTCGAGGTGCATGACGAAGTCGTCGAAGCGCTCGTCGTCGGGCTGGTCGGAGACACCGAGGTCGCTGTCGAGCTTCGCGGCCTGGATCAGCTGCCAGATCTGCCCGCGGATCGCGGTGATCTTGCCCGGGTCCATGGCCTGGATCGACGCGTACTCGTCGAGCAGCTGCTCGAGCCGCGCCAGGTCGCCGTACGACTCCGCGCGCGCCATCGGCGGGACCAGGTGGTCGACGAGCGTGGCGTGCGCGCGGCGCTTGGCCTGTGTGCCCTCGCCCGGGTCGTTGACGAGGAACGGGTAGACCAGCGGCAGGTCGCCGAGGATCGGGTCGGGCGCACAGGACGCGCTCGACGCGACGGTCTTGCCCGGCAGCCACTCGAGGTTGCCGTGCTTGCCGACGTGCACCAGCGCGTGCGCGCCGAACGTCGTCTGCAGCCAGCGGTAGGCCGCCAGGTAGTGATGGCTGGGCGGCAGGTCCGGGTCGTGGTAGATGGCGATCGGGTTCTCGCCGAACCCGCGCGGCGGCTGCATCATCACCACGACGTTGTCGCGCTGCAGAGCCGCCACGGTGATCGCGCCGTCGTGGACGAACATCGACCCCGGGGCGGCGCCCCAGTGCTCCTCGACGCCCGCGCGGAAGTCCTCGGGCAGGCTCGCGAACCAGCGCGTGTACTCCTCGACGGGCACGCGGGCGGGGTTCGCGGCGAGCTGCTCCTCGGTGAGCCAGTCCTGGTCGTAGCCGCCGGCGTCGATCAGCGCGCGGATCAGCAGGTCGCCGTCCTGCTCGGACAGGCCCGGCACGTCGCCGATCGCGTACCCGGCCTCGCGCATCGCGGCCAGCAGCCGGACCACCGACGCCGGGGTGTCCAGGCCGACCGCGTTGCCGATGCGGGCGTGCTTGGTCGGGTAGGCGGACAGGACCAGCGCGACCCGCTTCTCGGCGTTCGGCACGTGGCGCAGGCGGGCGTGCGACACCGCGAGCCCGGCGACGCGGGCCGCGCGCTCGGGGTCGGCGACGTACACCGGCAGGCCGTCGGCGTCGGTCTCCTTGAAGCTGAACGGGACGGTGATGATCCGGCCGTCGAACTCGGGGACCGCGACCTGGTTCGCGGCGTCCAGCGGGCTCACGCCGTCGTCGTCGGCGAGCCAGTCCGCGCGGCTGCGCGTAAGGCACAGCGCCTGCAGGATCGGCACGTCGAGCGCCGCGAGCGCGCCGGTGTCCCAGCTCTCGTCGTCGCCGCCGGCGCTGGCGGTGGCGGGCTTGGACCCGCCGGCGGCCAGCACGGTGGTGACGAGCACGTCGGCTTCCTGCAGCACCGCGACCAGCTCGTCGTCGGGGCTGCGCAGCGACGAGCAGAAGACGGGCTCGGGCACCCCGCCGGCGTCGACGACGGCGCGGCAGAGCCCGTCGACGAACGCGGTGTTCCCGGCCATGTGGTGGGCGCGGTAGTAGACGATCGCGATGCGGGGACCGTCGCCGGTGGCGTCCCAGCCCTCCAGGCGCCCCCAGCTCGGCATCTCGGCCGGCGGCTCGAAGCCGTGGCCGGTGAGCAGGACGGTGTCGGAGAGGAAGTGGTGGAGCTGGGCGAGGTTCTCCGGCCCGCCCTGCGCGAGGTAGAGGTGGGCCTGGGTGGCGACGCCGACCGGCACCGTCGACGACTCCATCAGCTGCGCGTCGGGGCTCTGCTCGCCGCCGAGGACGACGACCGGGCGCGGCTGCGACGGCGCGAGCAGCGCGTCGAGGCCCTCCTCCCACGCCTGGCGGCCCCCGAGCAGGCGCACGACGACGAGGTCGACGCCGTCGAGCAGCGCGTCCAGCTCCTCCCCGACCGCGACCCGCGCCGGGTTCGCCCAGCGCCAGCCCCCCTCCTCACCGGGTGCGCCGGCCCGCGCCGAGCGCAGGTCGGTGTCCGAGGTCGAGAGCAGCAGGAGCACCGCGCCTCCAGGCGTGAATGTCTGAACACCTAGATAGATGTTGAGGGCGTAACACCCTTACTCTGTCACGGATGGCCGCCGCCCGACGACGTGACGCCGCCCCGGTACGCGACCGCCCGGACGCGTGCCCCGGTGCCTGGCGACGCCACGAGGCCGCCGACGGCGCACTCGCGCGCTTCCGCCCCGTGGGTGGAGCGATCAGCCCGGCGGAGCTGCGCCTGCTGGCGGCGGCCGCCGGCAGCGCGCCCCTCGAGGTGACGTCACGTGGATCGTGGCAGGTCCGGGGTCTGTCCGACCAGGGTGCCGACGATCTCGCCGCGGCGCTCTCCCGGGTCGGTGGGCCCGCACCGCTGCTGGACGAGCAGGGCCGCGACGTTCCCTGCAGCGTCGTCGCCTCCCCGCGCTCGCCGGCCCTCGACGCACCGGCGCGGGCGGTCGCCGACGCCCTGCGCGGTCGCACCGACGTGCCCGGACGCCTGCTCGTGGCCCTCGACGACGGTTCCGGCGACGTGCTCGGCCTCGACGCCGACGTGACCGTCGTGCTCGGCGGCACCCTCCACCTCGCCGGCACCCCCACCGGGCTGACCGGGGACCTCGCCGCCCTGGCCCTCGCCGCGGTCGAGGCGTTCCTCACCGTGCGCGGCGAGGCCTGGCGCGTGGCCGAGGTCGGCACCGAGCGGGTCGTCGATGGCCTGCGGCCACGTGAGGGATATGGGTCGCCAGAGCACCCCACTTCACTCACGTGGCCGGAGGCCATCGAGGTCCTCCCCCGGCTCGGCGAGGTCCACACCGAGGCCGCGGCGGTGCTCGCCGACCTCGGCGACGAGGGCGCCACGCTCCGGGTCACGCCCTGGCGCACCGTGGTGCTGCGGGACGTCACCGACCCCGACGACGCCCGCGCGCGGCTCGACGGCCTCGTCGAGACCGGGCCGTCGCCGTGGTCGACGCTGTCGGCGTGCGTCGGCGCGCCGCGCTGCGCGAAGTCGCACACCGACGTCCGCGGCGACCTCGCCCGCGCCGTCGCGGAGGGCCGCGCCGGGGGCGCGCTGCACGCCCACTGGGTCGGCTGCGCGCGGGCCTGCGGGACGCCGGCCGGGCCGGTGGCCGTGGTGGAGGGCACGTCCGACGGGACCTATCGCACGATCGCCCGAGCAGGGAAGGTGTGCCCGTGAGCGCCGGTCCGACGGAGACGGGGACGAGATCGTCCGCCGTCCCCTCCTACATCGCCGACGGACCGGAGATCTACCGGCGGTCGTTCGCGATCATCCGCGCCGAGGCGGACCTCGCGCACCTGCCCGAGGACGCCCACGACGTCGTCATCCGCATGATCCACTCGTGCGGGATGGTCGACCTCGCCGCCGACACCGAGGTCTCCCCCGGCGCGATCGCCGCCGCGCAGCACGCCCTGCGCGCGGGCGCCCCGGTGCTCTGCGACGCGGAGATGGTGGCCAGCGGCATCACCCGGCGCTTCCTGCCCGCGGGCAACGAGGTGCTCTGCACGCTGAACGACCCGCGCGTGCCCGGCCTCGCCGCCGCCCAGGGCACCACGCGCAGCGCCGCCGCGCTCGACCTGTGGCGCGAGCACCTCGACGGCGCCGTCGTGGCCATCGGCAACGCGCCGACCGCGCTGTTCCGGCTGCTGGAGATGATCGAGCAGGGCGCACCGCGGCCCGCGGTCGTGCTCGGGCTGCCCGTCGGGTTCGTCGGGGCGATGGAGTCGAAGGCGGCGCTGGCCGGCCACCCGTGCGGACTCGAGCACGTCGTCGTGCACGGCCGCCGCGGCGGGTCGGCGATGACGGTCGGCGCCGTGAACGCGCTGGCCCTCGGGGCGGGAGACGCAGCGGAGCGGAGCTCGACCCAGGGACACAGGGCGTGACCGGCACCCTCTATGGCGTCGGCGTCGGTCCCGGCGACCCGTCGCTCATGACCGTGCGCGCGGTCGACCTCGTCCGCGCCGCCGACGTCGTCGCCTACCACTGCGCGCGCCACGGCCGGTCGAACGCGCGCGCGATCGTCGCGCAGCACCTCGGCACGCAGGTCGAGGAGCAGCTCACCTACCCGGTGACCACCGAGTCCACCGACGACTACCAGGGCGCCCTCGACGCGTTCTACGCCGAGGCCGCCGCGCGCCTCGCCGCGCACCTCGACGCCGGCCGCGACGTCGTGGTGATCGCCGAGGGCGACCCGTTCTTCTACGGCTCGTACATGCACCTCCACAAGCGCCTCGCCGACCGCTACCCCACCGAGGTCGTGCCCGGCGTGACCTCGGTGGCCGCCGCGGCCGCCGCGCTCGGGCGCCCGCTGGTGGAGCGCGACGAGGTGCTCACCGTGCTGCCCGGCACGCTGCCGCCCGACGAGCTCGCCGCCCGCCTCGCCGCCACCGACGCCGCCGCGGTGATGAAGCTCGGCCGCACGTTCACCGGGGTCCGCGCGGCGCTCGCCACCTCCGGCCGCCTCGACGAGGCGCACTACGTCGAGCGCGCCTCCACCGAGGCCCAGCGCACGGCGCCGCTCGCCGACGTCGACCCGGCCTCGGTGCCGTACTTCAGCGTGGCGGTGGTCCCCTCGCGCGTGCACGCCGACACGACGCCCACCGCCCGCGAGGAGACCGCGGCCGTGATCGCCGGCCGCGCCGTCGGCGAGGTCGTCGTCGTCGGCCTCGGGCCCGGCGCCCGCGACCGGCTGACCCCCGAGGCCGCCGCCGCCCTCGCGGCCGCCGAGGACGTCGTCGGCTACACGACCTACACCGCGCGGGTCCCCCCGAACCCGCGCCAGCGGGTGCACGGCTCGGACAACAAGGTCGAGTCCGAGCGCGCCGCCTTCGCCCTCGACCTCGCCCGCGGCGGGCGGCGCGTGGCCGTCGTGTCGTCCGGCGACCCCGGGGTGTTCGCGATGGCGTCCGCGGTGGTCGAGGTCGCCGCCGCCGACTACCCCGACGTGCCCGTGCGCGTGGTGCCCGGCGTGTCCGCGGCCCAGGCCGTCGCCGCCCGCGTCGGCGCCCCGCTGGGCCACGACTACGCGATGATCTCGCTGTCCGACCGGCTCAAGCCGTGGGACGTCGTCGAGCGCCGGCTCGCCGCGGTGGCCGACGCGGACATGGCGATCGCGCTGTACAACCCGGCGTCGCGGTCGCGGACCTGGCAGGTCGAGGCGGCCCGCGACCTGCTGCTCAAGTACCGCGACCCCGCGACGCCCGTGGTGGTCGGCCGGGACGTCGACGGGCCCGAGGAGACGGTGCGCGTGGTGCGCCTCGCCGACCTGGTGCCCGCCGAGGTCGACATGCGCACGCTGCTGATCGTCGGGGCGTCGACGTCGCGGTGGCCCGCGCCCGGCACGGTCTACACCCCGCGCCGCTACGGCTGAGTCACTCGCCCGGGAGCGGCTCCCAGGTCCAGTCGCCGTCCTGGCGGTCGCGGCCGACGAGGCGCCCGCACGTCGGGCAGAAGATCTCGTAGGCCGCGAGGTACTCGTTGCCGCTGTCGTAGTTGGTCACGACCCAGGCGTGCTGGAGCCCGCCCAGGCACAGGAACTGCTCGTCCGCCACGGACGGATCGTGTCAGGCGACCTGGGTGAGCGTCGCGGATTCGGCCGGGCGCGTCTCCCAGACGTCGAACGGGAGGTCGGCGATCGAGGCGAACAGCTCGGCGGCGCCGGCCTGCAGCGCCTCGGGCGACGCCCAGACCGAGATCGCGACGATGCGCGAGCGGTCGGGCTCCTCGAACGCGCCGATCTCGTCGAGCCCCGCGATGTGCGCGGACGTCTCACGGATGACGGCCATCGCCGCGAGCATGTCGTCGCGGTACTCGGGCTTGGGGTAGTGGACGACCTGGAACAGGACGCGGGACACGGTTCCTCCTCGGGGCGAGCTGTGGACGAGCTGTCGGGCGGACTCGAGCGCCGCGCCCCACCGAGCGACCCACCGGGCGGCGAGGACGCGGCGCTCGGGGGTCATGCCCAGAGACCGACGGGGTTGCCGTCGGGGTCGGAGACCACCGCGATCCGCCCGTAGCCGCCCGGCAGCTCCATCGGGGGCAGGAGGGTGTCGGCACCGAGCTCGGCGGCCTTCGCCACACCGCCCTCGAGGTCCTCGACACGCACGTAGATCTTGACGCCGGTGTCGCCGGGGCCCTGCGACGGCGAGATCCCGCCGCTGATGGCGTCCGGCCCGGCGCCGGTGTCGACCATCGCGTAGCCCTCCATCGACGGGTCCGCCTCGGTGGTCCAGCCGAAGAGCTCGCTGTAGAAGTCGCGGATCTTCTCGGGGGCCGTGCTGGTGATCTCGAAGTAGGCGACGGGCTGGCCCATGGTGACCTCCTCGGTCGGGTTGGTGTACGGCTAACGTTAGTCATAGCTTTCGTAAGTGTCAACGGACGGAGAGGTTTCGGCACCGGGCATACTCGACGCGTGCGGCGCTTCCGCCGGTCGCTCCCGCGCCGGCCCCTCGACGCGGTCGAGCTCGCCGAGGCAGCGGCCCTCGGGGATCTCGTCGCGGTCGTCTGCGTCCTGACCCGCCTCTTCCCGATCGGCCCGCTCGGGACGGTGATCGCCGCGTTCCCCGCGGCGGTGCTCTCCGCGCGCCGCGCCGGGCGGGCCGGACCGATCGGGGTGCTGGTCGCGGTCGTGGTCGCGTTCCTGGTCGGGGGCGTGGGGCCCGCCGGGGCCGCGGCGACGGCGGCGTCGCTGGGCTGGTTGCTGGGGGTCGGGGTCCGGCGGGGCTGGTCGACGGTGCGGACCGCGCTGACGGGCGTGCTCGTCCTCGCCCTGCCCACCGCCGCGGTCGGGACGCTGCTGCTCGCCCTGCTCGCGGCCTACCGCGAGCTCGTCCTCGACCAGTTGCGCACCTCGTGGGGCGGGCTCGCCCGCCTGCTGCGCGGCGGCCTCCCGGAGTTCGTGGCCGCCGGCGACCGCGCCGTGCAGGCGATCACCGACTACTGGTGGGTGACCCTGCCCGCGCTCGCGGTGGTCAGCACCCTGCTCGGGGTGGCCGTCGCGGCCCTGGTCCTCGCGCGCCCGCTGCGTGCGGTGCAGCGGCTGCTGCCCACCGACCTCGCGGGGCGGCTCCCGACCCGCCGTGGCGCCGACCCGGTCGCCCCGCTGCCGCTGCACCTGCGCGGCGTGGTGCTGCCGTCGGGCCCGCCCGTCGACCTCGATCTCGAGGCCGGCACGTTCGCCGTCGTCACCGGGCCGAACGGGGCGGGCAAGTCGACGCTCGGGCGCGTGGTCGCCGGGCGCCCGCCGGGCGGCGGCACCGCCGAGCGGCCCGGGGACGCCGGGCTCGGGGTGGTCGGCGGGACGGGGATGGTGTTCCAGCGCCCCGACAGCCAGGTGCTCGGGGTGCGCGCCGCGGACGACCTGCGCTGGGGCCTGCCGCCCGGCCACCCGGTGCCGGTCGACGAGCTGCTCGCCCGCGTCGGGCTCGAGGGCGCCGGCGACCGGGAGACCGCGACGCTCTCCGGCGGCGAGCTCCAGCGCCTCGCGGTCGCCGCGCTGCTCGCCCGGGACCCGGCGGTCGTCGTCAGCGACGAGAGCACCGCGATGCTCGACCCGGAGGGCCGCGGCGAGGTCACCGACCTGCTGCGCAGCCTCACCCGCACCGAGCGTGTCGCGGTCCTGCACATCACCCACCACGACCCCGGGTCGGCGGACGTCACCGTCGCGCTGCCCGGCCCCGACCTGCCGCCCGCCTCGGCGGCGGGCTCGTGGGGCCCGCCCCGGCCGCCGGCGGGCGGGGCGCTGCGCCTGCGCGGCGTCGACGTCGTCCACGACGCCGGCACCCCCTGGCGCCGCCCCGTGCTGCACGACGTGGACCTGCACATCCCGGCCGGCTCGACCGTGCTCGTCACCGGGCCCAACGGCGCGGGCAAGACGAGCCTCGCGTGGCTGCTCGCCGGGCTCACCACGCCGGCGCGCGGCACCGCGACCCTCGACGGCGCACCGCTGCGCAACGGGCGGGACGGGGCGCTGCTCGCGGTCCAGCACGCCCGCCCGGCCCTCCTGCGCCCGACCGTCGGCGAGGAGGTGGAGGACGCCGCCGGCGTCGGCCCCCGCACCGCCGACACCACGCTCGCCGCGCTCGGGCTCGACCCGGCCGTCTACCGCGACCGGCCCGTCGACGAGCTGTCCGGCGGCGAGCAGCGCCGGGTCCTGCTCGCGGGGCTGCTCGGGGCCGGCCCACGCGTGCTGGTGCTCGACGAGCCGCTGGCGGGCCTCGACACCGAGGCGGCGACCGCGGTGCGCGAGGCCCTGCGCGCCGCGCGGGCGGCCGGCACCACGATCGTCGTCGTCACCCACGACACCGCGCCGGTCGCCGGACTCGCCGACGCCGTCCTGCACGTGGAGGACGGCGTGGTGCACGGGCCGCCGTCGCTGGTGGGGACGTCGTCGTCCGACGGCCCCGAGCGCCGCGGGCGGGGTGCGCTCGGGGCGGTGCGCACGCTGCCGGGGTCGTCGCCGCTGCACCGGGCCTGGGCGGGCACGAAGATCGCGGCGCTGGCGGCGACGGCGGGCGCGCTGTTCCTCGACCCGACCTGGCCGACGCTGGGCGCCGCGGCCGCGGTGCTGCTGGTCGGCGCGGTCGCGGCCCGCCTGCCCCGCGGTGCCGTGCCCCGCCCGCCGCGCTGGCTGCTGCTCTGGCTGCCCGCGATCGTCCTGTCGACGATCAGCACGCGCCCGCCGCTGCTCGACGTGTTCGGCACCGAGCTCAGCATCGGCGGGCTCGAGCGGGTCGTGCTGTTCCTCGCGACCACGCTGGTCTCGCTGCTCGGGGCGGCGCTGCTCGTCGCCACCACGCCGCTGGGCGCGTTCCCGCCGCTGCTCGAGCGCGTGGTCCGCGTGGGGCGGCGCCTGCGCATCCCGCTGCGTACGCCGGCGACGGGGATCGCGCTGGGCCTGCGCCTCGTGCCGCTGCTCCTGGCCGAGGGGCGCACCGCCTGGCTGCTGCTGGGCCAGCGCCGCCCCGTGGGACGCGCGAGCGTCCCCGCCCGCGAGCAGGTCCGCCAGGGCGTGCGGATCGCCATGCTCGCCTGTGCCATGGCCGCGCGCCGGGCCGCCGAGACGGGCGAGGCGATCACCGCACGCGGCGGCCTGGGCGCCATCGCGGGCCCGGACCAGCGCCCCGGGCGCCGGGACGTCGTGCTCCTGCTCGTCGTCGCCGCGATCCTCGCGGTCGGGCTGGCGTTCTAGGGGCTCGCCCGTGTCAGCGGCGGCGCGCCGCTGACGTTGAGTGTCCGTAGCGCCACGCGGTCGCCGGCGAGGTCAGGCCTGGCGCTGCTCCAGGCGGACGAGCGCCTCGTCGACGCCGGCCACGGTCTCGACGCCGCCGGGGAGCGGCGGGCGAGCCACGAGCAGGACCGGCAGCGAGCGTTCGCGCGCGGCGACGAGCTTCGCCTCCGTCGCGCCGCCGGAGTCCTTGGCGACGACGACCGTGATGCGGTGGCGGTCGAGCAGGGCGCGCTCGTCGTCGAGGGCGAACGGCCCGCGGGCGAGGACGAGCTCGGCGCGCGCCGGCAGCACGGCGGGCACCTCGATCGCGCGCACGAGGAACCAGGCGTCGACGTCGGCGAACGCCTCGACGCCCTGGCGGCCGGTGGCGAGGAGGACCCGCGCGTCCGGGGAGATGCGGGACGCGGCCTCGGCGAGCGACCCCACCCGCGTCCACCGGTCCTCCGGCCCCGCGGTCCAGCCCGGCCGGCGCAGCACGAGCAGCGGGGTGCCGGTGCGCGCCGCGGCCGCCGCCGCGTGCTCGGTCATCGTCGCCGCGAAGGGATGGGTCGCGTCGACGAGCACGTCGACGTCGCCCAGCGCCGCCGCGAGCCCGTCGACGCCGCCGAAGCCGCCGGTGCGCACCTCGCCGGCCGGCAATCGCGGGTGGCGGGTGCGGCCGGCGAGCGAGGTCGTCACGTCGTCGCCGCGCGCGGCGAGGCGCGTGGCGAGCTCGCGCGCCTCCGCCGTGCCGCCGAGCACCAGCACCCGGCGCGTCACGGCACGTTCCGGCGAGGGGTGCCCCTCGCCCGCCTATCCGAGCGAAGGTGCCCTTCGCTCGGAACCACGCGGCTCACGGGCGAGCGCGCGCCGCGGAGTAGAGGTGCGAGTCGCAGCCCTCGGCCACCCCGACCACGGGGCCGACGACGATCACCGCGGTCCGCAGCACCCCGGCGGCCTCGACCCGCTCGGCGATGTCGGCGAGGGTCCCGCGCAGCACCACCTCGTCGTCGCGCGACGCCCGCGCCACCACGGCGACCGGCTCGGCGGCCGACCGGTGCCTCAGCAGCGCCGCCACCACCTCGGCGCAGCGCTGGACGGCCAGGTGCAGCACGAGCGTCCCGCCGGCCGCCGCCCACACGTCGAGCGACTCCCCCGGCGGCATCGGGGTCGCGTTCGCGGCGTCGCGGGTGAGCACCACGGACTGCCCGACCCCGGGCACGGTCAGCTCGGTGCGCAGCGCCGCCGCGGCCGCCGCGAAGGCCGGCACGCCGGGCACGATCTCCCACGGCACGCCGGCGGCGTCGAGGCGGCGGGTCTGCTCGGCGACCGCGGAGAACACGGCGGGGTCCCCGGAGCAGAGGCGGGCGACGTCCTGCCCGGCGGCGTGGGCGGCGACGAGCTCGGCGGTGATCTCGTCGAGGGTCATCCGCGCGGTGTCGACGCGGCGTGCCCCCGGCGGGCACTGCCCCAGCAGTTCCTCGGGCACCAGCGAGCCGGCGTAGAGGCAGACCGGGCTGGTCGCGAGCGCGCGCAGGCCGCGCACCGTGATGAGGTCGGGGGCGCCCGGCCCGGCGCCGACGAAGCGGACGGTCACTCAGGGATCCTTCCGATGGATCAGCTGGGTCACGCCGGCCAGGGCCCGCCAGCCGCCGAAGCGCCCGACCGGCGCGACGCGCTCGATCCCGATCCGGCGCAGCGCCCCGCCGTGCGCGGTCCGGAAGGCGACGAGCGCGGCCTCGCCCTCGACGGTGACGGTGTTGACGACCAGGCGCCCGCCGGGCCGCAGCGCCGCCCACACGGCGTCGAGCATGCCCGGCGCCGACGCCCCGCCGCCCACGAACACGGCGTCGGGCGGGTCCAGCCCCGCGAGGGCCTCCGGCGCCCGCCCGACCACCACGCGCAGCCCCGGCACGCCGAGCGCGTCCGCGTTCGCGGTGATGCGCCCGGCGCGGTCCTCGCGGACCTCGACGCTCACCGCGCGGCACGCCGGGTGGTGGCGCATCCACTCGATGCCGACGCTGCCCGCGCCGCCCCCGACGTCCCAGAGCAGCGCGCCGGGGACGGGACGCAGCGCCGCGACCGTCAGCGCGCGGACCTCGGCCTTCGTCAGCTGGCCGTCGTGGGCGTAGGCGTCGTCGGGCAGCCCGGGCGCGCGCCCGAGCAGGACGTCGTCGGGGGCGTCGGGGCACGCGACGGCCACGACGGCGAGCGGGTCGCCGGCCGGGTGGTCCCAGGCGTCGGCGCGGCCCTCCACCCGGCTCTCCCCCGGCGCGCCGAGCGAGCCGAGCACGGTCAGCGTCGCCGCGCCGTAGCCCCAGGCCGTCAGGGACTCCGCCAGCGACGCCGGGGCCGATCCGTCGGGGACGAGCACGAGCAGGCGCCGGCGGGGGGCCAGCGCCGCCCGCACCGCGGCGAGCGGGCGCCCGACCGTCGAGAGCACGTCGACGTCCTGCGCGGCCCAGCCCAGCCGCGCGCAGGCGAGCGCCGCGGACGACGGCGCGGGCAGCACGGCGGCGGTCGGGTCGTGCCCCAGCACCGCCGACCCGATCCCGTAGAACGTCGGGTCGCCGCTGGCGAGGACGGCGAGCTCGCGGTCGGCGTGCTCGGCGAGCAGGCCCGGCAGCGCGGGCACCAGCGGCGTGGGCCAGGTGACCTGCTCGGCGGACAGCGCGGGCAGCAGGGCGAGCTGGCGGGGCGCGCCGAGCACGACGTCGGCCTTCTCGAGCGCCCGGCGGGCGGGCTCACCCAGCCCGGGCCATCCCTCGGCACCGATGCCGACCACGGTCACGCTCACCGTCACGAGCGTAATCATCTCCCGCTAGGTGGTTGCAACGAGTAGCCTCCACGTGGAAGCGGTGCCGTGACCAGGGGAGACCGGGATCGCAGATGGTTGACGAAGCCTCCGAGCGCTACCGGCTCGAGTCGCGTCTCGGCCAAGGAGGAATGGGCGAGGTTCTCCGCGCCTATGACACTCGGCTTGAGAGGTACGTCGCCCTCAAGCTACTGCCTGTCACCCTTTCGCAGGACGAGCAGTACGTCGCGAGGTTCAAACGCGAAGCTCAGATCGCCGCACGCATCGACGAACCACATGTCGTACCCATCTACGATTTCGGGACGATCGACGATCGCCTCTTCATCGCGATGCGCCTGGTGGAGGGTTCGGATGTAGGCCTCATGTTGAAGGACGGGCCGCTCGCCGCCAACCTTGCCGCGCAAATTGTTGCTCAGGTAGCCGCCGCGCTCGATGCTGCCCATAAGGTCGGCCTGATCCACCGAGACATCAAGCCCTCGAACATCATGGTCACCAAAGACCAGGTGCCTTTTGCCTACCTGATGGATTTTGGCGTTGCTGTGCAACGTGGTCAGTCCGGCAATCTCACCGAAAGTGGCGTGCAGATCGGCACCATGAACTACATGGCGCCGGAGACTTTTGAAGGAGCAGGACCACTCCCGTCCGCCGACATCTACGGTCTCGGATGTGTGCTCTACGAGATGCTCGTGGCACGTCGGCCATTCGACGAGGAAGACATCCCGGCTGTCATGTACAGCCACCTGCACAAGCCGCCGCCACTGCCCTCTCAGAGAGATGCAACCCTCCCGAGAGCTCTCGATGACGTTGTTGCTCGTGCGATGGCAAAGTCACCCGACGAGCGTTTTGCGACGGCAGGGGAACTCGGGCGCGCCGCACTCGACGCCGCCCTAGACGTTGGGACACCGAGCGGGGCCAGCCGGGGGACGCCGCCCGGCTCCGGATACGCGACCAGCGAGACATCGGCCCCGGACCCGACGGGCAAGACGCCAAACGAGCCCCCTCCGTCACCCGATCCAACTCGCATCACTCGTCCGCCACCGCGGCCTTCCTTCGACATACTCCCACCTCGAGTGGGCCACATTCCCCTACGCGCGGACTACCAGACGAATGCAGGGCCACTTCGGCACGGAGCCACCATCCCCTTCTTGAACAACCAGATCTTCGTCGATATCGTCCGGCAACGTCTGCAGTACTCACCCGGCGGCTCGCTGCTCGTAAGCGGCCTCAACGGGGTCGGCAAGACGACAGTCGTACACCGAGCAGTCGACGAGCTGCGTAGAGAACTCGTGATCGGCGGCACGGAGGAGAAACCGGTCCTCGCAGTGTGGCAGTCGGTCGCTCGCCCGACGACGCCGGAAGAACTGCTCGTCCGCCTGATCCGTGGATTGGGCGATGCGGTCCAGCGTGCAGGGATCGTCGACCGTCTCACCAACGAAGTGGAGGAGACACTGGCGACCGCTTATCGCCGGACCATGATGACCGTGAAGACAACGCGGTCGGAGACACTCGAATCTTCCCTCGGCCTCACAGGAACCCTCGGAGGCTTCGGCGGGAATGCTGGAGGCAAGAAAGCGAGGGCGCGAGGCGACGAGGAACAATTCTTACCCTATGGATTAGTCGAATCCGAGCACGACTTCCCCCGTATCGTCTCCGCCCTCACAAACGCCGAGAATGGTTCACACAGACCTGCTCGTCGATGGTTCGGCCGAGCGCCACGCTTGTGGACGGGTCGATTGGTCTTCGTCCTCGATGAGATCGACAAACTCACATCCGACGCCGACGGACTTTCGTCGCTCGAGACGCTCCTCCGAGGCCTCAAGAACATCTTCACGGCGTCCGCAGCGCATTTCGTCTTCGTCGCAGGTGCCGATGTTTTCGATCTGTGCCGGCGTGCCTATACCCGCAGTAACACGATTTGGAGCACAGTATTCGGGCGGCAGATCTACATCAATTGCCTTCCCCCTGGCACAGCCGACGCACTACTCCGACACCTCCTCCTCGGAATAGTAGGACGCACGCCCACTGAAATCTCCGACTACTTGGAGTACCGCTCGAGAGGGTTGCCCCGCCTGCTGTTGAACAGCCTGGACGAACTCGTCGAATGGCGGAACAATGGTCCTCATCTATTCATCGATCCGCCGTCTGCCGCGTCGATCGCCTTCTTCGCAACGTTGCAGCGACGACTTGGCCCCCTCTGGGCGCAAGCAAGACCGCGCGGGCCGCTGACGGACCCGATTGACATCGACAACCGACGGAACGCCACCTACCTTGTCGTGGACTGGGTACTAAGCAAGCGAGGAGCCGCGTTCACGGCGGAAGACCTCATCACCGAGCGCGCAGAGCAGGACGCCAATACGGACCTCGCCTCGGACCGCGACTGCATCGAACTCCTGAACGAACTGGCGAATGTCGGTGTCCTTGATGCAAAGGGGGCGGACTCCCCGCGGCGGACTGTCGTCGGCGCTGGAACACCGACAGCAACGACCTACCAACTGGCGCGGACGATCATGGACACTGTGCAGAGCCGGGCGACGGAAGCCGGGGAACTCGGCCGAATAGGTGACGGTCGTTACATACTGGTCGAGGAGCTCGGGCGTGGTCCGCTTGGAACGGTTTACCTCGCGCGAGACCGACACACGGGCAGGGATGTGGCGATCAAGGTTCTCGACGTGCGCTCAGCCGGACCGGACGAAGACCTAGTCGGCCGTTTCCACAGAGAGGTCGATATAGCACGAAGCCTCGATCATCCCCTCCTCGCCACGGTGCTCGCCGCGGTCAACGACGATGGGCAGCTCGCCCTCGTGTCGGAGTATGTTCGCGGTCGATCGCTTGCCACCCTGGTTGCACAGGGGCCTTTGCACCCCACCTTCACGGTTCACGTTGGCAAGGCCCTTGCTGACCTACTCGGGTACCTGGACCAGGAGGACGTCGTCCGCCTCGCTCTCAAACCGTCCAACATCGTCGTCACCTCGGACGGGTCACCCGTGTTGGTAGACCTCGGGCTTGCACGTAGCTCTCATACGACACCTTTGACCAGAGCTGGCTCGATCATCGGAACACCTCTCTATCTGGCACCGGAACAGCTCACACAAGGCGCCGTGGACATCGCATCCGACCTCTTCGCGCTCGGGCTTGTGCTCTTCGAGATGTTGACGGGGCGGCCCGCACGACAGGGAGACGTCAGGACGATCGTGGAGTCAGCCGCCACCGAGCGGATCGACGTCAGCGACCTCGCCTGTTCGCCACAGTTCAAGACGATCTTGTCGTGGCTCCTCGAACCCAATGTCGACGATCGGTGCAAAGACCCTAAGAGCCTTGCCGCGCACCTGGCGTCTGTGCCCGAGATGATGAGGTGACGAGGAATCGGCGCTCGGCGGTCCGCCAACTCGCCGTGGGCCCCGACTGGGACAGAGCCGAGCTCCACCCCCGCCGAGCTGTGATCGCGGGACGGGCCGCCGCAACATCAACGCGCAGGTGGTCCGTCGGGCCGATCGTGCGGTTTGAGGTTCGGCGGCGACTCAGGTAGTACGGGTAGCCGACGAGCCGACTGAACCATGGCCGTGGTGGTCGGCGCCCGCATGCGAGGCCGAGGCCTCAGCGGCGGCGCATCCGGCATCGAAGATTTGGGGCCTAGGCCGGCGTGTAGCGCAGCCCGGTCACGGTCAGCACCGTGCGGTCGCGGTCGTCCCGCAGCACCGCGCGGCCGCTGCGCAGGCGCCGCCCGCCGTGCTCGACCTCGGTGGTGACGTGCACCGTGCGGCCGTCGACGGGCACGGCGCGCAGGAACGTCGCGGTCGCCTCGTCGGGCGGGCCGCCGAGCACCTCGGCCAGCGCGGTGGCGGGCAGCGACGCGAGAACCCCGCCCTGCACGACGCCCGCGTAGTTCACCGCGAGGGGGTCCGGCGGCGCCCCGTCGACGACGAGGTCGGCGGCCCGCCGCGGCGGGTCGGACCAGCCCGGCGCCGCGCCCGGCCGGGTCGCCGCCGCCACCTCGTCGGCCAGCACCGCGTTGCGTCCCACCGCGCGCGCGACCGTCCGCCCGGCGTCGTCGGTGATCACCCCGGTGCTCAGGGCGACGTCGCCGGGCTGCTCGTCCAGCGTGCCCACGCCGTGCAGTCCGCCCGTCACGGCATGCCGCGACAGGACGTGCAGCGTCAGCCGCAGCGTCGTGATCCGCTCCCCCACCGCCAGCGTGCCGGTGACGGCGAGCCCGGTGACGAAGTCGGCGAGCAGCCACAGCGCCGCGTCGATGCCCGCCGGATCGGGCGCGGGCGCGGTGGCGACGGCCCGCCCCGGCGCGATCTCCCGCAGGCGCGCGCCCACGATCGCGTGCACCGGGGCGAGCGCGAGGCCCTCGTCGACGCAGCACTGCAGCTGCGCCAGCGGGGCCTCGGTGGCGGTGCTCAGGACGGCGCGCCGGCGCGGATGCGCGGCGTGACCCCGGTGAGCTCGACCGCGAGGTCCCACAGCCCGGCCTGGGTCGCGCGGTCGTGCGAGGCGACCGTCGACCCGACGGGCACCGGCGGCCCGGAGATCTCCTGGAACCCGCTCGGACCGATGTAGGTGCCGCCGGGCAGGTCGGGCACCGTCGCCGCGTACAGCGTCGGCTGGGCGCCCATCGCCGGGCCCTGCGCGACGATCTTGTTGAACACGCCCATCACCGCGTCCTGCACCGACTCGGTGCGGCTCTGCAGGTTGGTGGCGCTGTAGCCGGGGTGCGCGGCCATCGAGCGCAACGGCGAGCCGGCGGCGACGAAGCGGTGCTCGAGCTCGTAGGCGAACATGAGGTCGGCGAGCTTCGACTGCCCGTAGGCGAGCCAGCGCTGGTAGCGGCGGCGGCGCCAGTTGAGGTCGGAGAGGTCGATGCTGCCGAGGCGGTGCGCGACGCTCGACAGCGTCACCACCCGGTCGGTGAGCACGTCGAGCAGCAGCCCGGTCAGGGCGAAGTGGCCGAGGAAGTTGGTGCCGACCTGCATCTCGAAGCCGTCGGCGGTGCGCCGCTCCGGGATCGCCATCAGCCCGGCGTTGTTCACCAGCACGTCGACGGGCCCGTCGAGGTCGGCGACGAACGCGCGCACCGAGGCGAGGTCGGCGAGGTCGAGGCGGCGGACGTCGGTGGTGCCGCGCGCCCCCTCGCCGATCGCGGCGGCGGCCTGCGCGCCCTTCTCCGTGTCGCGCACGGCGAGCACGACGCGGGCGCCGGCGCGCACGAGCTCGCGGGAGGCCTCGAGGCCGATCCCGGAGTTGGCGCCGGTCACGACGAAGGTGCGGCCTGACTGGTCGCCGATGTCGGCGGGGGTCCACGCAGTCATGCCGGTCCGGTGCCCGGCGTCCTGCTGATCCAAACGGTGGTCACGGTCGCAGGAGGATCTCGGCCAGCCGGCGGTACACCTCGACGTTGACGCCCAGTCCGACGTGGCTGCCGCGGACCTCGAGCCACTCGGCGTCGTCGGGGCGGCACGAGGAGGGGCGCACGATGCCGTCCTGGGCGCTCCAGATCGCGACGAGCGGCGGGTGGGCCGGGGCGACGAGGTCCTCGGAGAACGCGCAGGGGCAGCGCACGGTCAGGCAGTGCGGGCGGTGCGGGCGCACGAGGTTCTGCGCGACGCGCGCCCCGCTGACCGCGGCGAGGGTGAGCACCGACGCGTCGAGCTGGGAGGCCAGCGGGCTGCCCAGCGTCACGACCCGCCGGACCAGGTCGGGGCGGCGGGCGGCGAGGGCGCGGGAGAACAGGCCGCCGCGGCTGTGCCCGACGAGGGTCACCGGCGCCCCGGCACGGTCGGCGACCTCGACGAGCCGGCGCTCGAGGCGGCGCACGGCGGCCTCGGAGCAGTCGACGTTCCAGACGATGCCCGAGCGGTAGGAGCGGTGCCCGATGCGGCGCAGCCAGTCGTGCAGGACGACGAGCGACAGGTCGCCGGCGAGGAACCCCGGCACGAGCAGGACGGGCGCGCCGTCCCCGTGCGGCACGTCGTCGCCGCGCCAGGTGGCGGACAGCAGCAGGCGGCCGAGCTCGAGGTGCAGCCGGGCCTCGCCGAAGGGACGCCCCCACCAGCGCACGGGCGGCGGCAGCTCCCTCACGCCCCGACCCTATGTGAGCACTTTCCCGGGCTATAGCCCGGGAAAGTGCTCACGTGGGATCAGGTGCGGGCGTAGGTCTCGGCCGTCTTGGGCTCGAACTCCAGGCCGATGGCGGGCTCGTCGCCGACCACCCAGGCGTCGTGGCCCGGCGTCAGGCGGTAGGTCTCGCCCGCGACGATGTCCGCCTCGGTGCCGTCGTCCGCGCGGACGTGGATGCAGCCCGACACCAGATAGCCCAGGTGGGCCGCCTGGCAGCTCTCCCCGCCGACGACCGGGCGGATGCACTCCGACCACCGCCATCCCGGCTGGAGCGTCAGGCGGGCGACGGTGGCGTCCCCCAGCTGCACGACCTCGAGGGTGGTCTTGTCGGGCGTCCGGGTCTCGTCGGGCGCGCCCATGTTCCGGTGCTCGATGGCGGGCATCGTGGTCTCCTCTGCGGGCTCCTGTTCTCCCGCGGCGCCTGGTGCCACGGGGTTGCCCAGTGTGAGCGCGAACCGGCGGGTCGGCGGCGAGCACCACTCGTTCGGCCCAACGTCAGGGACCGACCGTGCCTCAGGGCCAGCGCGCCAGGGTGCCCGGGTAGAGGGCGTCGACGATCTGGGCCCACAGCTCCTGCGCCGGCACGGCCGCCCCGTTACCGGCGTTGACCATGACCACCACCGTCGCCTGCCGCGCGGGCAGGTGGAAGACCATGTCGCTGTAGCCGAAGATCGAACCGTCGTGGCCCACCCAGTCGCCGACCTGCGTGACGCCGAGCCCGTACTGCAGGCGGATGCCCGACGTGGTCAGCGGCCCCCAGACCTGCCGGTCGGTCGCGCCGGCCAGGAGCGGGGCGTAGCGGGCCATGTCCGGCACGGTGGAGATCATGGCGCCGGCCGACCCGGGCACGGCCGGGTTCGAGACCGTCCCGTCGCGGTAGGGCGGCGGGTTCTGCGGGTCGCCGGTGGCGATGTAGCCGCGCGTGAACGGCGCCGGGAGGTCGTCGCCCGCGGTCGGGTACGACGTCTGCCCGAGCCCCATCGCCCGCGCCTGCCCCTCGATCGCCTCCCCGGCCGGCCGCCCGGTCGCGCGCTCGAGCACGACGCCGAGCAGGACGTACTCGGAGTTCGAGTAGCGGGTCTCCGTGTCCGGCGGGCGGGCCTCGCCGGCGTGGGCCTGCAGGATCGGGATCAGGTCCTCGGCGCGCCAGCCGGGCAGCGTCGGGTCGGCGTCGTAGCGGGCGCCGAAGCCCGGGTCCTCGGTGAAGTCGTAGACGCCGCCGCGCATGGCCACGAGGTCGCGCACCCGGATCCGCTCGCCGTTCGGGACCCCGGCGACGAAGTCCGACAGCGGGGCCTCGAGCGACAGCCGTCCCTCCCGCGCGAGCGCGAGCACGGCCGCGGCCGTGAAGGACTTCGTGACGCTGGCGATGCGGTAGTGCGCGTCCGGCGGCATCGGGGTGCCGGCGGTGTCCGACGTCCCGTAGGCGCGCAGCATCCGCAGGCCCGCGGGGTCCTCGATCGCCACCACCGCGCCGGTGATCCCGTGGCCGAGCGCCGCCGCCGCGAGCTGGTCGACCCGCGCGGACGGGTCTGCCGCCGGAGCAGCAGCGGGGGGCGTCGCCGCACCCGACGAGCACGCCGCGAGGGCGACGGCGAGCGCGGCGACCAGGAGCGCGCGGACGCGCCGGGACGCCGTCACCGGGACCCCGCCGGCATCGAGAGGATCATGGTCGCGCACGCTAGGTGATCAGGGCCGTCCGGGGCTGTCAGGCAGATGACCGCTCACGACGGCCGGTCGGTGAGATAGCGGACGACGGCGAGGACGCGGCGGTGGTCGTCGTCGGTCACGGCCAGCCCGAGGGCGTCGTAGATGCCGGACGAATGCGCCACGACGGCCTTCTCGGTGATCGAGAGCCGGCGGGCGATCCCGCTGTTCGTGCGGCCCTCGGCGATGAGGGCGAGGACCTGCCGCCGGCGGGGGCCCAGCTCCGCGATGGCGTCGTCGCGGCGGGACATCATCGCGGCGGCGACCTCGGGGTCGAGCGCCGTCCCGCCCGCCGCGACGCGCCGGAGGTCGTCGCAGAACCCGGCGCCGTCGGCGATCCGGTACTTCAGCAGGTAGCCCACGCCCGCCGCGGAGTCGCCGAGCAGCTCGCGGGCGTATCGGCGCTGGACGTGCTGGGACAGCACGACGACCGCGGTGCCCGGCACCTCGGCGCGGACGCGCACCGCGGCGCGCAGGCCGTCGTCGGTGTTCGTCGGCGGCATCCGGATGTCGGTGACGAGCACGTCGGGCCGGCAGCGACGGGTCAGCTCGACCACCTCGTCGGCGTCCGGCGCGGTGCCCACGACCTCCATCCCGGCACGTTCCAGCACCAGCACGAGCCCCTCGCGCAGCAGGGCCTCGTCCTCGCCGATCACGACCCGCACGGCACCTCCAGGACCAGCCGGGTCCCCCGGCCCGCGACGCTGTCGACGACGATGCCGCCGCCGACCGCGCCGGCCCGGTCGGCGATGCCCCGCAGGCCGGCGCCCGCCCCGACCCGGACGCCGCCGACCCCGTCGTCGGCGATCTCCACGCGCAACCGGTCGGCGACCCGGGCGACGTCGACGGCGACCTTGGTGGCCCCGGCGTGCTTGACGGCATTGGTGACCGCCTCGACGACCACGTGGTAGGCGGTGCTCTCGACCGCCGGCAGGAGGTCGTCGTCGGCGCCCGTCTCGGCCGAGAGCACCAGGGGCAGCGGGCTGCGCTCGGCGAGCTCCTCGACCGCCGCGACCAGGCCCCGCTCGATCAGCAGCGCCGGCAGCACCCCCTGGACCAGGTCGCGCAGCTCGGTGACGGCGTCCTCGATCCCCCGCCGGACCGCCGCGAGCGACCCCTCCTCGGCCACCGACGCGTCCGAGGCCGTGATCGCGAGCATGACCAGGCGGCTCTGCAGCCGGTCGTGCAGGTCGCGCGCGAGCCGGCGGCGCTCGCGGTCGCCGGAGGTGACGAGCCGCGCGCGCGAGGCCCGCAGGTCCTCGCGGCTGGCGAGCAGGTCGGCGGTCAGGCGCTCCCGGTCCGCGGCGAGCGCGACGATGCTCCCGGCGGCGCGCACCGGTTCGGGGTCGGGGTGCAGGGCGCGATCGTGGATCACCACGGCGACCTCGCGCTCTCCCAGCACCACGGGGACGGCGACCCGGTCCGCGCCCGGCGGGGGGAGCGTCACCGGGGTGCCGGCCTCGTCGACCCACGACGCGCCCGCCCCCTCGGGGCGCGCCACCGGGAACGCGAGGCGCAGGGACGGGTCGCCGAGCGCCCGGGCCAGCGCCCCGCGCAGGTCGCCCTCGCGCCCGGGGCGGGCGAGCCAGGCGGCCAGTTCCTGGAGCTCCCCGGTGCGCGCGAACCCGCCGCGCAGCATCGCCGCCGTGAACGCCACCGGCACCCCGGCCTGCGCGAGGAGCTGCAGCACCGGGGCGAGCAGGGGGTCGGCGCCGGCGTAGCGGGTGAGCGCGCTGAGCAGCGAGATGCTCAGCACCGCCACCGCGCCGTAGGCGTACACGGGCAGCAGGGCCCGGCGCCGGTCGCGGTCGGCGAGGACCAGCCGCCGCACGAGCACGGCGGCCACCACGCCGAGCAGGGCGGTCGCCGCCACGGTCTGGGTCAGCGTCGCCGCCGCCGCGACCGCCGGCCGGTCGGCGACGAACAGCGGGTCGTAGGGCGGCGCGAGCGGGGTCGCGGCGTAGCGCACGGGCTGCGGCAGGATCGCGACGAGGTAGCCGGCGCCCGCCAGTGCCCGCGGACCGGCGGCGCCGAGCCGCCCGGACGGGAACGCCAGCAGCGCGTGCAGCACGATCGCGATCGGGATCCAGGCGGTGACCTGGCCGACGGCGATCAGCAGCGGGACCGTCGTGTTGACGAGCCCCGCCGCGAGCCACGCGAGGCCGCCGGCCACGAGGACCGCGCCCGTCCGGTTGCTCGGGCGCCGCGCCCACGCCACCGCCCCGACCCCGGCGTAGACGACGCCCGTGAGCGGGAGCAGCACGAGCACGCCGTACGGGGCCTCCGGGCTGCCGACGAGCAGCACCATCTCGATCGCCGCGCAGAGCACCACCGCGCCGACCAGCGCGGCCAGGGCGAGGCGCAGGGTGCGCGTCGCCGCGCTCGGCCGCCGCCCCCCGGGGTCCACGTGATCACGGTGGCACGCCGCGGGGTCCGGGTCGAGGCCGTGCCAGAGGCCGTGACGGACGGCCCCGGGGCGATCACCGGGCGTCGACGGTCTCCTCGAGACGGCGGTGGCTCAGCCGGCCGCGGGTCACGGCGACGAGCACCAGCGCGACGGCGCCGAAGCCGATCATGTACGGGAACGCGCTGGCCACGGCCTCGGGCGGGAAGATCGCGGCCAGGGTGCCGGTGAAGGTGTCGATCGAGGAGTGCACGAGGACCGCGAGCAGCACGCTCGCGCGGGTGTTGTTGAAGACCCACGTGATCACGACCGTGAAGGTGATCGCGGTGAGGGTGAACAGGACGATGCCCGACAGCCCGCCGCCGCCCGACGACGCCGCCCACGACGGCACCAGGAACTCGGGCAGGTGCCAGAGCGCCCACAGCACACCGAGCACCAGCGAGGCGCCCAGCGGGCCGAGCGAACGCTGCATGCGCGCCAGGGCGAAGCCGCGCCAGCCGATCTCCTCGAACAGCGGCCCGCCGAGGATCGTCACGAGCACGAACGACACGACGTAGGACAGCAGGTACGACGGACCGCCGAGGGCGCCGAGGGCCGGCAGGGTGCCCGCGTAGACCATCGTGCCGAGCAGCATGATCAGCGGGACGCCGACGAGGGCCACGACGTACCAGCGGACGCCGACCCGCCACAGGACGAGGCGGGCCAGCAGACGGCGGATCCCGGCCCGGCCCTCGCAGACCCCCGTCATGATCAGCCCGGCCACGGTGGGGCCGGCCAGGATCGCGGCGGCGTTGAGGTAGCCGACCGCACCCGGGTCGATCCGGATCGGCAGCAGGCCCGCCCCGTCCGCCCCGAGCACCCACGGCGTCCACACGATCCACGTGAACGCGTAGGCCATGACGAAGAAGGAGACCAGGGGGTGGCGGGCCAGCAGCCCCGGCCGCTGCGACCGCTGTCGTTCCGGTGAGACCGTCATGGCTGGGGCGCCCCTCCTGCCCGGCGGGCTCGCCGGGCCACCTGTCCGCTGGAGATCAGCTGCTCGGACGGTAGGCCGGACGGAGTGCGGCAGGAATGGACCTGGGTCCATGTGGCGGAGGATCTACGACGTCCCGGAGGTCCCGCCGAGGTAGGTCAGGCGGCGCACGAGGAGCTCGAACGGGCCGCGGTGCCCGGCGCGGGCGAGCAGGCCCGCGACGACCACGCCGGCGAGCCAGGTCGCGAGCCCGACGAGCGTCGCGGTGGTCAGCGAGGCCGTCGACCCCAGCCCGCCCGCGACCACGGCGAACACGGCGACGAACACCACCGACTGCGACAGGTACAGCGTCATCGACCACGTCCCGGCCGCCGCCACGAGGCGCTGCCCCGGCCACGACACGCTGCCCAGCAGGCCCATGAGCCCGAGCAGGCCGAGCGCGCCCGCGTACCCGCCGGCGGCGTGCGCGGCCGCGACCGCCGCGCCGACCGCGCCCGTCGGCGCCCACACCCCGATCACCGCCAGTGCCAGCGGCAGGCCCAGCCCGACGCCCGCGACCGACCCCGCGACCGCCCAGAGCGTGAGCCGGCGCCGGTGGACGGCCGGGTCGTCGAGGGTCCCCGACCGCCCGATCACCACGCCCACCAGCACCGCGGGCGCCGTGAGCAGCGCGGAGAAGATCGTGGTGGCGAGCCACTCCGTGGGGTGGGCGGCGAGGAACGCGCCGAGGGTCGGCGCGGCGATCGACGGGACCGTCGGGACCCCCTGCGGCCCGCTCGCACCGGAGGACAGGAACACCGCGAACGCCCCGATCGCCCCGGCCGCCGCGAGCAGCCCCCGTGACGACGACGCCACGGCCGGCGCCAGGAGCAGGATCACCAGGCCGTAGGCGCCGATGATGTCGCCGGGGAACAGCAGCAGCCCGTGCAGCGCCCCGACCCCGAGGAGCACCAGCCCGCGCCGGCGCACCACCGGCTCGGGCGCCCGCTCGGCCAGCCGCGCCACGCCGTAGCCCACCAGGGCGGCGAACAGCGGGAAGACACGCCCGTCGACGAGCACCATCTGCACCACGGCGACGACCGCGTCGCCACCGGTGAGCCCCGCCGGGTAGCCCCGGTACCCGATGGGGCGTTCGACCAGGTAGAGGTGCGCGTTCGCCACCGCGATGAGGGCGAGCAGGAGCCCGCGGGCGAGGTCGGGGGTGATCTTCCGTGTGGCCAGCCCGGTCGGTCCGGTCACCCGGGAACCTCCTGCCGTGATCCGTGCCGCCGACCGGCGGCGGCGTGAGGATGACACGATGGTTCCGTGCACCTCACCGAACCCCCGGACGGCACGACGGAGGACGCCGCCCGTCTCGAGCAGCGCCATCGCGCGCTGAACGAGAACCACGGTGTGTGCGAGGCGATCGCCGCCCTGCCGAGCGGCGAGACGATGCACGCGTGGGTCACGCGGTTCGCGCTGCTCGCCGACCCGACCCGCCTGACGCTGCTGCTCTGCATCCACGCCGCGGGCGAGATCTGCGTGTCCGACCTCGCCGTCGCCGCCGGGCTCAAGGACACCACGACGTCCCAGGCGCTGCGGCTGCTGCGCGCCCAGGGGCTCGTCGCCACCCAGCGCGCCGGGCGGGTCGTGCGCTACCGCCTGGCCGACGAGACCGTGCACGCCCTGCTGCACGAGGTCGTCGGCCACCCGGTCACGCTGTAGGGGTCAGACCCGGAGGAGCTCCCCGAGGATCTCCTCGAGCCGGCGCGCCTCGATGAGGAACGCGTCGTGCCCGAACGGCGACTCGATGCGCCACACCTCGCCCGCGCCCGGGATCAGGGCGGCGAGCTCCTCCTGCTGGTGCAGCGGGTAGAGCCGGTCGGACACCGACCCCGCGACGACGGTCCGCGCGGTCACGCCGCCGAGCACCTCGGCCAGCGACCCCCGCCCGCGGGCGATGTCGTGGCCGTTCATGGCCCGGGTGAGCTCGACGTAGCTGCCGGCGTCGAAGCGGTGCACGAGCTTCTCGGCGTGGTGGTCGAGGTAGCTCTCGATGGCGAAGCGCCCGTCGCCCTCGGGGTCCTCCCCCGGCTGCGGGCGGCGCGCGAACCGCGTGTCGTACTCCTCGGCCGTCCGGTAGGTGTTGTGCGCGATCCGCCGCGCGACGCCCAGGCCGCGGTGCGGGCCCTCGCCGCGGGGCAGGTCGTGGTAGTCGCCGCCGTGCCAGCCGGCGTCCTCGCGGATCGCGGCGATCTGCGGGGCGGCCCAGGCGATCTGGTCCGCCGACGCGGCCGCCGGCGAGCACAGCAGCAGCAGCCGCTCCACCCGCGACGGGTACATGACGGCCCACTCGAGCGCGCGCATGCCGCCCATCGACCCGCCGAGCACCGCGGCCCAGCGGTCGATGCCCAGCGCGTCGGCGACCTCCGCCTCGACGACGACCTGGTCGCGCACCGTCGTCCGCGGGAACCGCGACCCCCACGGACGCCCGTCCGGCGCGGGCGTCGACGGGCCGGTGGTGCCCTGGCAGCCGCCGAGGACGTTGGGCGCGACGACGAACCAGCGGTCGGTGTCCACGGTCCGCGCGGGTCCGATCAGCCCGGACCACCAGCCCGGCGTCGGGTGGCCGAGCCCCGCGTCACCGATGACGTGGCTGTCGCCGGTGAGCGCGTGCAGCACGAGCACGGCGTTCGACCCGTCGAAGCGGCCCCACGTCTCGTACGCCACGCGGACGTCCGGGATCGTCTCGCCGCTCTCCAAGGTGACGGCGCCGATGTCGAGGAAGAGCCGGTCGCCGACCGGGTCCCCCTCCCGCCACGCACCGGTGGCGGGAGGGAGCACGCTCACGGTCGTGCCGGTCACGCAGCCAGATCTCTCACTGGGCAGCCTTCGCCGCGGTGAAGCCCGCCTCGAGGTCGGCCTTGAGGTCCTCGATGTTCTCGATGCCGACGGCGAGGCGCACGAGGCCCGGGGTCACGCCCGCGGACTCCTGCTCGTTCTCGGAGAGCTGGCTGTGCGTCGTCGACGCCGGGTGCGCGATGAGGCTGCGGACGTCGCCGATGTTCACCAGCTGCGAGTGCAGGCTGGTGCCGTCGACGAACGCGCGCCCGGCCTCCACACCGCCGCGCAGGTCGAACGACACGATCGCGCCGGCGCCGCGGGGCAGGTACTTCTTCGCCGCCTCGTTCCAGGGGCTGGAGGGCAGGCCGGCGTAGTAGACGCGCTCGACCTCGTCGCGCGCCTCGAGCCACTCGGCCAGGGCCTGGGCGTTCTGCACGTGGCGCTCGAGGCGCAGCGAGAGCGTCTCGATGCCCTGGATGATGAGGAACGCGTTGAACGGGCTGATCGCCGCGCCGGTGTCGCGCAGCAGCTGCACGCGCAGCTTGGCGGCGTAGGCGCCCGGGCCGAGGGCCTCCCAGTACTTCAGCCCGTTGTAGCTGGGGTCGGGCTCGGTGAAGCCGGGGAAGCGGTCGCCGTGCGCGCCGAAGTCGAACGTGCCGCCGTCGACGACGACCCCGGCGATCGTGGTGCCGTGCCCGCCGAGGTACTTCGTCGCCGAGTGGATGACGATGTCGGCGCCGTGCTCGATCGGGCGCAGGAGGTAGGGCGTCGGCACGGTGTTGTCGACGAGCAGCGGCACGCCGATCTCGTGCGCGACGCCGGAGACGCCCGCGATGTCGAGGACGTTCGAGCCCGGGTTCGCGATCGTCTCGGCGAAGAACAGCTTGGTGTTCGGCCGGACGGCGTTGCGCCACTGCTCGAGGTCGTCCTGATCCTCGACGAACGAGACCTCGACGCCCATCTTGGGCAGCGTGTAGTGGAACAGGTTGTACGTGCCGCCGTAGAGGCTCGGGCTGGACACGAAGTGGTCGCCGGCCACCGCGATGTTGAGGATGGCGGCCGTGGTGGCCGCGCTGCCCGACGCGAACGCGAGGGCGGCCACGCCGCCCTCGAGCGCGGCGACGCGCTGCTCGAGCACGTCCTGCGTCGGGTTCATGATCCGCGTGTAGATGTTGCCCGGCTCGGCGAGGCTGAACAGGTCGGCGCCGTGCTGGGTGTCGCGGAAGACGTACGACGTCGTCTGGTAGATCGGCGTCGCCCGGGCGTTCGTGGCGGTGTCCGGGGCTGCGCCCGCGTGGACCTGCTGGGTCTCGAACGACCAGCCGGTGCTCGCGTCGGTCATCAGGTGCTCTCCATCGTCGGTGATGTCGGATCGTGCTCGTCGTCGGGTGGGGTGCTGCCCCTCAGCGACACCGTTCGTCGAACGCGTCGACACGACGACTCGGCCAGAACCTCTCGAGATCGACCCGCACCACGGCGATGATCCTCCCGCCTGCCCGGCACGGGGCACAACACGACCCCCTCTCGGGGTCGCGACGGTTACGTACCCGTCCGTGGCGCCGCCGTCCCGTTGCTGGCAGCCTGCCAACGATGACGGCCTCCACGGTGGATCTCGGTGACCGCGAGTTCTGGGCCGCGCCCTGGGCGCGCCGCTACGAGGCGTTCGCGGCCCTGCGCGCCGACGAGGGGCTGCCGCGGTTCGCCGAGCCGGAGTTCCCGGGGTTCCCGGCGGGGCCGGGGTTCCGCGCGGTGACCCGGCACGCCGACGTCGAGCAGGTCAGCCGTCACCCCGACCTGTTCTGCTCCGGGCAGGGCGCGGTGTCGATCCTCGACCTGCCGCCCGAGGCCGGCGAGTTCTTCGGCTCGCTCATCAGCATGGACGCGCCGCGGCACACGAAGATCCGGCGCATCGCCGCGCAGGCCTTCACGCCCCGGCGCACCGAGGCGCTGCTGGACGACGTGACGCGCGTGGCACGCTCGGTGATCGCGTCGGCCCGCGCGAAGGCCCTGGCGGGCGACGGCTCGTTCGACCTCGTCGCCGACGTCTCCGCCCCGATGCCCCTGTTGATCATCTGCGAGATGATGGGCATCCCGGAGTCGCGGCGCGACGAGGTGTTCGCGCACTCCAACGTCATCCTCGCCGGCGACGACCCCGAGTACGTGACCTCGGACAACCCGCTCGGCGACTACCTCGCCGCCGGTGCCGGGCTCTCGGCGCTGATGACGGAGCTGGCGGCGCGGCGCGAGGAGTCCCCGGGCGACGACGTCACGTCGGCGCTGGTGCACGGGACGGTCGACGGCGAGCGGCTGACGCACCAGGAGGTCGCCTCGTTCTTCATCCTGCTCTGCGTCGCGGGCAACGAGACCACCCGCAACGCCATCACCCACGGCGTGTGGGGCATGCACCTCGACCCGGCGCAGTGGGAGGCGTGGTCGGGCGACGTCGAGGGGGTCACGCCGACCGCGGTCGACGAGGTCGTGCGCTGGGCCTCACCGATCAATTGGATGCGGCGGACGGTGGTCGCCGACACCTCCGTGGGCGGCGTCGACGTGGCCGCGGGCGACAAGCTGCTGCTGGTCTACGGGGCGTCGAACCGGGACGCCACCGTGTTCGCGGACGCGGAGGCCCTCGACCTGCGCCGCTCCCCCAACCCGCACCAGGGCTTCGGCGCCCACGGCCCGCACTTCTGCCTCGGCGCGCACCTCGCCCGCCGCGAGATCGCCGTGATGTTCCGGGAGCTCTTCGCGGGCATGCCCGACCTGCGCGTCGTCGGCGAGCCCGACCGCCTGCGCAGCATCTTCGTCAACGGCATCAAGCACCTGCCCGTCGCGCTGGCGAGCACCGACGCGGCGCGGGGTCACTGAGCCGGGGCGTGACGCCAGGATCGCCACGTGCTCGCCGTCGCGCCACGCCGGTGCCCGCTCGAGGCACGGGTGTATCAGCGTGGCGGCCACGCTGACGTCCAACGTCAGGAAAGCCGCCGGCTCGATTCTCGGCGGACGGGACGCGTGCGGGCGGGCGGCGCGACGCGGGCGGTGGCGCTCGCGGCGGCGCCGATGATCGTCGTCTCGGTGACGATCCCCGTCAGATCTGACCGGGATCGTCACCGAGACGGCGATCTTGCCGGTCAGCGCTCCGAGGACACGGGCGTGCGGGCGCGGCGGAGCATCCGGTGCCGCAGGGCGAAGGCCCCGAGGGTCGAGAGGATCAGCACGCCGACGACGGCGGGCGTGCCCATCCCGCCGGGCATGTTGTCGAAGGCGATGGCCTGGACATCGCTCGTCGTGGTCACCGGCGAGCCGGTGTTCTCGCCAGCGAGCGTCCGCAACGGGCTGCCGGGCGGCGCGAGGAGCAGGGCCGGGTTGGGGGTGCCGAAGTTCAGCAACGGCACGGTCGCGGCGAGCCCGCCGGGTGCGGCCGCCGCCGGAGCGACGAGCGCGGCGGGCGGGACGACGGCTACCGGCGGGCGGGCAACGCTGATCGGCGCTGCCGGCGCCGGGGCGACCGGCTGAGACGTGACCGAACTGGGGAGGCTTGCCGTCGTCGCGGTGGTCGTGGCTGTGGACGGCGGCGCGGGGTCGGGCTCGACCACCGTGGTGGAAGGTGGGTCGACGGCTGCGTCGCGCACCCCGGCAGCGACCTCACACACCCCGGTCAGTGCATTTCGGGCCAGGCCGGTGACGAGCGTCTTCGGCTGCTGCGTGTCCGGATCGATGCACTGAGTCGGGAGCAGATCGCCGATATCGATCGGGTCCGCCGACGCCGTCCCGGCACCGAGGGCCAGGGCGCCGATGAGGAGGGCACCGACGATCACGCTGGGGAGCAGGCGATCGGGACGAACGAGCATGTGCGGAACCCTTCGGCCGAACGGTGGTTCTCCGGGTGCACCCGGGTGGTCTGCGCCCTCATCGGCGTCCGGTGAGCGTCGTTACTCGTGAGTTGGTCGTGATGAGAAAGTGACTCGCTTCGGCCCAGCGATCCGGGCCGAACGGCCTCTCAAGTTGCTCCGTCGAAGTGGTTTGAGCAGCCCTCCCGGCGCTGCGCTCACCAGGCCAGCACACAGGCCCGACCGGGTGCCTCGGTCCTGCTCCGCGCTCCTCGCCGGTTGCGGTGCGTGACACTGATCGCATGAGCGGCGAGTCCCTGCGTCTGGAGTTCCGGCGCCAGGTGCGCGAGCGCGTGCTCACGACCGCCCACGAACACACCGTCGAGCGCGGCTGGGAGCGGGTGCGGGTCGGCGAGGTGGCCGTCGACTCCGGGGTGTCGCGCCCGACGCTGTACCGGGAGTTCGGCAACAAGGACGGTCTCGGCGAGGCCCTCATGACGCGCGAGGCCGAGCGGTTCTTCGCCGCCATCGGGCGCGCGCTCGCCGAGCACGAGGACATCGGGGACGCCGTGGCGGCCGCGACACGCCTGACCCTCGAGGAGGCCGCCGACAACCCCCTGCTCCTCGCCGTGCTCACCGGCAGCCGCTCGGGCGACGCCGGCCTGCTGCCGTTCCTCACCTCGCGCTCGGAATCGATCCGGGAGTCGGCCCGCTCCCTGCTCGCCACCTGGATGGTGCAGCGCCGCCCCGACCTCCTGCCGACGCTGGTCGAGGAGACCGTCGACGCCGTGGTCCGCCTCGTTATCTCCCATGTCGTCGCCCCCTCGCTCGACCCCGTCGACGTCGGGCAGCGCGTCTCCCACCTCGTGACCGCACTACTCCGAACGCCAAACTGAGACAAAATTTGGGTCTTGTTTCTGAGCGGGTCACATCGCACACTCGGTCGCGAGCCGTCGCGTCGAGGGAGACAGGCCCATGAGCACCACAGAAGTCACCAGCGAAGAACGCGCCGAAGGTGCACCCCAGCGCCCGTGGCGTGACCGCAAGCGCTACCTCTGGCCCCTGGCCACCGTGATGCCCGCGATGCCCTTCCTGGGCGCCGGGCTCGTGTCCGCCACCGGGTGGGCCGGCTGGTGGTGGGTCGGCCCGATGATCCTGTTCGTCCTGCTCCCGGCCCTGGACCTGATCTTCGGGGCCACCGACGACAACCCGCCGGAGTCCGAGCGCGAGCGCCTCGAGGCCGACCGCTACTACCGCTGGGTCACCTACCTGTTCCTGCCCGTGCAGTACGCGAGCCTCGTGTTCTGCTGCTGGGTCTGGGCCACGTGGGACCTCCCCTGGCACGCCGACCTCGGCCTCGCGCTGACGATGGGCGTCGTCTCGGGCGTCGCCATCAACACCGCCCACGAGCTGGGCCACAAGCGCGAGGACGTCGAGCGCTGGCTCTCGAAGATCGCGCTGGCCAGCTCCGCGTACGGCCACTTCTACGTCGAGCACAACCGCGGCCACCACGTCCGGGTCGCCACGCCGGAGGACCCGGCGAGCTCGCGGCTGGGCGAGGGCTTCTGGATGTTCCTGCCGCGCACCGTGTGGGGCAGCCTGCGCTCGTCGTGGCACCTGGAGTCCAAGCGCCGCTCGAAGGGCCGCCACACCCCGTTCGACCACGAGCTCCTCGTGGCCTGGGCGATGACCGTCGTGCTGTTCGTCGGCCTGACCGTCGCGTTCGGGCCGGTGATCCTGCCCTGGCTGGTGCTGCAGGCGGTCGTCGGGTTCACACTGCTCGAGGTCGTCAACTACCTGGAGCACTACGGGCTCAAGCGCGCGAAGCGCGACGACGGCCGCTACGTGCGCACCGACCCGCGGCACAGCTGGAACGCCGACCACACCGTGTCGAACCTGCTGCTCTACCAGCTGCAGCGCCACTCGGACCACCACGCCAACCCGCTGCGCCGCTACCAGACGCTGCGGCACTTCGAGGAGTCGCCGCAGCTGCCCAGCGGCTACGGCTCGATGATCGTCGTGGCGCTCTTCCCGCCGGTGTGGCGCGCGATGATGGACCGCAAGGTGCTCGCCCACTACGACGGCGACGTCACCCTCGCCAACATCCACCCCCGCAAGCGTGAGCGGTACCTCACCCGCTACGCCGCGGGCAGCGCACGGACATAGAACCGGCGACGCGCGTGTTGACGTCGTGAGTGAGCACCGCACCCGCTGACGCCCTCGACCCCGTCCGCCGCGGCCGGCTGTTCGCCGCGGTGGCCGGGGTCGTCGTGCTCTTCCTGGCCGCCTCGAGCGTCCCCTCGCCGCTCTACGTCGTCTACCAGGCGCAATGGGGCTTCTCGGCGGCGACGCTGACGGTGATCTTCGCGGTCTACGTGCTGTTCCTGCTGGCCTCGCTGCTGGTGGTCGGCGGGCTCTCCGACCACGTCGGGCGCCGCCCGGTGCTCGCCGTCGCCCTCGTGGTGCAGACGGCGGCGGTGGTGCTGTTCCTCGTCGCGACGAACACGACGATGCTGCTCGTGGCGCGCGCGGTGCAGGGCGCCGCGACCGGGGCGGCGATCACCGCGATGGCCGCGACGCTGGTCGACCTGCACCCGCGGCGCGCGGGTCTCGCCAACGCCGCGACGCCGTTGATCGGCCTCGCGCTCGGCGCGCTGGGCTGCGGGCTGCTCGTCGAGTACGCGCCGGCCCCCACTCGCCTGGTCTGGATCGTCCTGCTCGCCGGGTTCGCCGTGGTCGCGGTGGTGCTCGCCGTCCTGCCCGAGACCGCGTCCCGCCGCGCCGGCGCGCTGGCCTCGCTGCGCCCGCGCGTGCGCATCCCCGCCGGCCTGCGCACCGACGTCCTCGCGATCACCCCCACGCTCGCCGCGAGCTGGGCGCTCGGCGGGCTCTACCTGTCGCTGGGCCCGTCGGTGGCCGCCGAGCTGCTGGGCATGCGCAGCCACCTCGTCGGCGGCATCGTCGTCACCCTGCTCTGCGGCGTCGGCGCCGTGACCGCGGTGGTCGCGTTCCGCCGCTCCCCCGAGTCGCTGCTCGCACCGGCGGGCGGGCTGCTCGCCGCCGGCACCCTGATCACGCTCGCCGCCCTGGCGCTGGGCTCGCCGGTGGGGACCGCGGCGGGCACCGTCGTCGCCGGCCTCGGGTTCGGGTCCGCGTCGCTCGCCTGCTTCGGCACGCTCGCCCGCATCGCGGCACCCGAGACCCGCGGCGAGCTCATGGCCGTCGCCTACACGATCGCCTACCTGGCCTTCAGCGTCCCCGCGGTGATCGCGGGCGTCGCGACCGTCCAGGTCGGCCTGCGGCCGGTGGCCGAGGTCTACGGGCTGGTCGTCGTCGTGCTGGGCCTGACCGCGGTCGTGGCCCGGGCGCTCGTCGTCCGCTCGCGGCGCAGCGCCGCCCGGGAGCGCGTCGAGGCCTGAGCCGGTGTGGAACGGGCGCGCAGCGAGCACCCTCCCCCGCGCACGACCACCCCACGAGAGGACCCCGCATGCCGAAGCCCCCGCTGCCCGACGAGGTCCAGCAGCTGCTGGCCCGCCCCAACCCCAGCGTCATCACCTCGGTGCGCGGCGACGGCCAGCCCGTCTCCGTCGCGACCTGGTACCTCTGGGACGACGGTCGGGTGCTGGTGAACATGGACGCGCAGCGCAAGCGCGTCGAGTACCTGCGCAACGACCCGCGCGCCTCGATCACGATCCTCGCCGAGGACGACTGGTACACCCACGTCAGCATCCAGGGCCGCGTCGTCGAGTGGGCCGACGACACCGACCTCGCGATCATCGACCGCGCCTCGAAGCACTACACCGGCGACCCCTACCCCATCCGTGACCGCGCGCGCGTCGCGGCGTGGATCGAGGTGGACCGCTGGCACGGCTGGGGCCAGGTCAAGGCCTCGGACGTCCCGGACAACGCGGGCTGATCGGGTTCCTCCGGTCACCCGATCGGCACGCGCCGTCGCGTGGTTAGGGTTGCCTGGGTCGGGGCGGGACCGCCACAGCGGTCCCCACCCCGGCCCAGCCGCGTCGCGACGGAGGTGGGAGTGACCCTCGCCCGTGGGTCCCGGACGGGTCTGGAACCCGTCCACGCATCGGTCCTGGACACGGTCGGTACGACACCGCTGGTGGCGCTCGGCCGGATGTTCCCCCAGCCCGGGGTGCAGGTGCTCGCCAAGCTCGAGCTGATGAACCCGGGCGGGAGCATGAAGGACCGCTCGGCCCGCTACATCGTCGACACCGGGCTCGCCGACGGGTCGATCCCGCCGGGCAGCCGCCTGGTGGAGTCGAGCTCGGGCAACTTCGGTGTCGCCGTCGCCATGGTCGCCCGCCTGCACGGGCTGGCCTTCACCTGCGTCGTCGACCCGCACGCGAGCCCGGCCAACGTCGCCATCATGCGCGGGCTGGGGGCCGACGTGGAGTCCGTCGACGAGCCCGACGAGGCCGGCGGCTACCTGCACACGCGCCTCGCCCGCGTGCACGAGATCCTCGCGACGACGCCCGACACCGTGTGGATCAACCAGTACGCCAACGACCGCAACTGGCTGGCGCACTACCACGGCACCGGCTCCGAGATCGCCGACGCACTGCTCGTCCCGCCGACGCACCTGGTCGGCGCGGTGTCCACCACCGGCAGCCTGCTCGGCTGCGCGCGGCGGCTGCGCGAGGTGTGCGACCCCCTCGAGGTCGTCGCCGCCGACGCCGTCGGCTCGGTGATCTTCGGCGGCCCGGGCGGGCGGCGGGAGCTGCCGGGGCTCGGATCGAGCCGGGTCCCCGAGCTGCACTCCCCCGACGAGATCGACCGCGTCGAGGCGGTGGACGACGCGACCGCCGCCGAGGCGTGCCGCGAGCTGCTCGCCAGCGAGGCGATCTTCGCCGGCGGGTCGACCGGCGCCGTGGTCACCGCGGTGCGCCGGGTCGTGCGGGACGTGACGCCGCCGGCGCGGATCGTCGCGATCTTCCCCGACCGCGGTGACCGCTACCTCGACCGCGTGTGGGACGACGCCTGGCTCGACCGGGCGCGGGCCCGGCGCGTGGCCGCCCGCCCGGTGCGTCGACGCCCGATGAGCACCACCCGATGAGCGCCGCGCGATGAGCACCGTCCGATGAGCGCGGCCCGATGACCGACGCCCGCACGCTGGTCCTGCGCGACCTGCTCGACGCCGCCGTCGCCGAGGACGTCGCCGGCCTGGCGGGCGCCTCGCTCGGTCCCGGCCCCGAGGGGCGCCCCGGCACCTGGCTGCGTCACCGCCTCGCCGACGGGGGCTGCATCGCCTGGCGCGCGCGCCCGGGCGGGGTCGTGCAGCGCACGCGGTACGTCGACGGTCCGGTGCTCGTGGGGATGCCGTTGCGCGAGGTCACCGACCCCGCCGAGGTCGTGGCGCTGCTCGCCCCGGACGCGCCGTGCCTCGACGTCGTCGCCCGCGACCTCACGACCGCCGTCGAGCACACCGTGACCGACCCCGGGCCCTCCGGCGAGGAGCGCGCCGCCGCCCGCGGGCGCCCGTTCCACCCCACCGCGCACGCCGTCGGCGGCTGGACGCGCGCCGACCTCGACCGCTGGGGCCCGGGCCGGCCGGTGCCGCTGGACTGGGTGGCGGTGCGGCGCGACCACGTGCGGCACGGTCGTTCCGCCCTCGATCTCGGGGACGCCCCGGAGGCCCCGGACGGCTACGTCGCGCTGCCCGTGCACCCGTTCGACCGTGAGCACGTGCTGCCCGTCGCGTTCGCCCGCGAGCTCGCCGACGGCGTCGTCGTGCCGCTGGCGCGTGGCGTCGGGACGGGCGTCGCGACGGCGTCGCTGCGCACCCTCGACCTCGGCGGGCAGCGGCACCTCAAGCTGCCGCTGGGGGTGACGACGCTCGGGTCGGCGCGGCTGCTCGGGGCCCGCTCGCTCGACCACGGGCAGCGCGGCGAGCAGGTCCTGCGCCGCGTGCTCGCCGTCGACCCCGGGCTGGCTGCGCGCGTGGACGTCGCCGACGAGACGTCGTGGTCGGGGTTCGCGAGGCCCGACGGCAGCGACGAGTTCCACGACCGTCCCGGGCACCTCGCGGCCGCGCTGCGCCGCCTGCCCCCGCCGGCCGGGACGCGCCGGGTGCCGCTGGCGGCGCTGGCGTTCGAGGGCGCCTCCGCGGCGCTCTTCGCGTCGGTGACCGAGGCCGTCGTCGAGGTGGGGATCGGGTTCCTGCGCCACGGCGCCCTGCCCGAGATGCACGGGCAGAACGTGCTGCTGGACCTGGACGGTGACCGGGTGGCGCGCATCGTGCTGCGCGACCACGACGCCGTGCGCGTGCACCCCCGCTGGCTCTCGGTGCCCGACCCCGCCTACCGGCTCGCGCCCGGCGGCACGCAGTCGCTGCGCCTCGACACCCCGGGCGCGCTGATCGGGTTCTTCGCGACGCTGGCCCTCGAGGTGGGGCTGGGCGGGGTCGTCGACGCGCAGGTGCGCGCGACGGGGCGGCCGGAGACGCACTGGTGGGCGGTGATCCGCCGGGCCGTCGAGGACGCGGTCGGCGCGACGCGCACCCCGGTGGTGCGCAGCACGCTGCACGCCGAGCTGCTCGACGCCGACACCTGGCCCTACCGCTCGGTGCTGCGCCCGCTGCTCGAGCGCGGCCCGTCGCGGGGCACGAGCATGCCCGCGGGCGTCGTGCGCGTGCCGAACCCGCTGCGGGCGGTGCGGTGACCTCGCCGGTCGACGTCGCCGCGGCCCTGGCCGCGGCCGGCCCCGTACGCGCGCGGGTCCTGACCCAGCTCGTCGAGTCGCTGGTGCTCGAGGACGCGGTGGACGTCGACGGGGACGGCGGGCCCGGGACGCGCGCGGGACCGTTCGCGCTGACGTTCGTCCGCACGCCGTCGTTCGGGCGGGTGCGGCTGACGGGGCCGGTGACGCGCGACGGCGCGGCCGTGACGCCGGGCGAGTTCCTGGCCGGGGCGCCGATCCGCGCCGACCCGGCGTGCCGGGCGCGGCTGGGCCGCGAGCTCGCGGCGACCGTGCTCGGTGACGCGCTGGCGGTGCGGGCGCGCCCGGACGGGCCGCTGGACCCGGACGCCGGGCACGACGTGCTCGAGGCCCTGACCGCCGACGGGCACCGCTACCACCCGGCGTACAAGTCGCGGATCGGGTTCGGGGTCGAGGACCTCCACGCCTACACCCCGGAGTTCGCCCCGACCGTGCACCCGGTGCTGCTCGACGCCGACCCCGCGCTGGTGTCGGTCGTGGCGTCCGCGGGGCTCGACCCGGCGTCGGTGTGGAGCGCGCCGGCCGGGCGGGTCGGCGTCCCCGTGCACCCGTGGCAATGGGACCACCACGTGGCGGTGACGCACGCCGACGCCCTGGCGTCCGGGGCGCTGCGGGTGGTGGGGCCCGGCGCGCCCCACCGCCCGCAGGCGTCGATCCGGACGCTGGCGCGGACCGACGTCCCCGCGGCGCCGTCGGTGAAGCTGCCCCTGGCGATCACCAACACGTCGACGTCCCGGGGCCTCGCCCCGCACACCGTCCGCAACGCCGCGCCGATCTCGGACTGGCTGGCGGGGATCGTCGCCGGCGATCCGGTGCTGGACGAGAAGGCGCGGGTCGTCGTGCTGCGCGAGATCCTCGGCGTCACCGTCGAGCCGGGGCTGGGCGCGATCTGGCGGGAGAGCCTCCACGGGCGCCTGCACCCCGCCGAGCGGGCGGTGCCGTTCCCGGGGCTGACGTCGCGCTCGCCCGCCGGGGTGCCGCTGATCGACCCGTGGATCCGGGCGCAGGGGGCGCGGGCGTGGACCGAGCGGCTCGTGACCGCCACGGTGCTGCCCCTGGTGCACCTGCTCGTCGTGCACGGCGTGGCGCTCGAGGCGCACGCGCAGAACATGCTGCTCGTGCACTCCGGCGGGCTGCCGACGCGCGTGGCGCTCAAGGACTTCCACGACGGGGTGCGCTTCTCCCGCGACCTGCTGGCGGCGCCCGGGCCGGCGCTCGAGGCCCCGCCGGCCGACCACCCGAACGCCAACTCGTTCCTGGAGACGTCCGACCCGGCCCTCGTCACCGGGTTCCTGCTCGACTGCCTGTGCTTCGTGAACCTCGCCGAGATCGCCTACCTGCTGGCGGGCGAGTACGGGTTCGCCGAGGAGGAGTTCTGGGCGGTCGCGGCGCGGGCGGTCCGTGACCACGCCGCACGCCACCCGGGGTTCCGGGAGCGCCTCGCGGTGTTCGACGTCTTCGCGCCGACGGTCGAGATCGAGAAGCTCGCGACCCGCCGCCTCTGGCCCGACACCGAGCTGCGCGTGCACGCCCTGCCGAATCCCATGCTTCGCTCGTGAGTGGGATGGGTCGCCCTGGCGACCCATTCCACTCACGTGGCCGTCAGGCCATCAGCCCCACGGTCCGGAACATGCCGGCCGGGTCGTACTCCTCGCGGACCCGGGTCAGGAAGGCCGCCGTCGCGTCGTCCCACAGCGGCCCGAGGCGCCCGCGCGAGCCCAGGCCCTGGAAGTTCGGCAGCCCGCCGACCGTCCAGGGCCGCATCGCGTCGACGACCGCCTTCGTCGCCGCCGGGGCGATCGCCGCCACCGGCGGGAACATCGGCGCCAGGGCGTAGAGGCTGAACCCGGCGTCGCGGCCCGCCACGGCGTCGTGGGCCCGGTCGGGGCGACGGGCGATCGCGCCGCCGAGCTGGCGGAGCTCGGCGATGATCAGCGGGGTCTCCACGCCCGGCCCGGCCACGGTCAGCAGCGCGTCGACCGCCTCGGCCGGCAGCGTCGCCAGCGTCGCCGAGTCGTCCCAGACCGGCATCGGCTCGGTCGGGTCGGCGTGGACCGCGTCGATGGCGGCGAACGGCATCTCGTCGACCATGTCGGCGATCGGCGTGGCCACCGCCCGCATCGGCGCGAGCAGCGCGGCGCCCTCCTCGGCCGTGCCGAGGTGGGCGAAGCGCAGGTGCGCCACGAAGGCGCCCTGCAGCGGCGGGGGCAGCGAGGGGTCCGGGGGCAGGCGCAGCAGCGCGACGGAGGTCGACGCGTCCTCGGGCAGGGTCGCGATCCACTCGCGCCAGGTGTGCAGGACCTGCGGCGACGCCTCACCGGGGAAGAAGATCCCGCCGCCGTAGAGGCGCGTGATCGGGTGCAGCGCGACCTCGATCTCGGTGACGACGCCGAAGCCGGCCTTGCCGCCGCACAGGGCGTCGAACAGGTCCGGCTCGCGGGTGGCGTCGACATCGCGCTCGATGCCGTCGGCGGTGACGATGCGGATGCGGCGCACGTTGTCCGCGCCGGTGCCGAGCGCCCGGGACAGGGGCCCGTGCCCGCCGCCGAGGCAGAAGCCGGCGGCGCCGACGCCCGACGAGGAGCCGCCGACCGGGGCGAGTCCGTGCGGGACGGCCGCGGCGATGACCTGCTTCCACTGCGCGCCGCCGCCGACCACCGCGGTGCGGGTGGCCGGGTCGACGCGCACGTCGTCGAGGTGGCGGGTGGAGATCAGGACCGAGCCGGCGAGGTCGGTCACCAGCTGGTGCCCGGTGGCCTGGACGGTCACCGCGCGGCCCTCCTCGCCCGCCCATCTGACCGCGGCCACCACGTCGGCGGGACTGCGGGCCTCCACGACCATGTCGGGGCGTGGCGTCACGGTGGTCACGAAGGGCGCGACGGCGGCGGCGTAGGCCGGGTCGGCCGGGAGCAGGGCGGGGGCGGTGATCGACGTGGTCACGATGGTTCCTCTCGGGGTGTGGACGGGGTCAGCGGCCGGCGGTGGCGTCGATCTCGACGGCCATGCCGGGGACGGGGAGGCGGGCGACCGCCAGGAGGGTGGTGGGCGGGGTGGCGCCGGCGGCGTCGAGCCGCTCGGTGACGGCGCCGTACGCGGCGAGGGCGGCGTCCATGTCGGTCACGTGGACGACGAGGCGGGTGACGTCGCGCAGGTCCATGCCGCCGCGGGCCAGCAGGTCCTCCACGTGGGCCATGGCGAGCGACATCTGCGCGGACATGTCGCCCTCGTGCAGGAGCTGCCCGTCGACATCCAGGGAGCCCTGACCAGCCACGGTCAGTAGCCGGGCGGGCGCCGGGCGGAGCTGGGCCCGGTCGGCGTGGAGGGCCGCGTCCCAGGACGTCGGGTTGATCCGGAGTGGCGCGCTGAGCTGCGGGACCGTCATGCCGGGAAGCGTGCGCCGGTGATCGGCGCCGGCCCATCCCAGCGCGCTGGTGTCTGCCCACCCCAGGAATCTGGGATGCCCCGATCGTCGCAACACAGGCTACAGTGCGTGACATGACCGCGGTGAGCGCCGAACGCGTGCGCACGCAGATCGACGGGCTCGCGAGCGCGGGCCTCGACTGGCCGACGTTCGGGGCCGCGGCGATCGAGACCCTCCGCAAGGCCCTGCCGTTCTCCGCGGCGTGCCTCGCGACCGTCGACCCGGCGACCGAGCTCGTCACGGCCACCGTGAAGTGGGGCGACGTCGACGACGAGCACGACCTGCAGTGGTCCTACCACGAGTACGAGGTCGACGACGTCTACGACTTCCGCGCGGTGTCCCGCCGCCCGGGCGCGGTGGCCACGCTGGCCGCGGAGACCGGCGGCGACCCCACCCGCTCGCGACGCTTCGCCGAGATGTTCTCCCCGATCTGGGACTACTCCGACGAGCTGCGCGCCGGCCTCGCCGCGGACGGGGCGACGTGGGGCGGGATCGCCCTGTTCCACCAGGGCGGGCGGACGTTCACGCTCGCCGAGCAGGAGTTCGTGAGCTCGGTGGCGCCGGGGTTCGCGCGCGGGCTGCGCAGCGGGCTCGTGGTGGGCGCGGTCGACCTCGCCGCGGCGGGCGAGGCCGGCTGCCCCGCGGTGCTCGTGGTGGGCGCGGACGACGAGGTGGTGCAGGCCAACGTCGGTGCCGAGGCGCGCATCGCCGACCTCGGCGGCGGGCCGCTCGGCGACTCCCCGCTGCCCCAGGTGGTGTGTGCGATCGTCGGCGCGGCCCGCCGTCGCGCCTCCGACCCGACCGCCGCCGTGCCCCGGGCCCGGCTCCGCTCGCGGACGGGACGCTGGCTCGTCGCGCACGCGTCGCCGCTGCTGAGCCGGGACGGTTCGGGCACCGACGTGGTCGTCACCCTCGAGGACGCCCGGCCGCCCGAGGTGATCCCGCTGATCGTCGCCTCGTACGGGCTGACCGGCCGCGAGCGCGACGTCGTCGCCCTGGTGCTCGCGGGCGTCGACACCGCGGACGTCGCGGCCCGCCTGCACCTCTCGGCGTACACGGTGCAGGACCATCTCAAGAAGATCTTCGCGAAGGTCGGCGTGCGCAGCCGCCGCGAGCTCATCGCGCAGATCTACAACGACCACTACGCCCCGCACCTCGTCGAGGGCGGTGCGCTGGCCCCGTCGGGGTGGTTCGCCTCCTAGTACGTGAGCACTTTCCGGGGCTATAGGCCCGGAAAGTGCTCACGTAGCGCAGGGCACACTGGCGCCACGTGAAGGGGCTCTTCGTGGCGACGCCGTCGCCCGCGCTGGTCGAGATGGTCGGTGCCGCCGGGTACGACGTGGCGATCCTCGACGCCGAGCACGCGCTCGTCTCCCCGGACACGCTCCAGGAGATGATCCGCGCCGCCGAGGTGTCCGGGGTGGCGCCGTGGGTGCGGGTGCCCGAGCACGACCCGGGCTTCGTGCTGCGCGTGCTCGACGCCGGCGCGACGGGGATCGTCATCCCGCACGTGCGCAGCCGCGCCGACGTCGAGGCCGTCGTCCGCGCCGCGCGCTACGCCCCCGACGGCATGCGGTCGCTGAACTCCGGGCGCATGGTCGGCTACGGCCGCACCGACCTCGTCACCCACGTGACGACGGCCAGGCCCACGATCGTCGCCATGATCGAGGACGCCGAGGCGCTCGAGGTCATCGACGAGATCGTCACGACGCCCGGTCTGGACATGGTGCTCGAGGGCGCCGCCGACCTGTCCCAGTCGCTCGGCGTGCCGTGGCGCACGCGGCACCCGCGCGTCCGGGCGGCCGTCGACACGGTGCACGCGGCCTGCGAGAAGGCCGGTGTCAGGTTCTGCGCCATCCCCCGCGTCCCCGCCGACCACGCCCGCTGGCAGGCCCGCGGCGTCACCGACGTCGTCCTCGGCGAGGAGCGCTCCCTGGCCGTGCGGGCCTTCCGCACCCATGTGAGCGAGATTCCCGGCTATAGCCGGGAATTTCGCTCACATGACGAGGTGATCGCCGCCGCCGTCGAGGCCCCGGAGCCCGTGTGCCTGTTCTCCTACGACCTGCGCGCGCTGCGGGACCACGCGCGGGCGGTCGTGGACGCCCTGCCCGACCGGTGCCGCATGTTCTACGCGGTGAAGGCCAACTCCGACGAGCGGGTCGTCGCCGCGCTCGACGGGATCGTCGCCGGCTTCGAGGTCGCGTCCGGAGGCGAGCTGCGGGTGGTCGGCGACGCCGCCCCCGACGCGTCCGTGCTGATGGGCGGCCCGGTGCCGACCGACCAGGAGCTCGCCGAGGGCGTCGCGGCGGGGGTCACGAGGTTCCACGTCGAGAGCGTGCTCGGGCTGCACCGGCTCTCCGACGCCGCGACCGCCGCCGGGACCACCGCCGACGTCCTCCTGCGCGTCAACCTCGCCGGCCCGTTCCCCGCGGCGACGATCGCCATGGCCGGGCGTCCCACCCAGTTCGGGATCGACGAGGCCGCCCTGCCCGCCGCCGTCGGCGCCGTCGCCGACCTCCCCGGCCTGCGCCTGGCCGGCTTCCACCTGCACTCGCTGTCGAACAACCTCGACCCCGCCACCCACCTCGCGATGCTCGCCCACTACCGCGACGCCGTCCTGGGCTGGGAGGAGCGCTACGGAGTGCGCGCGGAGGTCGTGAACGTCGGCGGGGGCATCGGCGTCGACTACGCGGCGCTCGACCGGCCCTTCGACTGGCCCGCCTTCTGCCGCGGCCTCGCCGAGCTCCTGGAGACCTTCCCCGCCCGCTGGCGCGAGATCGACTTCGAGTGCGGGCGCTTCCTCGTCGCCCGGTGCGGGGTCTACGCCGCCGAGGTCCTCGACGTGAAGCACACCCACGGGCACGCCTACGCCCTGCTGCGCGGCGGCACCCACCACTTCCGCCTGCCCTCGTCCTGGGCACACAGCCACCCGTTCCGCGTCGTGCCCGTCGAGGCGTGGCCGCCGGGCCGCCCGCGCCCCGAGGTCGCCGGCGAGGAGGTCACGGTGTGCGGCGAGCTCTGCACGCCCAAGGACACGCTGGCCCGCGCGCCCGTCGAGCGTCTGCGGGCCGGCGACGTCGTCGTGTTCGAGGCGGCCGGCGCCTACGGCTGGGACATCTCCCACCACGACTTCCTGCGCCACCCGCACCCCGAGCGCGTCTTCCTCGCCCCCTAGCTCGCCTGGCGCTGCCCGTCGATCTTCCAGATGCCGTCCTCCTGGACCAGCCGGAACACCGTGCGCTCGTCGACCTCGCGCCCGTCGGCGTACCGGTAGGTCACGGTCGCGTCGACCTCGTTGCCGCCCGCGGGCGACACCGCGCGCACGGTGACCTGCGAGATCGTGCCCCAGAAGCCGCGGTAGCCGTCGAACCCGCCCGCAGTGCCCTGCTGGAACGACGGCGTGAGCCGTTGCCAGCCCTCGTCGAGCCGGTCCGGGATGAGGCCGTAGTAGTCGATCACCGCCTGCTGGCGGGCCTGGTCCTCGGGGCTGCCGGCGAGCCCCGAACCGCCCCCGGCCCCGCCCTCGGTGGCTGCGCCGCCGGTGCCCGCGCCCGACGTCTCCGGCGCGGCCTCGCCTCCGGCCTCCGGCGCCGCGGTGCTGCCCGGCACCGAGGCGCCGGGCCGGTCGCCGGTGGTCCCGAGCAGCGCCGCCACCACGACGACACCGACCATCACGACGACCGCCGCCACCGCGACGACCCACGGCCACCGGCGCCGCCGCCCGCCCTCGTCACCCTCCGACGTCGCCGGGGACACCGGGGACACCGGGGACACCGGGGCGGGCTCCGGGACGGGCGCGGTGGTCGCCGGCCGGGTGTCGGGCGCGGGCGGCGGCGCGGCGGGCGCGCCGGGGCCGGGTCCGGCGCCCGCCGGCGGCCGCGACGGTGCCGCCACCATCGCCGCGGCCCGCGGGGGCTCCGGGGCGGGCGGTGCCGGCTCGGGGGCGGGCGGCGCCGGCTCCGGGCGCGTGAGGAACGGCGTCACCGGCCCCTCCTCGGTGCCGGCGTCCGCGGCCACGAGGCGGGCGAGCTCGTCGCGGGCCTGGTCCATCGTCGGACGGCGCTCGGGCTCGGGGCGCAGCAGCGCCTCGACGAGCGCGGTGATCGCGCCCCGGTGCTGCGGCGGGGCGTACTCGCCGGACGCGACACGGTGCAGCACGGCGAGCGGGTTGTCGCCGGTGCCGAAGGGCGGGGTGCCCTCGAGGGCGGTGTAGAGCGTGGAGCCCAGCGAGTACACGTCGGAGCGGAAGTCGGCGGTGCCGCCGCGGGCGACCTCGGGCGCGAGGTAGGCGGGGGTGCCGGCCATCATCCCGGTCGAGGTGAGGGTGACGTCGTCGACGGCGCGGGCGATGCCGAAGTCGGTGACCTTGACGAGCCCGTCGTCGGCGAGCAGGACGTTGCCGGGCTTGACGTCGCGGTGCACGATCCCGGCCTCGTGGGCCGCGGCGAGCGCGTCGGCGACCTGGCGCCCGAGCCGGGCCACGCGGTCACCGACGAGCGGCCCGTGGGCGACGAGGACCTCGGCGAGGCTGCGCGAGGCGAGGTACTCCATGACGAGCCACGGCCGGCCGTCGTGCTCGACGACGTCGTACACCGCGATCGCGTGCGGGTGGTGCAGCCGGGCGATCATCCGGCCCTCGCGGAACACCCGGCGGTGCGCCTGCTCGCGCGCCGCGTCGTCGGCACCCGCCGGCAGCGAGACCTGCTTGAGCGCGACCTCGCGCTGCAGCCGCTCGTCCTCCGCCCGCCACACGACGCCCATCGCGCCCTGCCCGACGCGCGTGCGGACGCGGTAGCGCTCGGCGATCAGCTCGCCCTCGTCGGCCACCCGCCACCCCTCGCCTCGAACCGGTCGGTGCCGGGAGTCTGCCCGAGACGGGCGGCGATCATGTGGGAAGGCCGGGCTCAGCCTGCCGGGAGCCGGAAACCGCCGGTCATGAGCTCGTAGCTCATCTCGTGCACGTCCTGGGTGGTGACGAGGTCGATGCCCCGGCGGGCGGCCTCGGCGCGGGCGGCGCCGAACGTGGCGTCGGAGTCCTCGTGCGACCGCCCGCGCGTCCAGTAGCGGATCGCGTGGCAGTGGCTGCGGGCCAGCCCGCGATCGAGGCGCAGGTGCTCCCGGATCGCCTTGACCGCGTGCCCCTCCCCCGCGACCCACGCGGCGACCCCGGCGGTGACCGCGCACCCGCGGACGGCGTCCTCGAGCGTGCCGGCCAGCGCCCGGTGGACCCAGGTGACGGGGCGCGCGAGCGCCAGCTCGTCGTCGGGCTCGGCGACCTCGACGACCGTGCGGACCTCCAGCTCGGGGGGCAGCGCCTCGTGCAGCGCGGCGATCGCCGGCAGCGCGGCCTCGTCGCCGGCGAGCAGGACCGACCGGGCGTCGGCGGGCGGGGTCCAGCCGCCGCCGGGGCCGACCACGCCCACCGGGTCCCCGGGGCGGGCGGCGCAGGCCCACCGGCCGGCCGCCGAGTCGCCGTGCAGCGCGATGTCGATGGTCATCTCGCCGCGCGCGGCGTCGAGCCGGCGCACCGTCATGCTGCGCGCGTAGGGCCGCGGGGCGTGCGCGGGCCACACGAGGCCCGACGGCCCGGCGACCGGGAGGGTGACCTCGGCCCCGGGGTCGCCGAAGAGCAGGCGGACGTGGGCGCCCGGCGCAACCGGCTCGACCGAGTGCAGCGCCTCCCCACCGAGGGTGATCCGCCGCATCCGGGGCGTGAGCTGCGACGACCCGGTCACGCGCAGGCCCGGCAGCACCGCCATCCTCGCCACGCGCTCACCTCCCGATCGCCCGAATGCGAGGAAGGCTAGCCTCACCATCCTGGATCGAGCCACCCCGGAAATCGTCCGGGGCGCCGAGCGGGACGCGGAACACGCCGACACGCCGACGGGCGCCGGCGGACACACCCGAACCGGGCACGTGATCGTGGCGGCTTTCCTGACGTTGGACGTCAGCGTGGCCGCCAGGCTGACGAACCCACGCCGACCTAGAGCCCGAAGACCTTCCGGGCGGTCTCGCCGAGGATGTTGCGCTTGGCGTGGTCGTCGAGGAACGGCAGGGAGGCGATCCGCCCGGGCACGTCGAAGTCCCAGTGCGGCCAGTCCGACGAGTACATCAGCGAGTTCGGGGCGTCGATCGCCCGCAGCGTCGCCTCGAGCAGTGCGTCGTCGGTCCACTCCATCGGCTGCGACGTGTAGTACATCTCGCGCATGTAGTGCGACGGCGGCTTCGTCAGCAGCGGGGCGTCGGACTGGCGCATGTAGTACTCGTGGTCGAGCCGCTGCATCATGAACGGCACCCAGGCCAGCCCGCTCTCGATCCAGATCGTCTTGAGCCCGGGGAACCGCTCGGGGATCCCGTTGATGACCCAGTTGGTCATGTGGGTCATGTTGCAGGTCACGAAGCTCATGGCGTGCGCCGAGAGGAAGCGGTTCATCGTCGACGTCATCGAGTCGGCCTGGTTGGGCCCGGCGTGGAAGCCGATCGGCAGCCCGCGCTCCTCGAGCATCCGGTAGAGCGGCATGTAGGCGTTGCGGTGCACGCCGGCGTGGCGCTGGCTGGTCACGAGGAACCCGATGACGCCGGGGTGGTCGGCGAACTCCTCGACGGTGGCCAGGCACGCGTCGGGGTCCTCGAACGGCAGGCCGAGCATCGTCTTCACCCGCGGCTCGCGCGGGAGGATCTGGCTGGTGAACCAGCGGTTGTAGGCCTGCAGCAGCGCGCTCGCGACCTGCGGCTGCGGGTGCAGGCCGGTCTCGAGCATCGGCTGGGGGAAGACGACCTGCAGGTCGATGCTCATCGCGTCCATCGCCCGGCGCACCAGCGTCACGTCGCGCTCGGCGCCCGACGCGGCGCCGGGGGTCTCCTCGCCCAGCGAGGCCTGGTGCGGGATGCGGCCGGAGACGTCCTGCATGGTCAGGCCGGGCGGGTGGTTGTGCAGCGCCAGGTGGGAGGCCTGCGGCCAGTTGCGCATCATCTGGTGCGCGGTGTCCTTGAGCACCGGCGAGTCCAGGTACTCGAGGATCTCCGGCCACGAGTCGAGCTCGACGTGGTGGGAGTCGACGTCGACGATGAAGTACTCGTCGAGGCCGTAGCGCTCGGTGTCGCGGCGGGCGTTCGCGAGGATCTCGCGGCTGTCGGTGTGGGTGGTGATCTCCTGCGTGGGCAGGCGACGCACCCCGTCGTCGATGGTCATGACGAGCTCCTCGAGAACCAGAGAGCGAGGTCGAACGGGTTGAGGTCGTGCGCCTTGAGGGCGGCGGTCGCGAGCACGACCGACTCGGTGGGGGTGACGTCGGTGCCCGCGAGCGGGTGGGCGTCCTCCTCGGCGGCGACGGTGTAGAGGCGCGCGGCGACCGCGACGAGGCGGCGGGCGACGTCGGGGTCGAGCGTCGCGATCGCGCCGTCACCGAGCCCGGCGTCGACCTCGGTGGTCAGCTCGTCGACCAGCGCGGCGATGCGCTCAGACCGTGACACGGATCCGCCCGCCCTCCTCGCCGACCGTCACCGGGCGCAGCGCGTAGTCGGGACGCCCGGGGTGACGTCCGGTGGTGACGTCGTACTCGAAGCCGTGCCAGGGACAGACGATGTGCATCGAGTCGTCCTCGAAGGCGAGGCCGAGGCTGCGCTGCGCGTCGTCGAGGCGCTCGCGCACCCGCGCGACGATCCGGCCCTGGCAGGCCGGCCCGCCCTGGTGCGCACAGCGGTTCTCGTAGGCGTGGAGCCGCCCGCGGAAGCGGAAGACGCCGACGGTGACGGCGTCGACCCCCTCGCCGAGGGTGACGACGAGGCGGCCGCGCTCGGCGACCTCGTCGCTCGCGCCGACGTCGTAGGTGCGGGTCGGCGGGGCCGAGCCGTCGAGCGTGGTGGTCATGGCGACCACGGTGCGCCAGGCCACAACCCTTGTAAAGTTCAGGTATGTGGGCTGATACATGAGCAATCCTGCGTATTCGCTCCGGCAGCTCACCTACTTCGTCGCGGTGGCCGAGGCGGGGACGCTGGCGGGCGCGTCGGCGACCCTGCACGTCTCGGCGTCCGCGCTCTCGCTGGCCCTCGACGAGCTCGAGCGCTCGCTCGGCGCGCAGCTCACCGTGCGCCGCCGCGCGCACGGCATCCGGCTGACCCCGGCGGGCCAGGAGACGCTGCGCCGGGCGCGCCGGCTGCTGCGCGAGGCCGGCGAGCTGGCCGACGCCGCGGCCGGCGACCCCGGCGAGGTCGCCGGCACCGTCCGCGTCGGCTGCTACACGACGCTCGCGCCCGGCCTGCTGCCCGCGGCGATCGGGCGCTTCGTCGCCCACCATCCCCGCGCGCGCGTCGAGTTCGTCGAGGGCTCGCAGGACCTGCTCGTCCGGGGCCTGCTCGAGGGCGAGCTGGACGTCGCGGTGCTCTACGACCACCGCCTCGACCCGGCCCTGGAGCTCATCCCGGTCTCGGCGAACACGCCCCACCTCGTGCTCCCCCGCGGGCACCGGCTGCTGCGCGGCACGGCGGCGGTCGCGCTGGCGGACCTGGCCGGGGAGCCGATGGTGCTGCTGGACCTGCCGCCGAGCTCGGAGCACGCGCTCGGCGTCTGCCTCGCCGCCGGCCTCTCGCCCCGCGTGCGCTACCGGACGGCGAACGCCGAGACCGCCCGGGCGCTCGTCGGGCAGGGACTGGGTTTCACCGTGCTCGCGCAGGCCGACCCGGAGGCGGGGCGGCGCGAGGAGGTGGTCGCGGTGGCGATCGCCGAGGAGCCCGCGCCGCTGCCGATCGTCCTGGCGTGGTCGGCGCAGGTGGCGCCGACCGCGACCGCGCGGGCGTTCGCCGCGGCCGTGCGGGCCTGAGTCCTGCGCGGCCGCCCGGGGATCGCCAGGATGGACGACAGACGGATCGAGGCGGGAGGGGCCACCGGTGGAGGATCTGCGGGAGGACGACTACGTCGCGGCGCACCTGCGCGACGACCTCGAGGAGGAGCCGCCGCCCTGGCCGCCGCACGAGATCGTGCCGGGGATCTGGCAGTCGGGGAGCCCGGAGCCCGGTGAGCACTGGGATGCGGTGTTCGACCTGCACGGCGCCGCGCCGCCTCTCGAGGACGTCGAGTTCTACCTGCACTGGATCATCGAGGACGGCCCGGCGCCCGACTTCACGACGCTGCGCGGGCTCGCCGACCTCGTCGACGACATGCGCAACGACGGCAAGCGGGTCCTGATCCACTGCGCGGCGGGCATCAACCGCTCGGGGCTGCTGTCGGCGGCGGCGCTGATCCGCGGCGGGCACGACCCGGACGACGCCATCGCCCTCGTGCGCCGCGCGCGGACCGGGGCGCTCAACAACCCGAACTTCGTGGATCTCCTGCACGATCCGCGCTGGGAGCCTCGCTCCGCCGATTGATACGACCGTTCGGTCGAGCATCCTACTCCGTATAGTCGTATTCTGGGTCGCCACGACCGAGGGGGCGCCCATGACGACGGTGCTGGTGGCCGACGACGACCCGGACGTCCGTGACGTCGTCGTCTTCAAGCTGCAGCAGTCGGGCTACGACGTGCTCGTCGCCGAGGACGGCGAGGCCGCGCTGAGGCTCGCCCGCAGCTCCCGGCCGGACCTCGCCGTGCTCGACGTGATGATGCCCCGGATGACCGGCCTGGACGTCTGCCGTGAACTGCGTGCCGATGCGGCCACGGCGCGGATGCCGGTGATCCTGCTGACCGCGCGGGCGCAGGAGGGCGACGTCGAGGGCGGCTTCGCCTGGGGCGCCGACGACTACCTGACCAAGCCGTTCAGCCCACGGGAGCTCGCCAGCCGGGTCCGGGCCGTCCTGGGTCGTGGCGGGCGGTGACCTCGTCGGGGCCGACCGTCGACCGGGTGGTCCTCGTGGTCGCGGTGATCGTCCTGGCGGGGGTGCTGATCGTCCTCGTCGCCGCCCTGCTCACCGGGCGGTGGTGGCAGCGCCGGGCGGCGGCACGCCGGGCGGCACGGGTCGCGCCCGTGCGTCCGTTGCTCGTGCAGGTGGCGGCCGCCGAGCCGGACGATCCTGCGACGCAGGCCGTGCTCGACCAGCTGGCCGCCCTGCCCGCCCGGACCTGGGCCGCGGTGGAGCCGCTCGTCGTGAGCCTGGTGGGCAAGCTGCGCGGGGAGGCCCGTGGCGCCCTGGTCTCGGTGCTCGAGCGCCGCGGGGCTCGGGAGCGGGCGCGGCGGGGCACGCACCGCGCCCGCCCGGGTGAGCGTGCCCGCTCCGCCCACCTGCTGGGCGTCCTCGGCGGCGCGGACGCCCTGCCCCGGCTGGTCGCACTGCTCGCCGACCGCGATCCCGAGGTGCGCGCCGTCGCGGCCCGGGCCCTGGGCCACCTGGCCGACCCGTCGGCCGCGGCTCCGCTCGTCCGGGCGCTGGCGGCGCCCGACGCGCGGCTGCCGCACCAGGAGGCCCTGTCCGCCGTGGCCCGCACCGGCATCGCGAGCCACGGCGCGCTGCTCCGCGCCGCCGACGATCTCGACCCACGGGTGCGGGCCCGCGCGGTCGAGGCATTGGGCCTGGTCGGCGCCGTCGGCGCCGCGCCGCGCCTCGTCACTGCGCTGGTCGAGGACCCGGTGGCCGAGGTGCGGCTGCGCGCCGCGCGGGCCCTCGGGCGTCTCGGCAGCCCGGTCGCGCTCGAGCCCCTCCTCGCCGCCACCGCCGGGTCGGAGCCGGCCCCGCTGCGGGCCACCGCGGCGCAGGCGCTCGGCGCCCTCGGGGCCCGGACGGCCGTCCCGGTCCTCGCCCGTCTCGTCGCCGACCCCGACCACTGGGTCGCGCACACCGCCGCGGCCGCCCTCCTCGCCGCCGGGCCCGACGGCGAGCGTGTCCTCCTCGAGCTCGCCGGCCGGCGCCCGGCCGCCGCCGCCGAGCACGCCCGGGAGGCCCTCGCCGCCGCGGGGCCCGGCCACACGACGGGAGCGCGATGACCGTCCTCGACGTCGTCTCCGTCCTGGTCGTGCTGGCCAATTGGGGCGTGCTGGCGTACTTCCTCGCGCTCAACACGAGCTATCTCGCGCTCATCGGGCTGGCCGTCGGCGAGTTCCGCCGTCACCTGCGCCGGCGGCGGTGGGCCGATCTGGACGCCGCGTACGCCGACCCGCAGACACTCGGGGTCTCGGTGGTCATGCCGGCGTACAACGAGGAGGCGACGATCGTCGAGAGCGTCCGGGCGATGCTCTCGCTGCGCCACCCCCGCTTCGAGGTCGTCGTCGTGGTCGACGGCTCCACCGACAGCACGTTCGACGTGCTGGTCCGCCGGTTCGACCTCGTCGAGGTGCCCCGCGTGGTCCCCGACGAGGTCCCGGTCCGCGGTACCGTCCTCTCCGTCCACGCCCCGGCGGCCGCGTCGCCGCTCGTGGTGGTGCGCAAGGAGAACGGCGGCAAGGCGTCGGCGAACAACGCCGGCATCAACGCCGCCCGGTACCCCCTGGTCTGCCTGGTCGACGCCGACTGCGTGCTCGACCCCGACGCGCTGCTCGCCATCGCGAAGCCCTTCGCGGACGATCCCGAGCGGGTCGTCGCCGCCGGCGGCGTCGTCCGGGCGGTCAACGACAGCCCGGTGACCGCCGGCCGGGTCACCGAGCTGAGGATGCCGCGGCGGTGGCTCGCCCGGATCCAGGTGGTGGAGTACCTGCGCGCGTTCCTGCTGGGCCGGTCCGGGTGGTCCGCCCTCGGCGCCCTGGTCGTGATCTCCGGGGCGTTCGGGCTGTTCCGCCGAGACGCGCTCGTCGAGGTGGGCGGTCTGGACATGGACACGATCGGCGAGGACGCCGAGCTGGTCGTCCGCCTGCACCGGCACCTGCGCGGGCAGCGTCGCCGGTACCGGATGGTGTTCCTGCCCGAGCCGGTCGCGTGGACCGAGGTCCCGGAGACCGCGACCGTGCTCGGCCGCCAGCGACGGCGCTGGTCCCGCGGTCTCGTCGAGACCCTGTGGCGGCACCGCGGGATGATCGGCCACCCGCGGTACGGCGCGGTCGGTCTGCTCGCGCTCCCGTTCTACGTCGTGTTCGAGCTCCTCGCGCCGGTCGTCGAGCTGATCGGACTCGTCGCGCTCGCCGCCGGTCTGCTCCTGGGCGCCGTCGACGGCACCTTCGCGGTGCTGTTCCTCCTCGTCGCGCTGGGCTACGGTCTCGCGCTGACGCTCGTCGCCCTCGTCGTCGAGGAGTTCTCCTTCCACCGGTACCGGGGGTGGCGTGACCTCGCGGTGGCGATCGGGGCCGCCGTGGTCGAGAACGTCGGGTACCGGCAGGCGACGGCGTGGTGGCGACTGCGCGGTCTCGTCGAGGCGGTACTGCGCCGCCGCGCGGTGTGGGGCCAGATGACCCGGGTGGGCTTCGCGGCCGCGGACCAGCCGGCCCCGTCGACCGCCGGCCCGGTCCCCGCCGCCGGGCCCGTCCTCGGCCCGTCGGAGGTGGTGCCCGATGCCCGCTGACGTCCGCGACCGCGACGCGCTGCTCGCGCCCTACGACGTCGACGGCGTCGTCGACGAGCCCGAGCTGCGGTCGGTCGCCGAGCTCGCCCGCCACGTCTGCGACGTGCCCTACGCGGTGGTCAACCTCATCAGCGAGCACTTCCAGCACCAGGTGGCCGCGGTCGGCATCGCCCCCGCCGTCTGTGCCCGCGAGGACTCGATGTGCTCGGTGTCGATCACAACGTCGGAGCCCGTGGTGGTGCCCGACGCCCGCGAGGACCCGCGCTTCGCCGACAACCCGTTCGTCACGGGGCGGCTGGCCGACGTCCGCTTCTACGCCGCCGGCCAGCTGCGGACCGCGTCGGGCGCGGTGCTCGGCACCCTTTGCGTGTTCGACGGCGTCCGGCGCGACCTCGCCCCCGCCCAGCGGCGCGGGCTCGACCTGCTCGCCGGGCAGGCGGTCGCGGCGCTGGAACTGCGCCGAGCAGGCCGCGAGCTCGCCACCACCGTGCGCGAGCTCGAGGAGGCCCGGGCCGAGCTCGCGCGCTCGAACAGCGACCTCGCCGCCTTCGCCGGCCAGGTGAGCCACGACCTGCGCAACCCGCTCGCCGGGGTCACCGGGTTCCTCGAACTGCTCGCCGACCGGCCCGCGGTCGCCGCCGACGGCACCGCACACGGGCACGTCGAGCGGGCCCTGGCGGGGGCGGCGCGGATGCGCGACCTCGTCGACGACCTGCTCGCCTACGCGCGGGTCGGCGGGGGCCTCCGGCCGGAGCGCGTCGACCTGGCGGTGCTCCTGGACGACGTGCTCGACGACCTCGCGCCCACCGGCGCGCTCGACGGGTTCGACGTGCGCGGCGACCCGCTGCCCGTCGTGCGCGGCGACGCGGTCCAGCTGCGCGCGGTGCTCCAGAACGTCGTCACCAACGCCCTGCGCTTCGCCCGGCCCGACCGGCGCCTCCTCCTGCGCCTGCGCGCGCAGGCCCGCGACGAGCGGTGGCTGATCGAGATCGCGGACAACGGCCGCGGCATCCCGACGGCCCAGCGGGAGGAGGCGTTCACGCTGCTGCGCCAGGTCCACGACCACGGCACCGTCCCCGGCGGCTCCGGCATCGGGCTGGCGACCTGCCGGCGCATCGTGGCCGCGCACGGCGGCACGATCGGGATCGGCGACGGCGTCGACGGCGGCATCGCCGTCTGGTTCACGCTGCCGGCCGCCTGACCCCGTGCGCCCCCTCGTCCTCCTGCTCGGCGCCCTGGTCCTGCTCACGCCGGCCACGGCGTGCGACGGTGGGGCGGTGATCCACGCATCCGGCGTCCCGGGGTTCGTCGACGAGTTCGACGGGATCGACGGGCTCGACGAGGCCCGGTGGGAGCGCACCGCGCACGACCTGGGTCGCAGCCGGCTCGACCCGGCCCGGGTCGGGGTGGCGGGCGGGGCGCTGAGCCTCCGGCTGTCCCCGGGCAGCACGGACGGCGCCGAGCTGCGCACGCGGGCACTGCTCGGCGACGGCACGTTCCGCGCCCGCCTGCGCGCCCCCGACGCACCCGACTCCCTGACCGGGTTCTTCCTCTACGCGGCGCCGGACGGTGCCCACGAGATCGACGTCGAGCTGTTCGGCGACCCGGCCGGGAGGGTGAAGTTCACGACCTGGGCCGGCGGTGACCAGACCCACAGCGTGGACCGGGACCTGGGCTTCGATCCCACGGCAGGGGCGCACGACTACGAGATCACCCGACGCGCCGGGGTGGTCGCGTTCCGGGTGGACGGCCGCGCGCTCGTGACCTGGTCCGACGGCGTCCCGCGGGAGCCGCTGCACCTGTACCTCAACGCCTGGTTCCCGCGCTGGCTGGGCGGCAGCCCACCCCGGACACCGCAGGCCACCGTCGTCGAGCGCGTCGAGGTCCTGCCCGACTGACGGGCGTCGCCCGGTCAGGGGTGGTCGTGGACCGGCGTGGTGCGGGGCCCGAGCGCGTCCAGCTCCTCGAACAGGGCCAGGAGCTCTCCCACGTCGGTGGGCCCCAGGCGCTGCTGGGACCCGATCAGGACGGCGAGGGCCAGGTCGGCCAGGCGGCCGGCGCGCTGCTCGTCGGTACCCGCGGCGACGAGGGCGTCGAGGACGACGCGCCGTCGCTGCTCGTCGACCCGCTCCTGCACGACGGCCACGCGCGCGTCGCCGTGCGCCCAGGAACGGATCGCGGTCTCGGCCTCGTGCGGAAAGGTCAGCGCGAGGTGTTTCAGCACGTCGAGGCGGCCCTCGGGGTCGGGCTCGCGGCCCGCGATCTCGGCGAGGCGGCGCGTGTCGACGGTCTCCCAGTGCTCGAGCAGCGCGTCGACGAAGCCGTCCCAGCCGCCGAAGTGGTGGTAGAAGGACCCGCTCGTCACGCCGACGGCCCGGCACAGCGCGGCCAGACGCAGCCCGGAGCGACCCTGCCGGGCGAGCAGGGTCATCGCGGCGTCGAAGAAGCCCTCGCGGCTGGTCACCGTCACGTCACCACCCCCTCGCCGGCGAACGTAGCAGCTCCTATGTTCCCGGCGAGCGCGCAGCGACGGCCCGCTCAGACCGTGGTGCGGTGCGGCAGGTCGATACCGTCGGTGTAGTGCTCGGCGGCCGCCCGCAGCCACAGCGCCCGGCGCTCCTCGGCGTCGGGCTCCGGGAAGCGCTCGCAGACCCGCGCGCGCCCCGGCGTCGCCTCCTCGCACGGGCCCCAGACCTCGGCGTACTCGTAGGTCCCGGCGGCGGTGAGGGCGTGGGCCAGCAGCACCGCGTCGTCGTGGTTCTCGCTCCAGCCGACGCTGCGCCACCCGTCGACGTCGGGGCGGTGGCCGGGCGGGTCGGCCCACCCCCGGACCTCCCAGTCCAGGGCGGCGTGCTCATGGCGACGGCGGTCGGACAACGGACGCTCGCTCACGGCGATCACGCTCCTCGCAGCTCGGCGACGGAGGCGGCCCGGCCGCCGCGGGGTGCGGCGCGGATCGGGTCGTCGGTGCCCGGAATACACCTCTCGGCCCCCTCCCGTCGAGCCGACGAACCGGTCCAACCGGGCGCCGCGGGATGGAGGGGCAGGAGGCGCAGACGATCGTGACCTGGACGTGACCTCGGGTGCCGGGTCAGGGACCGCCGAGGTGGGCCACGGCCGCGGGGAGGTCGACGACGTCGGCGTACTTGGCGTCGAGGTCGGCGAGGTTCTGCTCGTGCAGCGCGGCGGTGCGGTCGGCGCAGGCGTCCCGCACGACGATCGGGCGGAACCCGGCCGCCGAGGCGTCGGTGGCGGTGGCCCGCACGCACCCCGACGTCGACACCCCGGCGACGACGACCGTGTCGACGCCGCGGGCGCGCAGGGTCCCGGCGAGCGACGTGCCCGCGAACGACGACGCGTGCTGCTTGGCGACGACCGGCTCGCCGTCGCGCGGGGCCAGCGCCAGCTCGCCCCACCCGCCCGGCGCGCCCTCGGCGAAGCACGCCAGCGAGGGCACCTTCGCCGCGAAGAACCCCGCGTCGCCCATGTCGGGGGCGAACCGGACGACGGTCCAGAGCACCGGCACATCGGCCGACCGGGCCGCCGCGACCAGCTGGTCCGCCGGCCCGAGCACGTCGGCCGAGCCCAGCCAGAACGGGCCGTCGGGCTCGACGTAGGCGCGGACGAGGTCGACGACGACCAGCGCGGGCCGCCCACCCCACCCCACGCGTCCCGCGAACGGGGCCCCGTGCGGATTGCTCATCTCTCCTCCACCATCACCGCGCGCGCGTTGCCGAGGTGGCAGCGCATCACCGCACCCGCCCAGTCGCCGTCGCCCGCGCGCAGGGCCGCCACGATCTCCGCGTGGTGGGCGAGGCTGCGCGCCAGCGAGTACGGGTCGTAGGTGCGGAAGGTCCGGGTCACGACCGGCGTGTGCACGACGTTCGCCAGCGCCGCCGCGAGTGCGGGCGCGCGGGCGAGCGCGAGCAGGCGGGCGTGGAAGTCGCGGTTGAGGTCGACCAGCGCGTCGAGGTCCTGCTCCGGGCCGGGGGCGCCGATCGCGAGCATGGCCGCGGCGAGCGCGTCGAGGTCGTCCAGGTCGGCCGGCGTGGCGTGGGCGGCGGCGCGCGCGGTCGCCCGCGGCTCGAGGGCGAGGCGCACGTCGAAGATGCCGTCGAGGTCCTCGCGCGAGAACCGCGTGACGCGCGCGCCGCGGTGGGCCTCGAGCTCGACGAGCCCCTCGGCGGCGAGGCGCGTGAGGGCCTCGCGCACGGGGGTCCGCGAGAGGCCGAGGCGCTCGGCGATCTCGACCTCGCCGAGGTGCGCGCCCGCGGCCAGGTCCCCGGCGAGGATGGCCTCGCGCAGGTCGGCGAGGGCGCGCTCCGAGGCACGGCCCCCGCGCTGCTCCGCTCTCGTCACCACGCCTCCCGGTGTTGTACGCAACGTAGGGTGCGCCGCGGAGCCCGACAAGGCACGATCGCCCACAGCCGTCCGCCGTTGTGCACAAGGAGCCGTGCCGTGGGAGATCTGCTGAGCCGTCCCGGCAACCGCCGCGTCCGCCTGCGCGAGCTGCTCGACGCCGGGCGCCCGGTGCTCGCGCCCGGGGCGTTCGACGCCCACTCCGCGCGACTGGTGGAGCAGGCCGGGTTCGACGTCGCCTACATGACCGGCTTCGGCACCACCGCCTCGCTGCTCGGCCGCCCCGACATCGGGCTGCTCGGCCAGGCCGAGATGGTCGACAACGCGCGCCGGATGGCCGCCGCGATCGACATCCCGCTCATCGCCGACGCCGACACCGGCTACGGCAACCCGATCAACGTGATCCGCACAATCCGCGAGTACGAGCAGGCCGGGGTGGCCGGGCTCCACATCGAGGACCAGGTGATGCCCAAGCGCTGCGGGCACCTCGCGGGCAAGGTCGTCGTCCCGGTCGAGGACATGGAGGCCAAGATCCGCGCGGCCGTCCAGGCCCGCAACGACCCCGACATGGTGCTCATCGCCCGCACCGACGTCGCCGCGGTCGAGGGCCTCGACGCCGCGATCGAGCGGGCCAAGCGGTTCGCCGACGCCGGCGCCGACATCCTGTTCGTCGAGGCGCCGACCTCCGAGGAGGCCATCGAGACGGTCGCGACCGCGCTCAAGGGCCACCGCCTGCTGTTCAACTGGGCCGAGGGCGGGCGCACGCCCCCGCTGTCCCACGAGCGCCTCGCCGAGCTCGGGTTCTCGCTCGTGCTCTTCCCGGTCTCGACGCTGCTGGCCGCCGACACCGCGATGCGCGCGGTGCTCGCCCGCCTGCGCGAGGACGGCACCCCGGCCGCGGTGCTCGACGAGATCGGCGGGCTGGACGCCTTCGCCGCCCGCGAGGGCCTCGAGGAGATCCGCGACCTGGAGCAGCGCTTCACGACCTGAGCTACCGGCCCCCGTCGCGGCGCCAGCGGTCTCCGTCAAGGTGGTCGAGGCCCAGCGCCTCGGCCGCCTCGTGGGCCTCGGGCGAGCGCGCGACGAGCAGGGCCATCCACAGCGGGTACTGCTCCTGCTGGCGCAGCGACACCTCGTGCTGGCCGGCGATGAGCATCCCGGGCTTGGGCAGGCGGCACCAGCAGCGGGCGTGGTCGGGCATGGTCGCGTCGGGGTGGTGCGGGCAGTGCACGACGTGGTCGAGCAGGTTGGCCGCGCGCTCGCGGACCGTCCACAACGTGCGGACCGCGGTCTGCTCGTCGGTCTCCCCCAGCGCGACGCCGCCCTGCTGGCTGAAGCCGATGATCCGGCCGCCGGCGCCCTTCCACAGGCGCAGGCGCTCGACGGCGTCCGGGAACACCTCGATGTCGAACGGACCGCGCCACGGGCGCCCGAGGTCGTCGGGCGTCTTGCGCAGCACGCCCTCGACCTCGACGAACAGCAGCGGCACCGCGGGCCGCGACGGCAGCGTCATGACCCGGCGATGCTAGTGGAGCAGCTGCTCCATCGTGGTGATCTCGACCGACTGCGACGCGACGGTCGTCTGCGCGAAGCGGCGCAGGGTCTCGTCGGTGCCGGCGTACCCGCGCGCCATCGTCACCGCCCCCTCGTGGTGGCGGATCATCGTCTCGAGCCACCGCCGCTCGAACGCCGGGCCGTGCAGGGTCGGCAGCGTCGCCAGGGTCGCGGGGTCGGCCATGCCGGGCATGGCCCCGTGCATCCCGTCGTGGGCCCCGACCGGCAGGGACCGCGCCCGCGCCAGCCCCTGCATCTGGCCGATCTCCTCGACCTGCTCGCGGTCGATGCGCAGCGCGACCGCCGCCAGACCCGGCGACGCGCCCCGCCCGCCGACCATCGCCGTGAGCTCGAGCGCCTGCTCGTGGTGCGGGATCATCGAGGACAGGAACGCGGCGTCGACCGCGGCGGGATCGGGAGCGGGGGCGGGGGCGGGCGGCGCGCCGGAGCACCCCGCCACGGCGGCGGCCAGCAGCACGGCGGCGAGCACACGGATCATCGACGACGATCGTCGCCGACGCCGCGTGTCGCCGCCGTGCGGGCGCGGGGCTACCGCAGGGCCCGCCGGAGGAGCTTCCCCGTGACCGTCTTGGGGATCTCGTCCATCAGCTCGACCTGGCGCGGGTACTTGTACGCCGACATCCGTTCCTTGCAGAACGCGATGAGCTCGTCGGGCTCGACCTGCTGGCCCGGGCGCACGGACACGAACGCCTTGACCGTCTCGCCGCGGTACTCGTCGGGGACGCCGACCACCGCCGCCTCGCGGACCGCGGGGTGCTCGTAGAGCACGTCCTCGACCTCGCGCGGCCAGACCTTGTACCCGCCGGCGTTGATCTGGTCCTTCTTGCGGTCGACGACGTAGAACCAGCCCTGGTCGTCCATGTAGCCGACGTCGCCGGTCTTGAGCTCGACGGACCCGTCCGGGGCGCGCAGGGCGTTCTGCGTCTCCTCGGGCTTGTTCCAGTAGCCGGGCACCACCTGCGGCCCGCGGGTGACGATCTCACCCACCTCGCCGACGTCGGCGTCGGTGCCGTCGTCGCGCACGATCCGCACGACGGTCGAGAAGATCGGCACCCCGACCGAGAGCGCGCCCGACGCGGTGTCCACCGGCGCGTCGGCCTCGCGGGGCACGCCGTGCGAGGGCGAGCTGGTCTCGGTGAGCCCGTAGAAGTTGTGGATGTAGAGCCCGAACTGGTCGGAGAACGCCTTGATCGTCGACGGCGGGATCGGCGCCCCGCCCGAGTAGAGCCGGGTCATCGACGCGAGGTCGTCGCGCTGGGCGCCCTCGGCGTTCATCAGCGCGATGAACACGGTGATCGAGCCGATCGAGAACGTCGGGCGGTGCTCGCGGATCGCGTCGAGCACCACCTGGGGCTCGAAGCGGTAGGCGAGCACCAGCGGGATCGGGACGAGCAGGGCGATCGCCATGTGCCCGATGACGCCGGTGATGTGGAACAGCGGGGCCACGCCGAGGACCGAGTCCTGCGGCCCCAGCTGGATCCAGTCCCGGTAGGTCTGCGCGTTGAACACCACGTTGCGGTGGGTGTTCATCGCGCCCTTCGGCGGGCCGGTGGTCCCCGAGGTGTAGCCGAGGAAGGCGACGTCGTCGGGCCCCAGCTCGACCGGCTCGGGCTTCCGGTCGCCCACCGACTCCAGCACCTCGGACAGGTCCTCGGTGCCCTCGTGGCGCGTGCGCTCCAGTCCCTTGAACAGGCGCTCGTCGTGGCGGGTCTGGTACTCCAGCGGCGAGGTCGTCCACGCGATGCGCAGCGACGGGATCGTCGGGACGACCTCGGCGGCGACCTGCCCGAAGAGGTCCTCCTCGGCGAGCAGCGCGGTCGCCTCGCAGTCCAGGAGCAGGGTCGTCAGCTCGCGGGTCCGGCTCATCGGGTTGATCGACACGACGATGCCGCCGGCCTTCCACGTCCCGATGACGGCGATCAGCACCTGCGGGATGTTCTGCAGGTAGGTCGCGAGGCGGTGGCCCTTGTCGAAGCCGCGGTCGGCGAGCGCGACCGCGAACCGGTCGGAGAGCCGGTCGAGCTCGCGCAGGGTGATCGTGCCGTCGAAGTAGCGCACGATCTCGGTGTCCGGCGACCGCTCGAGGGCGGCCGAGAACATCGCCAGCGCGCTCGGGTACTCGGGCTCGATGTCGGCGGGGTAGTCGCTGCGGTAGCGCGCCAGCCAGGGACGCTCGTCGTACGTCCCCATCAGCGGATCACCACGGGGTTCACCGGCGAGCCCGTCGCCTCGTGGATCTTCAGCGGCGCGGCGGTGTAGAGGAAGTCCCAGCGCCCGTCGGCGGCGCACGCGTCGGCGAGGTCGTCCAGCCAGATGATCTCGGCGAGGCTGATGCCGAGGTTGCGCAGCAGCGAGGCGTGCAGGGGCAGGAGCACGCCGCTCTCCGGGTCGGCGGTGACCTCGTTCGCGATCGTGTCGGTGACGAGGTTGGGGATCTCCTTGTTCTGGAACCACTCCACGAGCTCGCGGGAGTAGGTCAGCCCGGGCTCGATGAAGCCCTCGTAGAACTCGTCCGCGGGCGTGGCGTAGAAGTACTTGAGGAACCCGGTGCGGACCAGCAGGATGTCGCGGTCCTCGATGGTGACGCCCTGCGCCGCCGCGGCGTCCTCGAGGTCGGTGTGGGTGAAGGTCTCGCCCTTGTCCAGCCAGTCCTTGCCGCGGTGGCGGGCCATGTCGACGAGCACGCCGCGCCCGACGATGCCCCGCTCCGCGATCGGCAGGATCGACGCCCAGCTCATGCCGCCGCCGTTGGTGGTGTCCGCGTGGCGCCCGTTCCAGAGCGTGTCGTCGTACCAGGCGTGCCCGAGCGCGTCGTACTGCGAGGAGCCCTGCAGGAAGATCTCGGCCTTGTCGTCGGTGGCGCGGATGCCGCCCGGGAAGCTCGGGCCCTGTCCGGACTCGAAGACGTCGTGGTCCCAGACCATCTCGCGCTTGATCCCCTCCCGGCCCGGGAACACCGGGTCGCCGTGGGGGTGGCCCATCGGGCACTGGAGCGTGACGACCTGCCCGCTCTTCACGCTCGCCACCCCGCGCAGGACCTGGGCGGCGTCGAGGTAGTTCAGGGAGCCGACCTCGTCGTCGTCCCCCCACTTCCCCCAGTTCTGCGGGGGATGGTCGCCCAGCAGTTCCCGCATGGACGGGACGTCGGCCATGAGCTCCTCCTCGAGATCACCGTGAGGTGGCCCACGGTGCCCCCTCGCCCGGCGACCGACAAGGGGTGCTCCGGCGGAGTGGAACCGCTGCGCCGGGCGGGTGAAGACACGGACGGGAGTGCGTCGGAGGACACCGTCCGACGCTTACGCTCGGTGAACAGATTGTGCGCAATTAGTCGCCTTCGACCCGAGTGAGCCCGATGCCCGATTCCCTGCTGCTCCCCGCCGACCCCGACCGCGGTGTGCTCCGCTGCCCCGACTGCCGGGAGGCACCGGTCCTCGCGCCGACCCCGACCCAGCCGATGGCCGGCGGGACCTTCGGCGTCCTGCGCTGCTCCTGCGCGGCACACCCGGTGCTCGACTCCATCCCGATCGTCCGCCGCGGGCGGGTCGACGTGCAGGACCACGTCACGGGGCGCACCGAGGTGGCCGGCCCCGACCACGACGCGCTCGTCGCGCTGCTCGAGGCCGACCGGGGGCTCGACGCGCTGATCGCCCTGCTGACCTTCCCGCCGGCGGTGCCTTTCGGGCTCGGCGGGCGCCGCCGGTTGCGCCTGCCCTTCACGCGCGGCCCGTGGCCCTCGCTCGCGCTCGCGGCCCGGCGCGGTGAGGTCACCGCGATGCTCGCCGACCACGAGGCGCTGACCGCCCAGGACTGGATGGAGCTCTGCTACGCGCGCTCGTCCGAGCAGATCGCGGCGGACATCTTCCCGTACTTCTTCGCCCGCTACGGGCAGCCGCGCTACGTCGCGTCGATCGAGCTCGCCCGGCATCTCCCGGTCGGCCGGGGCGCGGTGCTCGACCTCGCGTGCGGCTTCGGCCACCTGATGTACCACCTCGGGGCCCGCGACGAGCCGCTGCGCTCGGTCGGGGTGGACCGCAACTTCTTCCAGCTCTGGGTCGCGCGCCGCTACATCGCCCCCGACCAGGAGTTCGTGTGCGCCGACCGCGTCGAGGCCCTGCCGTTCGCCGACGACGCGTTCGCGGCCTCGCTGTGCTCCGACGCCTTCCACCTCTTCGACGACCAGCAGGGCGCCGCCAACGAGATGCGCCGGGTCGCGGTGGACGACACGATCCTGCTGGACCGGATCGGCAACCGGCGCCTCGAGCCCCACGACGGCGACCGCGAGCGCACGCCCGAGGGCTACGCCGCGCTCGTGGACGGCGCGCCGGTGCGGCTGACCAGCGAGGACGAGCTGATCGACGCCTACCGCGCCGGGCGCGGGCTGCGCCTGCGCGACGCGCGCGACCCCGGCGAGCTGGCCGAGCACAAGTGGCTCGCGCTCATCAGCTCGCGCGACGAGACGCTGTTCGACGACACGGACAGGCTGCCGTGCACCCCGCACGGCGCCGGTTCGCTGGGCATCAACCCGATCTTCGACGTGGAGCACGACGACGAGGGCGTGCACCTGGTCTTCCGCTACCCGTCGACCTGGTACGCCTTCGAGAACGCGCAGATGCGCTCCTACACCTCGGCCGGCGAGCACCTCGACCCCGACGCGTTCGAGGACCTCGCCGCGGGGCGCCCGATCGCGCAGACCCCGCTGCTGCTGCGGCGCTGGGTGGTGCTCGGCATGCCCCCGCGCTACGCCCGCCGGCCCGGGACGCCGCCCGCCGTGCGGTCGGTCGGCGAGGGTCTGCGCCGGGGCGCCCTGCGCCGTCTGCGCGGGACGGCGTCCGGTCCACGGCTGACCGCTGATCGGAACTGACGCTACGGTTCGGCCATGCGGCCGACGGTCCAGGAGCTCGCGGAGATCGAGTGGTTCCGCCGCCTGCCGCCCGGGATCGTCGCGCGGGCGGCCCAGGCCTGCACCGTCGTCACGCTCGCGCGCGACACCGTGCTGTACCGCTCGGGCGGGGCGGCGGACGCGTTCTTCGTGCTGCTGCGCGGGCGGGTCGGCGCGTGGCGGGGCGACCCGGACGGGCCCGAGTCGATGCTCTACTTCGTCACCGACCGCCGCCACGAGAGCCTGTGCATGGAGAACGTGGTCGCCGACATCCCGTACTTCGCCACCATGCGCGGGCTGCTCGACGACACCCGGGTGCTGCGCGTGCCGGCGTCGCTGCTGCCCTCGATGCTCGACGCCGACCGCGAGCTCGGGATCGCGATCGCGCGCCACATCGCCGAGCGCCTGCAGTCGTTCACCGAGCAGATGACCGACCTCGGGTCGCTGCCCGTGGTGCGCCGGGTCGCGAAGTTCCTGCTGGCCAGCCGCCAGCACGGCTCCGACCTCGTCGTGGTCACCCTGCGGCAGGCGGAGCTGGCGAGCCGGCTGGGGGCCGCGCGCCAGTCGGTGAACCAGGCGCTCGCGACGCTCGTGCAGCGCGGGATGATCTCGACGGTGGGCCGCGGGGTCTACCAGATCCGCGATCACCCCGGCCTCGTCGCGCTCGCGCGGGGCGGGCCCGCGCCCGGGCCTGGATCACGGGCGCGCGGCGTGGTCGGATCCGCGGGTGCCCGCGACGCATGAGGTCACCAACCAGGTCCCCGAACTCGTCGGCCACGACGTGGCCGCCGACCCCCCGCTGCTCGAGGCGCTCGAGCGCGAGGGCGCCGGGTGGTACCGGGACGAGCTCGGCGCGGTCGGGCGGCTGGCCGGGTCGGCACTCGCGCAGGAGTGGGCGGACGCCGCGCACCGCCACGAGCCCCGGCTGCGCACCCACGACCGCGTCGGGCACCGCGTCGACGAGGTCGACTACGACCCCGGCTACCACGCGCTGCTGACCGAGGCCGTGGGACGCGGCTTCGCGGGCGCGCCCTGGGCCGAGCAGTCCGACGACCGGCCCGGCGCCCACGTCGCGCGCGCCGCGGGGTTCCTGACGTGGTCGCAGCTCGAGGCGGGCCACGGCTGTCCGGTCTCGATGACCTACGCCGTCCTGCCGGCCCTGCGCGCGGCCCCGGAGCTGCTCGCGACCTACGGCCCCGGCCTGACCAGCCGCGTGTACGACCCCGGCCTGCGCGTCCCGTCGACCAAGCAGGGCCTGCTCGCCGGCATGGGGATGACCGAGAAGCAGGGCGGCTCGGACGTCCGCAGCAACACCACCGTCGCCCGCGCCGACGGCGAGACCTACCGGCTCACCGGCCACAAGTGGTTCACCAGCGCGCCGATGTGCGACCTGTTCCTGGTGCTCGCGCAGGCGCCGGGTGGCCTGACCTGCTTCCTCGTGCCGCGCGTGCTGCCCGACGGCACCCGCAACACGTTCCGCATCCAGCGCCTCAAGGACAAGCTGGGCAACCGCTCCAACGCCTCCTCGGAGCCGGAGTTCGACGAGACGGTCGCGTGGCGCGTCGGCGACGAGGGCCGCGGGGTCCGCACGATCATCGAGATGGTCGCCTGCACGCGGCTCGACAACACGCTGGGCTCGGCGGCGGGCATGCGCGCGGCGGTGTCGCGGGCGGCGCACCACGCCCGGTACCGCTCGGCGTTCGGCCGCCCGCTGATCGAGCAGCCGCTGATGCGCGAGGTGCTGGCCGACCTGGCCTGCGAGTCCGAGGCGGCGGTGACGCTCGCGATGCGGCTGGCGGGCGCGCAGGACCGGGCGGGGCGCGACGAGCACGAGGCGGCGCTCCGGCGCATCGGCGTCACGCTGGGGAAGTACTGGATCTGCAAGCGCCAGACCGCGGTGGTCGGCGAGGCCCTCGAGTGCCTGGGCGGCAACGGCTACGTCGAGGAGTCGGGGATGCCGCGGCTGTTCCGCGAGTCGCCGCTGAACTCGATCTGGGAGGGCTCGGGCAACGTCAACGCCCTGGACCTGCTGCGGGTGCTCGCCCGCGAGCCGGCGTCGCTGGAGGCGTGGCGCGCGGAGGTCTCCGGCGTCGACGACCGCATCGACGCGGGCCGCAAGGAGGTCGAGGCCGAGCTCGCGCACGCCGACGAGCGCGGCGCCCGCCGCCTCGCCGAGCGGATGGCGGTGCTGCTCTCGGGCGCGCTGCTCGTGCGCCACGCCCCGGCGGCCGTCGCGGACGCCTACGTGGCCTCGCGGGTCACCGGCGAGGGCGGCTACGCGTTCGGGACGCTCCCGCGCGGGCTGGACACCGACGCGGTGCTGGCGCGACTCCCGGAGGGGATCTGATGGACCACCTGCTGCCCGGCGTGCGCGCGGGCGAGGTCGACGGGCGCATCCGCACCCACTACCTCGAGTCCGGCCCGTCCGACGGCGAACCCGTGGTGTTCGTGCACGGCAACCTCTCCACCGGCCGCTTCTTCGAGCACCTCATGCCCGGCGCGCCCGAACGCTGGCGCCTGCTCGCCCCCGACATGCGCGGCTTCGGGCGCTCCGAGCCGGCACCGATCGACGCCACCCGGGGGCTCGGCGACTGGGCCGACGACCTCGTCGGCTTCCTCGACGCGCTTGGCGTCGACCGGCCCGCGCACCTCGTCGGCTGGTCGACGGCGGGCGCGGCGATCGCCCTCGCCGCGCGCGCCCGGACCGTCGCCTCGCTGACGTTCCTCGACCCGGTGTCGCCGTACGGCTTCGGCGGCGTGTTCCGCGACGGCTCGCCGTGCTGGCCCGACGTCGCGGGATCGGGCGCCGGGGTGGCCAACCCCGAGTTCGTGCAGCGGCTGCGCGAGCGCGACCGCAGCGCCGACAGCCCGCTCTCGCCGCGCAACGTCATGAACGCGACGTACTGGGCGGCGGGTCACCGCGAGCCGCCCGACCGCGAGGACATCCTCGTCGACGAGATCCTGCTGACGACCATCTCCGATGACGGCTACCCCGGGGACGCGCAGGCCTCGGAGCACTGGCCGGGCGCGGCGCCGGGCACGCGCGGGCTGCTCAACGCGCTGTCACCGAAGTACTGCGACTGGTCGTGGCTGCCGACGCTGAACCCGTTGCCCCCGGTGCTGTGGACCCACGGCGCCGACGACCTCGTCGTGGCCGACGGCTCGGCCCTGGAGCTCGGCACGCTCGGGGCGGCCGGGACCGTGCCGGGCTGGCCGGGCCCGGACGTGTTCCCGCCGCAGCCGATGGTCGCCCAGATCCGCGACGTCCTCGAGGCCTACCGCGCGGCGGGCGGGCGCGCCGAGATCGAGATCTTCACCGGTTCCGGCCACGGGCCGCACGTCGACGCCGCCGAGCGCTGGTCGGCGACCTTCTTCGCGTTCCTGGAGTCGACGATGCGCTGACGCGCACGTGAGTGATCTGGGTTGCCCTGGCGACCCGGATCACTCACGTGCGCGGCAGCGCATGGGCCGCGAGGAAGACGTCGACGGCGTGGTCGGCGGTGGCGTCGACGTCGACGTCCGGGACCTCGAGGTGGAACATGCCCTCGTCCAGCGACCGGCCGAGCACGAGGAACGCGAAGTCGGCGGCCGCCTGCGCGGGGTCGTCGAGACCCAGGACCTCGCCGAACTGCCCGGCCAGCGCCGCGAGCACCCGGGCGGGGACCTCGCGGTGGTAGGTGGCCGCGAGGTCGGGGAAGCGTGCGGCCTCGCCGATCACCAGGCGGCGCAGGGCCAGGACCTGCGGGTTCAGCACCGCCGCGAGGTAGCGCCGCGCGACCGCGCGCAGGGCGGGCTCCACCTGCCCCGCTGTCGTGACGCCGGCGAAGGCCTCGACCAGGTCGGCGGTGAACGCCTCCGCGGTGGCCGTGGTGCCCAGGACGATCTCGCGGAACAGGCGCTCCTTGTCGCCGAACTGGTGGTACACGGTCTGCTTCGACACCGCGGCGGCGGCGGCGATCTGCTCGGTGCGCGTGCCCTGGTAGCCGTGGCGCAGGAAGAGCTCCGTGGCGGCCCGCACGATCGCCGCGCGCTTGCCCGCGGGCTCGCCGGCACCCGACGCCGGTCCGCCACCGACCCGCACGATCAACCCGTCGTCCACGCCCACCTCCTGAGCTGGACGGTACGGTACCAGGAGCAGTACCGTGCGGTACCAGCTTCGGTACCGATCAGTCCAGTGAGGACGTGACCATGGCCCGCCCCACCGGTCCCTCCGGCAGCCCGCTGGTCGGGCGCGGCGACGCCGACCGCCACGCGGCGATCACCCGCTCGCTGCTCGGCTACGGCGTGCTCGCCGGGCCCTTCTACGTCGTCGTGGGGCTGGCGCAGGCCCTCACCCGCGACGGCTTCGACCTCACCCGCCACGACCTGAGCCTGCTGGCGGCCGGGCCGTGGGGCTGGATCCAGATCGCGAACCTGGTGGTCACCGGCCTGATGGTGGTCGCGGCGGCCGTCGGGATGGCGCGCGCCCTGCGCACGCTCGGCGGCGGCCCCGGGACGACCTGGGGGCCGCGCCTGGTCGCGGCGTTCGGGGTGGGCATGGTCGGCGCCGGGGTCTTCGTCGCCGACCCGATGAACGGCTACCCGCCCGGCACGCCCGACGGCCCGCCGGTCGCGGTCACCGTCGGCGGCATCGGGCACCTCGTGTTCGGCGGGCTCGGCTTCCTCTGCCTCGTCGCGGGCGCCCTGGTGCTCGCGCGGGCGCAGCGCCCGGGGCCGGCGTGGTTCTCGCGCGTCACCGGCGTGCTGTTCCTCGTGGCGTTCGCGGGCATCGCGTCGGGGTCGTCGAGCCCCGCGGTCGTGCTCGGTTTCTGGGCGGCCTTGCTGCTCGTGTGGGTGTGGCTCGCGACGGTGTCGGTCGACCTCTACCGCCGCACCCCGCTGCTGACGCCCGCGCAGCCCACCTAGCCGCGCACCTAGCCGAAGACCTGGTCGAGCCCGGTCAGCCGCAGGGCGCGGGCGGGCTGGCCCTGCGCGCCGCGCAGCAGGAACGTCGCCCCGGCCTCGGTCGCGCGGCGGTGGGCACCGAGCAGCACGCGCAGGCCGCACGAGTCGCAGTAGGTGACGGCGGCGAGGTCGACGACCAGCCCGGCCGGTGGGTCGTCGAGGGCCGCGCCGACGGCGTCGTCGAGACGGCCGTGGCTGTCGTAGTCGAGGTCCCCGCCGACGATCACCACGGCGTTTCCGTCGGTGCGCTCGGTGCGGATGATCAGCTCGGGCATGGGGACACCTCTCACCCCACCGGGGCGGGCAGGCCCCCGTGGGCATCGCGGAGGAAGCGTGCGGTGCGCGGCGAGTCCGCCAGCGCCGTGGCGAGCGCGTCGAGGGCCGGCGCGACCTCGGTGGTGCGCAGGCCGGCGGGGATGGTCACGGTGCCGACCCACTGCACGAAGCCGTCGAACAGCGACGGGTCGTCCACGAACACCGCGGCGGCGAGGAAGTCGACGAGGTGACCCAGGTCGTCGGCGAGCTCCTCGGACACCTCCCCGGCGTCCGGGCGCACGGCCGTGGCGGCCAGCGCCACGAGCTCGCCGCGGCGGGCGTGCAGCACCGCCTGCTCCTCGCGGCCGCCGCGGTCGGCGGGCGTCCCGGAGGTGGCGGCGTCGGAGCCGCCGGGGCTGTCGGGCTCGTCGGCGAACCACGGCCCGTCCGGGGCGGCGGCGAGCACGGCGGCGGCGGCGCGGGCGTCGGGCGCCCAGCCGTCGGCGCCGACCGCGCGCGCCCAGCGGCCGTCGGTGCCGAAGGCCGGCCCGCCCGCGAGCACCGGGGTGCCCGTCGCTCGGCACGCCTCGACCATGCGCCGGGCCGCGGGCAGCCGGGAGGGCAGCGAGCTGGAGATCGCGACGACGTCGGGGCCGACGCGGTGGACGTGGGAGGCGAGCTGCGCGGCGGGCACCGAGGCGCCGAGGAACTCGACCGCCCAGCCGTGCCGGGCGAGGACCTCGGCGAGCAGGCGCGCGGGCAGCCCGTGCCACTCCCCGTCGAGGCACGCGACCGCGACCGTGCCGACGCCGGTGGGCGCCGGGGCCGGCGCGCGCACGGCGACGGCGGCGACCACGCGCTCGCTGATGTGGGTGGCGACGTGCTCCTGCACGACGGTCCACTCCCCCGCCGCCCAGCGGTCGCCGACCTCGCGCTGGGCGCCGGCGACGACGTCGAGCAACACGACCTCGGGGTCGACGCCGGCCTCGAGGGCGTCGAGGGCGACCGCGACCGCGCCGGGCTCGTCGCTCGCGGCGAGCCGGTCGAGATAGGCGGCGCGCAGGGCGGTCGCGTCGGTGGTCGGGGACGCGGTGGTCACGCCTCGATGCTCCTCGTGTCCGGTCACACCGGCGGCGCCTGGATCGCCAGCATCGCGACGTCGTCGTGGTCGTGCCCGTCGAGCCAGGAGACGACGGTCTGTTCGAGCTGCTCGCAGAGCACGGCGGCCGGGGCGCCGGCGCAGCGCGGCAGGACCGCGGCGAGCCGCTCCTCGCCGAAGAAGTCGCCGGGGCCGCGGGCCTCGACCACGCCGTCGCTGTAGAGCAGGCAGGTGTCGCCGGGGCCCAGGCGCACCTCGGCCTCGCCGAAGCGGGCCTCGCGGATCCCGCCGACGAGCATCCCCGACATCGCGACGGGCTCGACCTCGCCCGTGGTGCGCAGGATCAGCGGCGGCGGGTGCCCGCCCGTGGCCAGGCGCAGCTCGACCGCGCCGTCGCCGGCCGGGCGGGCGTCGCCGAGCACCATCGTCGCGAACCGCGGGCTCTCGTCCCGGGTGGCGACGGCGTCGAGCAGCGCGGTGTTGAGCAGCGGCAGCAGCCGGCCCGGCCGGTCCTCGAGCAGGCGCAGGGCGTGCCACGACTGGCGCACGCGCCCGGAGAGCACGGCGGCCTCGATGCCCTTGCCGCAGACGTCGCCGAGCAGGAACGCGGAACGGCCGCCCTCCTGCGGGGCGCCGACCACCTCGTAGAAGTCGCCGCCGACGCGCATGGTCTCGCGGGCCGGGCGGTAGGCGGCGCCCCAGACGACGCCCGGGGTGACCGGCAGGCGCGGCGCGGCGAGGCTCTCCTGCAGGACGGCGCCGAGGTGGGCCTGCTCCTCGTGGAGGGCGGCCGCGGCCAGGGCGGTGCCGGCGCGCGCGACGTAGGAGGTGAGCAGGTCCTCCTCGACGGCGGCGAGCGGGTAGTCCTCGTCGCCCGCGCGCGGGTCGGCGAGCACGACGACGGCCTCGACGACCCCGGTGATCGGCACCGGGCAGGCGCGCAGGGGACCGGGGCCGGCCTCCAGGCCGGTGACGCGGGCGAGCTCCTCGGCGAGCCACGGGCCCGCGGCGTCGCCGCCGCCGAGGGCCGCGGTGAGCGCGGGGACGCGGGCGAGGTCCGCGGCGGCGAGGCGACCCAGCCGGGGGCGGCCGCCGCCGAGCTCCGCGCAGGCCCAGGTGACGGTGTCGTCGTGGCGCACGACGAGCGTCGCGCCGGCGGCCAGGCGGGGCACGGCGAGGGCGACGACGCGCCGCGCGGTGCGGTCGAGGTGCAGGACGCCGTGCAGAGCGCGCCCGGCCTCGGCGAGGAAGGCGGCGCGCTCCTGGGCGGCGAGCAGGGTGTCGGTGCGGGCCTGCTCGCCGGTGACGTCGCGCAGGTACCAGGTGGTGTCGCCCTCCCGGGGCGCCGGCGGCGGGGTCGTCCCGAGGCCGGGTCCGCGGCGGCCGCGCACGTGGCGCTCGCCGGCGGGGTGCACGACGACCGCCTCGAACCCGTCCGGGGCACCGTCGCGCACGGCGCGGGCGAGGACGTCGCAGCGCGCGACGTCGACGACCTCGCCGACGCGCAGGCCGGGCAGCAGGCTGCGGGCGGCGGGGTTGGCGGCGCGGACGACGCCGGCGCCGTCGCAGACGACCACGCCCTCCTCGAACCCCTCGAGCAGCGCGGGCTCGTCCGGGGGCGGGGGTGTGACCGGGGCCGGCGCCGACGAGGTCCCGGGGACACGCGTCGCGTCACGCGTCGGGGCGCCGTGGCGTCCCTCCATGGCCGTCCCCTCCCGTCGTGACGGTCGGCGACCACCCTAGTCGACCATCGTCATCACCAGGTCGACGTGGCACGCCCGCACGGTGAGCCGTCGGTGATCGCGGACGAGCGGTGGGTGAGCCGGGGTCGCCGGTGGCCGTCACCGACCCGGGGCGGGGGTGACGCGGCGCCCCCGAGCGGGTACCGGGCCGCCATGAGCATCACCCTCGAGCAGGCCCAGAGCATCGTGTCCGCCGCCCTCGCGCACGCCCGCGCGCAGGGGTTCAAGCCGCTGACCGTCGCGGTGCTCGACCCCGGCGGTGCGCTCGTGGCGCTGGGCCGCGAGGACGGGTCGGGGTTCCTGCGCCCCGACGTCGCCACGGCCAAGGCGCACGGCATGCTCGCCCTCGGGATGGACAGCCGGGCCATCGCGGCGCGGGCCGCCGATTCGCCGGAGTTCTTCACCTCGGTCTCGGCGCTGGCCGGCGGCAAGGTGTTCTCGGTGCCCGGCGGGGTGTTCATCCACGACGACGCGGGGACGCTGCTCGGCGCGGCCGGTGCCAGCGGTGACGCGTCGCTGGCCGACGAGGAGGCCGTCGTCGCCGGCATCCGCGCCGCCGGCCTCACCCCGCGGACGGGCGGGGAGTAGCCATGTGAGCGAACTTCGGGGCTATAGCCCAGAAGTTCGCTCACGTGCTCAGGGGTCGATGACCGTGCCGAGGTCGCGGGCGAGGGCGGCGTCGTGGACGTCGGCGGCCAGGGCCACGTCGAGCACGCCCATACCGAAGGGGTTGGACAGGACGACGTCGGTGTCCCGCGCCCGCCCCGGGTGCGTCCCCGCCACGACCTCGGCCATCGTCGCGTCGACCGTGCGCGCCCCGGGCCGGCGCTCCCCCGGCGCCGCGAGCGTGCCCTCGCGCAGCATCCGCCCCAGCAGGCGCCGGTCGTCGGCGGCGACCAGGTCCCAGTCGTCGACGACCACCAGGTCCGTGCCCGCCACGACCTCGGGCAGCACGTCGTCGAGCGACACGTGCGCCACCAGCGCGCCGGGGGCGAGCCAGTCGAGCGCGAGGTAGCCGGTGGTGGTCGTGGTGGTGCAGACGACCAGGCCGGCCCCGTCGACGGCGGTGCGCGGGTCGTCGGCGACGTCGGCGCGGCGCAGGGCGGCCAGCGCGCGGGCGCGGGCGGGGTCGAGGTCGTGGAGGACGACCGAGGCGTCGGGGTACTCGGCGCCCAGCAGGTCCAGGTGCGACGCCGCGAGGGCCCCGCACCCGAGCACCGCGATCCGGTCGAGCCCCGGCGCGGCGAGCAGGCGCGCCGACAGCACGGTGTAGGCCGCGGTCCGGGTCGCCGAGATCCAGGCGGCCTCGAGCATGGCGACAGGACGCGCGGTGTCGGGGTCGAACAGGAACGTCCAGCCCTGCGCGCGCGGCAGGCCGCGGCCGGGGTTGTCGAGGCTCGAGTTGATGACCTTGAGGCCGACCGCCGGCCGGTCGCCCCACACCGCCCCGGGCAGCGCGAGGCTGCGCGCGAAGGCCCCGGACGCCGTGTGCCAGGGCAGGTAGGCCTCGTCGGGCAGGGTCGTCGCGCCGCGCGCGTGGGCGAGCAGCGTGGCCCGCACGGTCGCCACGGGGTCGACGTCGGCGGCCGCGGCCAGCACGTCCTCCCGGCGCAGTACACGCAGTGCCGGCTCGGCACTCGGGGTCGTCACGGCGGGCGATCCTTCCACCCACCCTCGTGAGCGAAGTTCGGTGCTATCGCCCCGAACTTCGCTCACATGGGCCGGACGACGCAACGTGCCCGCGGCCGTCCGGGCGCTTTCTTCCCGATCCCGGGCGCGTCGCGGCACAGAACGGGCACAGTGCGTCACGACCGGGAGGAGGTGGCGCGTGACAGGCGGTGGACACCATCGCGGACGTGTCACCGGCGTGCCCGGCGGGGCGCACTGGTGGGGTGGCCGGGGCCCGGCGGGCGGTGGCACCCACGCCGCGTCCGGTCGGCGCCGCCGCACCCCGGTCCTGCTCGTCGCCCTCGCGGTCCTGCTCCTGGGCGGCGCGGTCGTGGCGGTCGCGCTCACGCAGGGCGGCACGCCGGGCGGCGCACCGACCCCGCCGGCCCCCGCGGCGTCGGCCGCCCCCGTCGGCGCGGACCCGTCCGGCGCGGACCCGTCCGGCGCCTCGCCCCGCCCGGCCGGGCGCACCGGCCCCGACACCGCGGTCCTGCAGGGCACCGTCGACGAGGTGCTCGTCGCGGCCCCGCTGCGCTTCCCCGCCGACAGCGCGACGCTCACCCCGGAGTCGGCCGCCGCCGTGTCACGCGTCGCCGCCGCGCTGCGCGCCGCCCCCGGCCCGCCGGTCACCGTCGAGGGCCACACCGCCCCCGCCGGCGAGGACACCGGCAGCGCCCAGGTGCTCTCGCAGCAGCGCGCCGAGGAGGTCGTGCGCCGGCTGCAGGCGGCCGGGGTGCCCGCCGGCAGCCTCACCGCCGTCGGCGTCGGGCCCGCCCGCCCGCTCGCGTCGCTCGACGCGAGCCGGCGGGTCGAGATCCGCGTCGGCTAGACCAGGCCCGCCCGGCGCCGGTAGCCGTCCACGAACGTCAGCAGCTCCGGGCCCCGCGGCCGGCGCCCGGCGACGACGTCGCAGGTCCCGGTCTTGGTGTCCATGATGTGGACGTTCGGGTCCAGCGAGATGCCGATGATCTCGTTGGCGGCGTCCCCGGTGACCAGCCCGTTCGAGCCCCAGTGCCACGGCAGGCCCACCTGGTGCACGGTCTCGCCGGCGATCCGCAGCGGCTTCATCCGCTCGGTGACGACGACCCGCGCCTCGATCGCCGAGCGCGAGGTCACGATCGTCGCCCAGCCCGTGTGCTCGAGGCCCCGCTCCGCGGCCAGCGCCGGCGAGACCTCCACGAACATCTCCGGCGCGAGCTCGGCGAGGTAGGGCGTCCACCGGCTCATCCCGCCCGCCGTGTGGTGCTCGGCGATGCGGAACGTCGTGAACGCGTACGGGAACACCTCGGAACCCGGCTGGTGGTCCGACGGGTTGTAGGGGTTGTCGTCGCGGACGAACCTCTCCCGCGCCGGGTTGGCGCGCGTCAGCGGGTGCAGCGCGTTGCGGCTCGGCGCCTCCTCGGGCTCGTAGTGCACGGGCATCGGCCCGTCGGCGAGCCCCGTCGGCGCGTAGAGCCACACCCGCCCGTCGGCCTGCATGATGAACGGCTCGTCGCCGCCGATGGCGTCCTGCGCGACCGCCCCCTCCGGCGGCCGGTACGACGGCGGCTTGTCGGCCTCGAAGTCGGGCACGTCGTGGCCGGTCCAGCGCTGCGACTCCTCGTCCCACCACACGTAGGCCTTGCGCTCGCTCCACGGCCGGCCCTCGGGGTCGGCGGAGGCCCGGTTGTAGAGCACGCGCCGGTTCATCGGCCACGCCCAGCCCCACTCCAGCGCCGCCGGGCTCTCGCCGCCGGCGGGGACGCGCCGCGCGGCCTGGTTGACCCCGTCGGCGTAGACCCCGGAGTAGATCCAGCAGCCGCAGGACGTCGAGCCGTCGTCGCGCAGCGCCGTGTAGCCCGACACCGGCTTCCCGTCGGCGTCGACGCCGCTGATCTCCTTGAGGACCTCGTGGGCGTCCGGGTCGCCGTGGACGCCCTCGGTCGGGTAGTCCCAGGTCAGGGCGTGCACCGCCGCGTCGCGCTCGAGGCCGGAGCCCGCGAGCCGGGCCCGGATGCGCTTGCCCAGCTCGTGGACGAACCACAGGTCGCTGCGCGCGTCACCGGGCGGCTCGACCGCCTGGTGGCGCCACTGCAGCAGCCGCTGGGTGTTGGTGAACGACCCGGCCTTCTCGACATGCGTGGCCGCGGGCAGCAGGAAGACCTCGGTGCCGATGTCCTCGGTGCGCATCTCCCCGGTCTCGATCTCCGGGCCGTCGCGCCAGAACGTCGCGGTCTCGATCTCCTGCAGGTCACGCACGACGAGCCACTGCAGCGCGGCGAGCCCGAGGCGCTGCTGCTTGGAGTTGGTCGTGCCCACCGCGGGGTTCTCCCCGAGGACGAGGTAGCCCTCGCACTTCCGGTCGATCATGTTCAGCACGGTCGTGAACGTGCTGTGGTCGCCGGTGATGCGCGGCATCAGGCCGAAGCACCAGTCGTTCTCGGCGGTGGCCGCGTCGCCGAACCAGGCCTTGAGCAGGCTGACCATGTAGGCGGGCATGTTGCCCCAGAAGCCCTTGGACGCGGAGTCGGCCTCGACGAAGTCGGCCAGCGTCATCTTCTTGTGGGCGTGCGGCATCGGGATGTAGCCCGGCAGCAGGTCGTAGAGCGTCGGGATGTCCGTGGAGCCCTGGATGGTGGCGTGCCCGCGCAGCGCCATGATCCCGCCGCCGGGACGGCCGATGTTGCCCAGCAGTCCCTGCAGGATCGAGGCGCAGCGGATGTACTGGACGCCGACGGTGTGCTGGGTCCAGCCCACCGAGTAGACCCACATCGTGGTGCGCTCGCGCCCGGAGTTCGCGCAGATCGCCTCGGCGACCATGCGGAACTGGTCGGGCGACATCCCGCAGACCCGCGACACCATCTCCGGGGTGTAGCGGGCGAAGTGGCGGCGCAGCACCTGGTAGACGCAGCGCGGGTGCTGCAGCGTCTCGTCGCGCACCGGCTCGCCGGCGAAGTTCGCCCCGCCCGAGCCCGCCCCCTCGGACTGGCCGAGCAGGTGGGTGATGCGGTTCGACTCGCGGCGCGCCTCGGGCTGGTGGGTGTCCGCGTCCCAGGCGTCCCGGTCGCCCGACGCGGCCGCCACCTCGGTGCCCTCGTACTGCCAGGTGGAGGTGTCGTAGGAGCACGTCTCCGGGTCCCAGCCGGAGAACAGGCCGTCGTCGTCACCCGCGTCGACGAAGTCCTCGCGGACCAGCATCGGGGCGTTGGTGTAGGCGACGACGTACTCGCGGAAGTCGCGCTCGTTCTCCAGCACGTAGTTGACCAGTCCGCCGAGGAAGGCGATGTCCGTCCCGGGACGGATCGGGACGTGCGCGTCGGCGACGGCGCTGGTGCGGGTGAACCGCGGGTCGACGTGGATGATCTGCGCGCCGCGGGCCTTCGCCTCCATGACCCACTGGAAGCCGACCGGGTGCGCCTCGGCCATGTTCGAGCCCTCGAGGACCACGCAGTCGGCCTGCGCGATGTCCTGCTGGGTGTTGGTGGCGCCGCCGCGCCCGAAGCTGGTCCCCAGACCGGGGACGGTGGAGCTGTGTCAAATGCGCGCCTGGTTCTCCACCTGGACGGCGCCGAGCGCGGTGTAGAGCTTCTTGAGGAGGTAGTTCTCCTCGTTGTCCAGCGTCGCCCCGCCGAGGTGCGCGAAGCCCAGCGTGCGCCGCAGCACCCGCCCCTCGTCGTCGGTGTCCTCCCAGGTCCGCGCGCGGGACTCGACGATCCGGTCGGCGATCATGTCCATCGCCGTGCCGAGCTCGAGGTCCTCCCACTCGGTGCCGTGCGGGCGCCGGTAGCGCACGCGCGTCAGGCGCGAGGGCGACGTGACCAGCGACAGGCTCGACGACCCGCGGGGGCAGAGCCGGCCGCGGCTGATCGGCGAGTCGGGGTCGCCCTCGATGTGGGTCACCCGGCCCTCACGGCTGTAGATCTTCTGACCGCAACCGACCGCGCAGAACGGGCAGACCGACTTCGTCACCGTGTCGGCGTCCGCGGTCCGGGCGCGGAACTCGTGCGAGTCGTTCGACTCGACGGCGGCGCCGCGACCCAGGGGGTCGGGGCCGGTGAGCTGGCGGAACAGCGGCCAGGCGCGGACGAGGTCCGCGGCACGACGGGGCAGGCTCACGGGGGGCGCCTCCGGCGGGATTCCGGGTGGTGGTGGGGCGCCCGGCTCCCGAGGTGAACCGGTCGAGGAGAACGGTGTCACCGACCCGGGGCCCCCGCAAACGCGGCCGGCGTGAGATCGAGGTTTGTCCGGGCACCGATTCACCCACCTCGTACGTCATGCCGACAGGCGATCGCCCCGACCCCGAGGAGGATCGATGAGTCAGGACACGAGCAACGAGGCCGAGGACACCCGGAGCGAGGAGGACCAGCAGGACCCCGACGCCGGGCACGAGGGCGACGCCATCACCATTTCGCTGGGCAACCAGGAGATCGTGATGCGCCAGCGCTACGAGCTGCTCAGCATCATCAACGACATCGGGATCTTCCTGTTCTTCACCATCGGCAGCATCGCCTTCTACTGGCACGAGCTGTTCAACGTCGGGGTGACGTTGTTCGTCATCGGCAGTGTGCAGCTGGGCTTCCGGCCGCTCATCCGCTTCTTCCGCCGCATCCAGCTCCGCAGCCTGACCAAGGGCATGCCGCACGAGGTGGCACGGGACTTCTGACGACCGGTGCGACCCGGGTCACATCGGGTAGGCCACGGTGTCCGAGTTGAGCGAGCAGCCCGGAGGACACGCAGGACCATCCATGGAGGCAGCCATGGCCACCGGAGAGACCGGATTCGACGACGTCACCTTCGACCTCGTCTCCGTGCAGTACCACGCCCTCAAGGCCGGACACGACTACGGCCAGTACGTCCGCGACGCCGAGAACGCCGGCCTGGACGAGGTCGCCGACTTCTTCCGCACCGTGATGAGCCAGGACTCGGAGCGCGCCCACCGGTGCCACGAGTACCTGGCCCAGCTCACCTCGAAGTCCGGCAGCTGACGCACCACGTGAGCGGAGTTCGGTGCTAGAGCACCGAACTCCGCTCACATCCCCCGGCCGGCTCAGCGGCGCGGCGTCTCGTCGTCCAGCTCGTGGTGGCGGACGGCCGCGCGGCGGTCGAGCGTGGTGAGCAGGCGCTGCCACCACGGCTGCTCGGGCAGCGTGTGCCCGGGCTGCGGCGGGTCGTCGCCCGGCGCCGGGAGCAGCCGGTCGAGCAGGGTCAGCGCCCGCTGCGTGAGCCCCGGTGCGAGCCCGTGCACGCGCAGCCCGACCTTCGCCGCCGGGGTCAGCACGACCTCCGGGCGCCCGGCCAGCCCGCCCGCGACGATCCGGCGGGCGGCGGCGCCGGCGTCCATCGACAGCAGCGGCAGGGACGCCAGCGCGGTGAACCACCGCAGCTCGGCCTCCCGGTCGCCGCCGACGAGCGCGTTGCGCGTCGACCCGGTGCGCATCAGCCCGGGCACCACCGTCGTCACCGTCACCCCGTCGCGCCCGGCCTCCGTGCGCAGCGCCTCGGCGAAGCCGACCGTCGCGAACTTCGCCGCGGTGTAGGGCAGCAGGCGCGGGGTCGGGACCTTGCCGCCGATCGACGTGATCACCACGACGTGCCCGCCCCCGCCGCGGCGCAGCACCGGTATCGCCGCCAGCACCGGGTAGACCGCGCTCCAGAAGATCGCGTCGTGCGCGTCGGCGAGATCCTGCGCGTCCAGCGCCCGCAGCGGGGCGACCTGGATGATCCCGGCGTTGGCCACCACGACGTCGAGCCGGCCGAACGAGCGGTCCGCGGCCTCGACCACCGACTCCGCGGCGGGCCGGGACGCGAGGTCCGCGGGCAGCGTCACCACCCGCGCGCCGGTCGCCTCCAGGTCGCCGCGGGCCGCCTCGAGCCCCTCGGGCGAGCGCGCGACGACCGCGAGGTCATGCCCGCGGCGTCCGAGCTCCCGCGCGACGAGGAAGCCGAGACCCCGGCTCGCGCCCAGGACGAGGGCCACCGGACGTTTCCGGTCGCCGGGGCCCGTGGCAGCCCCCGGCCCGTGACTACCCAGGAGACCGACGTCATCGTGCTCGGTGCCGGACCGGCCGGCGAGAACGTCGCCGACCGCGTCGCGCGCGCCGGGCTGTCCGTGGCCATCGTCGAGGCGGAACGTGCCGGGGGCGAGTGCTCCTACTGGGCGTGCATGCCCAGCAAGGCCCTGCTGCGTCCGGTCGAGGTCCGGGCCGCGGCCGAGCGGATGCCGGGGGTCGCGTAGACCCTCGACGGACCGGTCGACGCGGGCGCGGTCCTCGACCGCCGTGATGCGTTCACCGAGCACTTCGACGACTCCTCCCAGGCGGACTGGATCGGCAGCACCGGCGCCCTGCTGGTGCGGGGCCGGGGACGCCTCGTCGGCGAACGGCGCGTGGAGGTGGACCACACCGACGGCACGACCACTGCGCTCGCGGCTACCCGCGCGGTCGTCGTGGCTACCGGGAGCGCGCCGACGCTGCCGCCGGTGGAGGGCATCGGCGACGTCGGCGCCTGGACCAACCGCGAGGCGACCTCCGCGCCGCGGGTCCCGGGCTCGATGATCGTCCTCGGCGGCGGCGCCGTCGGCTGCGAGCTCGCGACCGCGTGGCAGCGCCTCGGCTCCGCGGTGACGCTCGTGCAGCACGGCGAGCGCCTGCTGCCCACGATGGAGCCGGCCGCCGGCGAGCGGGTCCTCGCCGCGCTGCGCGACGACCACGTCGACGTGCGGCTCGGCACCTCGGTGCGCGCCGTGCGCCGCGACGGGTCGACCGTGCACGCCGACCTCGACGACGGCACCGCCGTCGAGGCCGACGAGTTCGTGGTCGCGGCCGGACGGCGACCGGGCACCACGGGCCTCGGGCTGGAGACGGTCGGGCTCGGCGACGGCGACGTGCTCGCCGTCGACGACACCACCCTGGTCACCGGCGTCGAGGGCGAGTGGCTGCACGCCGTCGGCGACTGCACCGACCGCGCGAAGCTCACGCACATGGGCAAGTACCAGGCCCGGGCCTGCGCCGACGTCCTCGTCGCGCGCTCCAAGGGCGAGACCGAGGAGCTCGACCGGCCCTACGCGAAGACCGCCACCACCGCCGAGCGCACCGCGGTCACCCAGGTCGTGTTCACCGACCCCCAGGTCGCGTCGGTGGGGCTCACCGAGGCGGCCGCGCGCGACGCCGGCCTGACCGTCGACGTCGTCAGCTACGACATCGGCGCCACCGCCGGCGGGGCGCTGCAGGCCGACGGCTACTCGGGGCTCGCGACGATCGTCGTCGACCGGGAGCGGCGGGTGGTCGTCGGCGCGACGCTGGTCGGCCAGGACGTCACCGACATGCTGCACGCGGCGACGGTGATGGTCGTCGGCGAGGTGACCCTCGAGCGGCTGTGGCACGCCGTCCCGTCGTTCCCGACGATGAGCGAGGTGTGGCTGCGGCTCCTCGAGTCGTACGGCCTGTGATGCCCGTCGCGCGGTTGGGCGCGGCCCCCGGCGGTTATGCCCCTGTATCGGGTTGAGCAGATCAGCCCAGTTCCCCGGCGGGGCCGCCCCGCCTCCCCCTCACGCCCGCCGTGGTCGCCCCGCGGCGCGCTGACGCGTCCGCGTGAGACAGCCCCCACGAGCAGAGGAGCTCCTTTGAGCACGCGCAACACCGTTCTCCACGCCATGCACGACGTCGGTCTCGCCGCCTGGTTCGGCGGCTCCCTGTTCGGTCTCGCGGGCCTCAACGCCGCGGCCGAGGAAGCCGGTGACCGTCGCACCGCCGACCGCGTGTCGAGCATCGGCTGGGCCAAGTGGAGCCCGGTCAACGCCCTCGCGATCGGCGCCCACGTCGTCGGTGGCGCCGGGCTGCTCGCCGAGAACCGCAAGCGCGCCGTGGCCCAGAAGGGCCACGCCGGCACCGTCAACGCCAAGCTCGCGCTGACCGCCGCCGCGATCGCCGCCTCGGCCTACACCCGCCTCGTCGGCAAGAAGGTCGAGGACGCGGTGGTCCACCAGGCGGGCGGCGTCTCGTCGTCGACCACCTCGCCGGTGCCGTCGGGCACCGCCAAGCAGGGTGGCGACAGCAGCCTCGGCGAGTCCGTCCGCGAGGCCGACAAGCGCGTCGGGCAGACCGTCAGCGCCGCGGCCGAGCAGCTGCCGGTGGACGCGGCCCGCGCCAACCGCCAGCTCCACGCCCTCCAGTACGCGGTCCCGGCGCTGACCGGTGCGCTCGTCGTGCTCTCGGCGCAGGCCAGCGAGCAGCAGCGCCCGGGCGACCAGCTCCGCGGCTTCGCCCGCCGCGCCGGCGAGGTCGTCAGCAACATCGCGGCCTGACCTCCCCCGCGCCCCCACCGGCCGGTACCGCTCCTGCGGTGCCGGCCGATGGCGTGTCCGCGGTGCGTGTCTCAGCCCGGTCGCACGACCGCCTTGATGGCGTCCGGGTCGCGGCGCGCGGCGAGCAGCGCGTCGACCGCGCCGTCGAGGTCGTGGTGCGAGGTGACCATCTCGTCGAGCCGCACCGCCCCGGACGCCGCCATCGCGATCGCGGCCGGGTAGACGTGCGCGTAGCGGAACGTCCCCTTCACCACGAGCTCGCGGCCCTGGACGACGTCGAGCGGCAGCGTCACCTGCGCCCCGGTGCCGACGAGGACGACCGTCGCGGCGGGCGCCGTGGCGGCGATCGCCAGGTCGACCGCGGCCTGGACGCCGGTGCACTCGAGGACGACGTCGGCCGGCTCGATCTCCGTGTCGCCGGCCCCCGGGTCCACGACCGCGTCCGCCCCGAAGCGCAGCGCCACCTCGCGGCGCCGGGCCACCGGGTCCGACAGCGTCACCCGCGCCGCGCCCCGGGCCCGGGCGACCTGCAGGCACAGCAGCCCGACCGGCCCGCCGCCGCTGACGAACACGCGCGTGCCCGGGCCGATGTCGGCCTTGCCCGCCGCGTGCACCGCCACCGCGAGCGGCTCGATCATCGCCGCGGCGTCGTCGGAGAGCGCGTCCGGCACGGGGTGGGCGCGCCCGGCGGGCACCGTCACGTACTGCGCGAACGACCCGTCCACCGGCGGCGTCGCGAAGAACGAGATCCACGGGCACAGGTGGTAGCGGCCCTGCACGCACTGGTCGCAGCGCCCGCAGTTGCGCTGCGGCTCGACCGCGACGCGCGTACCCACCGCCGGGGTCTCGACGCCCTCGCCGACCGCGCTGACCACCCCGGACGTCTCGTGCCCGAGCACCAGCGGGCCGTGCATGACGAAGCCGCCGATGCGCCCGTGGTCGTAGTAGTGCACGTCGGAGCCGCAGACGCTGACCGCCCGCACCGCGACCTGCACGTCGCCGGGTCCGGGCGTCGGCACCGGCCGCGTCTCGACGGTCATGTGCTCGGGCTCCCGGAGCACGGCCACCCGCTGTTCGGCGCTCACGGCGCCCTCCCTCCGCGCTACGTCACTGCCGACCGGATCCTCCGCGCCGGGGTGAAGATGCGCAGGTCGAGCATCCCCGGCGGGTCGGCGATCCCGGGGCCGCCTGCCGCGATCCAGGCGGTCAGCTCGTCCTCGGTGTCGGCGTCGAGCACCCCGAACAGCCACACCGGCCGCGCCCCGGCGGCCCGCCCGGCCCTCGAGGGCGAGACGACCACGACGTTCGAGTAGGCGCACGCGTCGAGGCAGTCGCTGACGCGCACCGGCGCCGCCGCCCGGAAGCGAGCGAGCTGGGCGGCGTGGTCGACGCCGGGGTGCTTGCGGGTGGTGCCGCAGCAGCAGTCGCGGCAGACGGTGAGGGTGGGTCCTTTCCCCGCGGTGCTCATCGCCCCCGACGCTATCCCGCGCCGATCACCGCCACACCGAGGTGAGACAGGCGAGACGCCCGCCGGCGGTGCCCGCCTGGCCGTGGGCCGTCGCCGTCATCTCCTTCTCGTGCACGACCACCGACGCCGGCGCCCGGTCGGTGAACCCGAACGGCACGGTCGTCGTCGCCGTCCCCGCGCCTATGGCGTCGGTGCGCAGGTCGAGCCAGATCTCGTTGCGCGGGTTGGCGTAGGCCGGGTCGGACGAGGGCTTCTCCGGCGTCGCCGCCGGGTCGATGCGGTCCTGGTAGTGGGGGCCGGCGTCGGCGCCGGTCGCGCCGCACGGGCGGACGTGCGCGTGCACGGCGTAGCCGCGGTCGGGGACCATGCCCTCGACGCGGAACGTCGCCGTGGTCGCGCCGCGGTGGGCCGTCACCTCGAGCGCGAGCCGGGCGCCCTCGGGCGCGGCCGCCGGGTCGTAGGTCACCGCCGGGCCGGACGGGGCGAGCACGCCCTGGGTGACCAGCGGACTGGCGGCGGCCGCGGGCGGACCGGCGCAGGAGGCCGCGAGGGCGGCCCCGCCGAGGAGGAGCGCGAGACGGACGAACGGGCGCGGCACGGGCGAATCCTGGCAGTCCGGGGACGTTCGGTCGTCGATCGACGACGCGGCGTGTCGTCCCGTTCGGGTTACCGTGGACCGGCCGAGCCGAGGGGGATGCGCACCGATGAGCACCGCCGCCGCACCGTCCACCGCCGTCGTGACCGAGCTGGTCGCGGCCCTGCCCGCCGGGCGGGTGATCGACGACCCGGACGTGCTGGCGAGCTACGCCCACGACGACGCCGAGTGGGCGCCGCACGCCCTGCCGCTGGCCGTGGTGCGCCCCCGCACGGCGGCGGAGGTCCAGGGCGTGGTGCGCGCCTGCCTCGAGCACCGGACCCCCGTCGTGCCGCGCGGGGCGGGCACCGGCCTGTCGGGCGGGGCGAACGCGACCCCGGGCAGCGTCGTCCTGTCCACCGAGCACATGACCGAGGTGCTCGAGATCGACGGCGCCGAGCGGCTCGCGGTGGTGCAGCCCGGGGTGGTCAACGACGACCTGCGCGCGGTCTGTGCCGAGCAGGGCCTGTGGTACCCGCCGGACCCCGCGAGCTCGCCCTGGTCGACGATCGGCGGCAACGTCGCCACCAACGCCGGCGGGGTGTGCTGCGTCAAGTACGGCGTCACCCGCGACTACGTGCTCGGGATGCAGGTCGTCAACGGGCTCGGCGAGCTGGTGCGGCTCGGCCGGCGCACCGCCAAGGGCGTCGCCGGGCTCGACCTGGCGGGGCTGATGGTCGGCTCCGAGGGCACGCTCGGCGTGATCACCGAGGTGACCGTGAAGCTGCGGCCCGCCCGCGCGCCCGAGCACACGGTGGCCGGGTATTTCGACTCCGTCGTCGACGCGGGGCGCGCCGTCGCCGCGATCACGGCCGCCGGGCTCACGCCCTCCGCGCTCGAGCTCGTCGACCGCACGTGCCTCGAGGCCGTCGACGCCTGGAAGAACATGGGGCTCGCCGCGGAGGCCGACGTCGTGCTGCTCGGGCGCTCCGACGCGCCGGGGGCGGCCGGGGACGCCGAGGCGGCCGAGATGCTGCGCCACTTCGAGGCGGCGGGGGCGAGCTTCGCCGCGCAGGCCGCCGACGCCGAGGAGGCCGAGGCGCTGTTCGCCGCGCGCCGCCTGGCCTACCCGGCGCTGGAGCGGCTCGGGCCGGTGCTCACCGAGGACGTGTGCGTGCCGCGGGCCGCGGTGCCCGAGATGCTCGGGCGCATCCAGGAGATCGGCCGGCGCCACGGGACGACGATCGCCAACATCGCCCACGCCGGGGACGGCAACCTGCACCCGCTGCTGATCACGCCGATCGGCGACGAGCCGGCCCGGCGCCGCGCGCAGGAGGCGTTCGAGGAGATCCTCACCGACGCCCTGGCGCTCGGCGGCACGGTCACCGGCGAGCACGGCGTCGGGCTGCTCAAGCGCCACGGTCTCGAGCGCGAGCAGGCGCCCGAGGTGCTGGCGATGCAGCGGGCGGTCAAAGCGGCGCTCGACCCGCACGGGATCCTCAACCCGGGCAAGGTGGTCTGAGCTCGGCTCCCCCGTCGGGAGCGAGGGACTCCCTGGGCGCCTGGCAGGCAGCGAGGGACGCCCTCGCCCGCCGGCCCCGGGGTCGCTGCGCGCGGCCCGCGGCGTGTCGTGCCGACGACGATGTGGCGATCCCGGCGTGAGACGCCAGCAACGCCGCATTGCTGGCACCGGGACTCGCTACGAGCTGCCGGCGGTCGGGGTCGTCGTGGTGGTCGTGCTGGTGGTCGTGCTGGTGCTCGCCGGCGCGTCCGGCGTCTCGGCGCCCCGGCACGGCGCGCCCCAGACGCCGCGCTCGGCGAGCCGGGCACGGTCCTGGGCGGCGCGGATCGGGGGCATGGCGGCCGGGGCGGCGTCGGCGGGGTAGGCGCGGGCGATGCCGGCCTCCGCCGCGAGGACGCCGTAGTCGGCACCGCCGTCGAGGGTGACCGTGGCGAGGCGGCGGTCGAAGCGGTCGGTGGCCGGGCCGGTGGCGCCGACGAGGCGCACGGCGCGGCGGTCGAGCACGCGCGAGGCGAAGGACGTCGCCTGCTCGCCGTAGCAGGCGCCGGGGGGCTGCACGCCGAGCGCGCGCACGCGCACGATCGGGCCGCCGTCGGGCAGGCGGACGTCGAGGGTGACCGCGTCGACAACCCGTTCGACGACGACCCGCTCCCCCTCGGGCGGCGCGTCCAGGCCGGCCAGCGCCGCGGCCGGGTCGGGGGCCGTGACCGGCGCGGGAGCGGTGGTGGGAGCGTTCCCCGTCGCGATCGTCAGCGCGGCGCCCGCCGCGGCGACGGCGACGGCGACACCGAGGACGAGGCGGGCGAGCGCGACGCGGGACACACCCCACATCGTGACTGATCGTGATGTGTAGTCGACGCTCGGTCACCAGGACCGGCGGTCACCCGATCAGGTCGCGACGACCGGGAGACGGCGGGTGCCGAGCACACGACCCGTGTACGGCCGTTGCTCCCCCTCGCCCACGGACAGCCCAGCGTAGCGAGCGGTCATCTCCTCGAGTGCCACGCGCGCCTCGAGGCGGGCCAGCGGGGCGCCGAGGCAGAAGTGGATGCCGTGGCCGAACGCCGTCTGGGCGCCGCCGCCGATGCCGGGGCGCGTGGGGTCGAAGCGCTCGGGGTCGGGGTGCGCGTCGGGGTCGTGGGTGGCCGAGAGCAGCCAGGGCATGACGATCGAGCGCGCCGGCACGGTGACGCCCGCGATCTCGACGTCGCGCGTGGTGGCGCGGGCGGTCATCGGGAACGGCGGGCGCAGCCGCAGCACCTCCTCGACGGTCGCCGGGATCGTCGCCGGGTCGGCGCGCAGCGCCTCCCACGCGCCGGGGTGGGCGTCGAGCACCCGCACCGCGTTGCCCAGCAGCAGCGTCGTCGTGATGTGCCCGGCGAACAGCAGCAGCATCGAGAAGTTGGCGGCCTCCTCGTCGTCGAGCACCCGCCCGTCGACCTCGGTGGTGACCAGCGCCGAGATGAGGTCGTCGGCCGGCTCGGCGCGCCGGGCGCGGCACCAGCCGCCGAGGTAGCCGGTGATCTCCCCGATCGCGTCGCGGATCGCCGGGTCGTCGACCGCCTCCTTCGGGTCGTCGACCTGCATCGAGAACAGGCCGTCGGCCCACGCCCGGAAGCGCCCGCGGTCGGCGGCGGGCAGCCCGAGCATCTCGGCGATGACGGTGACGGGCAGCGGGAACGCGAGCGTGTCCACGAGGTCGAACGCCGCCGGCGGGTCGGGCAGCATCGCGCGGGTCAGCTCCCGGATGCGCGGCTCGAGCCCGGCGACCCGCTTCGGGGTGAACGACCGGCTGACGAGGTGGCGCAGCGCCCCGTGCTCCGGCGGGTCGAGCCGGGTGAGCATGCCCTTGCTCATCTGCTGGGCCTGCGGAATCACCGCCGAGAAGTCGGAGCTGAACGTGGCGGTGTCGCGCAGCACGAGCTCGACGTCGGCGGCGCGGGTCACGTGGTGCATGCCGAAGCGGTCGCGCCACACCGGCGCGTCGGTGCGCAGGCGGGCGAGCCAGTCGAGGACGGCGGGCAGGTCGGCGATGTCGGGCGGGAGGTCGCGGTCGAGGGTGGTCGTCATGGCTCCTCCGGGAGGGCCGCGGTGAGGTGGTGGAGGGTGCGCTCGCAGAGCGCGGCGAGCTCGGTGGCCGCCGCCGCGAGGGCGGCCGGGTCGGGCGCGCCGGGCGGGGTGAAGCCCGCCCGGACGACGGCGGCGAGGGCGTCGGCCCGGGCCGTCACGTCCATCCCGGCGCCGGCCGGGACGAGGTGGTCGAGGAAGAAGCCGATGCAGGCGGCGCTCAGCCGGTACGGCAGGTCGGGCGTCGTCGCCGGGTCGTCGGCGAGCAGGCCGTGCCGGTGGAGCAGCGCGAAGTGCTCGCGGGCGAACTCGGTCTTGTCGGTGACGATCTCGAGGCCGGTCTTGCTGTCGGTCGCGATCGCGCCGAGCAGCTCGACGTCGCCAGCGAAGAGCGCCCGGGTCAGCGGCCGGCGCTGCACCGCGAGGAACGACGTGCGCATCGTCGCGTCGAGCGCGGCCTGCGCGGGGTCGGCCCGCAGGGCGGCGAGCAGGTCCTCGGTGACCCCGAGCGAGTCGCGCACCAGCACCCCGGCGAAGAGCTCGAGCTTGCTCGCGAAGTGCAGGTACACGGTGCCCTTGCCGACGCCGGCCCGGCGGGCGACGTCGTCGACGGTGACGCGCCGGTAGGAGTGGGCGAGCAGGAGGTCCCCCGCCGCGTCCAGCATCTGCGCCACCCGGCCCACCGACGTCCTCCCTCGACCTGTGACCGGATTCCTCTTCCGGTCACGGGTCACGCTAGACCCGCGGACGGCGCGGCGACAGCCCTCGCGCCGTGATCGTCGAGAGGGCAGGCTCTGCGCCCATGACGAGGACGGTGCGGTTCTCCGAGCTCGGCGAGCCCGACGTGCTGCAGCTCGCCGACGAGCCCGACCCGGTGCCCGGGCCCGGCGAGGTGGCGGTGGACGTCGCGGCCATCGGGCTCAACCGGGCGGAGTCGATGTTCCGCCGCGGCACCTACATCGAGGAGACCCGGCTCCCGGCGCGGCTCGGCTACGAGTGCTCGGGCACCGTCGCCGCGCTCGGCGAGGGCGTCACGCAGTGGTCGGTCGGCGACCGCGTCAGCGTCGTCCCGGCGTTCTCGATGAACGACTACGGCGTCTACGCCGATCGGGCCGTCGTCCCGGCCCGGGCGGTCGTGCCGCTGCCCGACGCGACGAGCTGGGTGGACGGCGCCGCGGTGTGGATGCCGTTCCTCGTCGCCTACGGCGGGCTCGTCGAGACCGGCGGGCTGCGCGCCGGCGACCACGTCCTCGTCACGGCGGCGACCTCGAGCGTCGGGCTGGCCTCGCTCGCCGTCGCCCGGCGCGTCGGCGCGGTCCCGATCGCCACCAGCCGGTCGAGCAGCAAGGCCGCGGCGCTGGAGCAGGCGGGCGCCGCGCACGTCGTCGCGACCGGCGAGGAGGACCTCGTCGAGCGCGTCCTGGAGATCACCGACGGGCGCGGCTGCGAGCACGTCTTCGACGCCGTCGCCGGGCCCGGCGTCGCCGACCTGGCCCGCGCCACCGCGCCGGGAGGCATCCTGACCATCCACGGGCTGCTCTCGGGGCAGCCGACGCCGTTCCCGGCCGAGACGTTGCCCGATCTGTGGATGCGGGCCTATACGTTGTTCGCGATGACACACGACGCACAGCGGCTGCGCCGCGCGGGCGCCTTCGTGGGCGCGGGCCTGCGCGACGGCGCCTTCACCCCGCAGGTGGACCGGGTGTTCGAGGGCCTCGACCAGGTGGTCGACGCCCACCGTCACCTCGAGTCGAACACCCAGGTCGGCAAGATCGTCCTGCTCCCGGGGGGTGCGCGGTGAGCGGCGAGGAGATCCCCGAGGCCGTCATCCGGTGGTTCCGGGCGAATGTCGACGAGGTCGAGGGCGCCCTGGACTTCACGCGCATCGCGGGCGGGCGCTCCAACCTGACGTTCCGGGTCACCGACGAGGGCGGGCACGCGTGGGCGCTGCGCCGCCCGCCGCTGGGCGGTGTCCTCGAGACCGCCCACGACATGGGCCGCGAGTGGCGGTTCCTCTCGGCGCTCAACCCCACCGAGGTGCCGGTCCCCACGCCGCGCGCGTTCTGCGACGACCACGACGTGTGGGGCGCCGACCTCTACGTCATGGACTTCGCGCCCGGGAAGGTCCTCAACGACCGCGAGTCCGGCGAGCAGGTGCCCGAGGCAGCACGCACGAACGTCGGCACCTCGACGATCGACGTGCTCGCCGCGCTGCACCACGTCGAGCCGTCCGCGGTCGGGCTCGACGACCTGTCGCGCCCCGGCAACTTCGTGGCCCGCCAGCTCAAGCGCTGGCACCGGCAGGCGCACTCGTCGGCGATGGAGGACCTGTCGGCCATCGACGCCACCCACGACGCCCTCGCCGCGCGGATCCCCGAGGGCGAGGTCGGGATCGTGCACGGCGACTTCCGGCCCGGGAACATCTCCTACGACGCCGACGGGCATGCGGTGGCCGTCTTCGACTGGGAGCTCGCGACCATCGGCGACCCGCTCTGCGACCTCGGGCACCTGCTCGTGTCGTGGAGCCAGCCGGGCGACACGGTGCCCGAGGCACTGTCCAGCCCCACGCCGGCGGGGGGCTACCCGACGCGCGAGGAGCTCATCGCGCGGTACACGAAGGCGACGGGCACCGGCGACGTCGACATCGCCTACTACCTGGCGTTCGCCCGCTGGCGCGCGGCGTGCATCCACGCCGGCGTGTGGACCCGCTACCGCGCGGGCGACATGGGCGCCGACGCCGACCCGGACGAGGTCACCGGCCCGGAGGCGATCATCCTGCAGGCCGAGACGGCGCTGGCGGACCTGGAGCGCTGACCCGGGCGATCTCGGGGCCGGGTGCGCGTCACACCGTGGGGGCGGTCACGGAGCGGGATCGCGGGGGCACGTTCGGGCACCACACTGGTGGCGGGTCCCGCGCCGGCGTCGGCGTGCGGGGACCGCTCCCCCAGCGCCGACCTGCCCGAGGTCCCCATGATCACCGGCGAGTGCCACTACTGCGAGTCCGTGCGCGTGTGGAAGCTCTACCCCCTGCGCCACGAGGACGGATGCCCCACCGGCGGACGACGCCCGCAGCGCCTGAGCCCCGACGACGCCGCGCTCTTCGCCCACCCCGACCTCGCGGACCTCGACCTCGAGATCAGCGCCTGGTACCCGCAGCTGGCGACGGCGCGCTGACCCCCAGCGCGTCGCCCAGCTGCGAGCGCGCCGTGATGCCGAGCTTGCGGTAGACGCTCCCCAGGTGCGTCTCGACCGTCTTCTCCGAGACGAACAGCGCCTGCGCGACCGCCCGGTTCGTCGCCCCGGCCGCGGCAGCGCTCGCCACCCGGCGCTCGGTCGGCGTGAGCGCCTCCGCCCCCGACGTCCGGGTCCGCCGGGGCCGCGCGCCGGTGGCGACGAGCTCGTCCTGCGCCGCCCGCGCGATGGCGGTCGCGCCGCGCTCGGACGCGGTGTCCAGAGCCCGGCGCAGCACGTCCCGCGCCTCGGTGCGGCTCCCCGCGCGGTGCAGCGCCCGCCCGAGCGCGAGCAGGTCCCGGGCCCGCTCCAGCGGCGCGTCCGCCGCGACGTCCACGGCCCGGCGCAGCAGGGCGAGCCCCTCGCCGCGCGGGGCCACCTCTCCGGCGACGCGCAACGCCTCGGCCAGCGGGAGCGGCGCACCCCACGCCTCGGCCGCCGCGACCGCCTCGGCGGCCAGCGCGCGCGCCGCCGGCGCCCGGTCCTGGGCGTAGAGGGCCAGCGCGAGGGGCGGACGCCACCGGGACACCGCACCACCGCGAGCACCGGTGGCCGCCTGGAGCCGCTCGCACTCGCGCAGGTCGCGCTCGGCCTCGTCGGGGCGTTCCTGGGCGAGGCGCAGGCGGGCACGGGCGCGCAGGGCGTACGAGGCCGACGAGGCGGGCCCGCCGACCAGCCCCGCGTGCGCCGCCATCAGCTCGTCGGCGGTGTCGAGCTCGCCCGTGTCGAGGAGCGCCTCGACCAGCCAGGAGACGGCGAACCCCCGGGCGAGCACCTGCGAGGGGTCGCGCTCCATCAGCTCGACCGCGAGGCGCGTGTCGGCGAGCGCGGCGGCCAGGTCACCGGTGTAGGTGCACGCGTACCCCCGGAACGCCGACGCCAGCGCGACGCCGCGTACGTCGCCGCCCCGGCGGAGCACGGCGATCACCTCGTCCCACATCGCCACCGCCCGCGCGGGGCGCCCCGCCGTCGTCAGCGTGATCCCGACCGCGGGCAGGCGGGCCATCACGGGCTCCCGCACCAGGTGCCCGCCGGTCAGGGCCGCCTCGGCGAGGGCCAGCGCACGCGCGCTCGACCCCTCGACGATGACCTCCTGGACCGCCAGGGCGGCGAGCAGCACACAGCCGCCCCGGGTGGCGGGCTCCGGATCACGGGTCCGCCGCGCGAGGCGCGCCTCCGCCACCGGCCGCGTGGCGGGGTCCTGGGTCGCGACGGTGACCAGCTCGGCCTCCAGCTCGAGGGCGCGCTCCCCCGCCGCGAGCTCGTCGAGCGCGGCGCCCAGCCGGCGCACCGCCTCGACGCCCCGCCCCGCGTGCAGCAGGACGCGGGCGAGGACGAGCGTGGCCACCGCGCGCGCGTCCACGTCGGTGGCCTCGTCCGCGGCCGCCAGGAGGTGGTCGAGCGCGGCCGGGTCCCCGCCGCGCATCTCCGCGGACCCGAGCTCGAGCAGCAGCGCCGACCGGCCGGGGCCCGCGGGTGGCTCGTCCAGCGCCCGGCGCAGGAGCACCGCCGCGCTCTCGGGCACGCCGCGCGCCGTGGCCCGTCCGGCGGCGGCGCGCAGCGCGGCGACCACGGCGGGGTCCCCGGTCGGGCGGGCGGCGAGGAGGTGCCGCACGAGACCGTCGCCGTCGACCCCCGCCGCGGTGAGGACCTGGACCGCGCGCCGGTGGGCCTCGGCCCACTCGGAGGGCCCGACGCCCGCCTCCACCGCCGAGCGCACGAGCGGGTGCAGGAACGCCAGCCCCGCGGCCCCGCGGCGCGGCGCCAGGACGCGCGCCTCGACGAGGGCGTCGACGACCGCGCCCGCGTCCTCGGACGGGGTGCCGGCGAGCTCGGCGGCGCGGCGCGCGTCGACACCGTCGCCGAGCACCGCCGCGGCACGGGCCAGGGACGCCGCCGCCGGCCCCAGCGCCGCCAGGCGGGCGCGCACCGACCGCTCCACCTCCCGCGGGACCGCCGCGGTGACGCGGTCGACCTCGGTGTCGCGCGGTGTCGTGCCGTCGCGGCGGAGGTCGACGAGCAGCTCCCCCAGCAGGAAGGGGTTGCCGCCGGTCGCGCGGCGGCACGCGTCCTCGAACCCGCCCTCGGGCGTCCCGAGGACGTCGGTGATGAGGGTGCGCGTCCCGGCCGGGGACAGCGGAGCCGGCCGCAGGACCCGGACGCCGGGTTCCCGGGCCACGGCGTCGAGCACCTCGCTGCGGGCGGGGTCGAGGGTGAGCGGGCGCCCCGCGACGAGCAGCGCGACGGGCAGCCCCTCGAGGCGTCGGGCGAGGTAGGCGAGGAACCGCATCGACGGCACGTCGCACCAGTGGACGTCGTCGACGATCAGCAGCAGCGGGCCCTGCGCGGCGCGGTCGACCACCGCCCAGTAGAGGGCGTGGAGCACGGCGAACAGGTCGGCGCCGGCCGTCGGCGGCGCACTCGGCGACAGCACGGCAGCGGCCGCCCCGGACCCCGTCGGCCCCACCACCGGGACGAGCAGCTCGCGGGCGACGCCGAAGGCGAGGTCGCGCTCCAGCTCGGCACCGCGACCGGCGGCCACGGGGAGGCCGCGACCGTGGGCGAGGTCCCGGGCGGCGCGCACGAGCGTGGTCTTGCCGATCCCCGCGTCGCCCTCGACGAGCAGCAGTCCGCCCTCGCCCCGGAGCACGCGGTCCACCAGCTCGCCGGCCGCCGCCAGCTCGTCCTCGCGCTCCAGGACCGCCGTCATCGCCGCCTCTCCTCGGGGGGTTCCTCGGGGGTCGTCCCCGACGCTGCGGGGGCGGCCCTCTCCCTAGCGTCGTGCTGACCGGACGTACCGGACAAGACCTGGGGGGGTCGGCAGATGGGCGACACGGAGGTACCGGATACCGGAACGGCGGCGGTCGGTACGCAGCGTGAGTGGACGACCGCGCTGGGCCAGGTGTCGGGCCTGCTGCTCGCCCTGCGCGAGGAGGAGGTCGAGGGCGGGGTCCCGCTGCCCGTGCCGCTCACGCACGGCATGACGCTGCGCTCGTGGACGGCGGCCACACGGGGGCCGGTGCCGGCCGACTGGGAGGCCCTGGACCTCCTCGGCTGGGCGGCACGCACGCTCGGGCGCTCGCTGTGCCGCCGGCGGGCGGGCGGTGCCCGCGACGTGCTCGCGACCGTGCTGGAGCGCGAGGCCGCGGTGCACGGGTGCGAGCCGGAGGAGCTCGTGGCCCAGGTCGCCCGGGTGCAGGGCGTGCTCACCGCGCCCGACCCGGCCTCCGCCGCCCTCGTCTGGCACGCCCTCTCCGACCACTGACCGAGGAGCACCGAGTGGACTACACGACGATGCGCGGCCTGTTCTTCGCGCCGCCCGACCGGCCTCGCCCGGCCGACCCGCCCGCGCGCCGCGACCCGTCGCCGGCGCGGGCCCTGCGGGACGCGATCGAGGCGGTCGCCTGCCTGTCGATCTGGTCGCCCGAGGCGGCCGAGGGCTACGCGGCCGTCGGGCTCGACGACTACTTCGCCGCCTACGTCCGCGAGCGCACGGCGCCGCTGGGGACGCCGCCGACCGCGGTCGCCGTGCGGGCGCTCGGCGTGTTCGCGCCGGGCCTGGTCGGCCCGCAGTACGAGGCCGGGGTCGCCGCGGCGTCGCTCGCCGACGTCGTCCGGGTCCGCATCGACGCGCCGGGCGCGACCCTGCGCCGCCTGCTCGGCGACATCGACGCGGAGGCCGCGGGCGTGGTCCGCGCCCTGCGCCGGGGCATCGACGCGGCCGACGGCACCGCGCGGCCCCTGTTCACCGGGCTGACGGCCGAGCCCTGGCCGTCCGACCCGCTCGCCGGCCTCGTGCACGCCTGCCACGTGCTGCGGGAGCACCGGGGCGACTCGCACCTCGCGGTGTGCGCGGTCGACGGGCTCGACCCGGTGCAGATGAACGTGCTGACCGAGCTCTGGTGCGGCTACCCGCTGGGCGCCTACACGCCGTCGCGCGGCTGGAGCCCGGAGCAGATCGACGCGGCGGTGGCCGGGCTGCGGGAGCGGGGGCTCCTTGACGGCGACGGGTTCAGCGACGCCGGCCTGCGGCACCGCGCCGACCTCGAGGGGCGGACGGACGCGATGCAGCAGGCCGTGGTGGACGCGATCGGCGACGAGCTGCCGGCGGTCACCAAACAGCTCGGCGAGTGGTCCGACGCGCTGGTCGAGCTCGACGCCGCGCCGCCCGACCCGGCCAAGCGGCTGGCCGGCTGACGAGATCCGACGGAGACATCGATGCAGCTCATGACCTTCGCCCGGCGCAACCTGGTGCTCCGCCACCGCGGGACCCTGCCGGTGATCCTGACGTCTCCTCACGACGGGGGGTCCACCCCGCCCGGCGTCGACCAGCGAACCGCCGAGACGAGCCCCGACGACTGCGACGTCAACACCTCCCGTGATGTGCGGACGCGCGAGATCACCGAGGCCGTCGCGAGACGGATCCTCGAACGCACCGGGCTGTCCCCCTACGTGGTGATCGCCGAGTTCAGCCGGGGAGTCGTCGACGCGAACCGAGCACGGCGATGCGCGTTCGTGGACGACGACGCCGAGAAGTACTACGACGAGTACCACCGGCGCGTCGACGAGTACATCGACCAGATCCTCGAGCAGAACGACGGCCGCGGCTTCATGTTCGACATCCACGGCACCGGGGTCATCGCCGAGGACCCGGCCGACGTCTACCTCGGCACCGCCAACGGCGCGACCCTCCCGTCGTGGTTCGACCGGACCGCGCTGTTCCACCAGCACGGACTCCACGGATTGCTGACGTGGGCCCGCCATCAGACATCGAGCGGCGCGAGCTTCGACGGCTTCCGGGTCTCACCGGCGAAGCCCGCCGATACGGAGACGTCGGCGGTCAACGGCGGCTTCACCGTCCGCCACTACGGCCAACGTCTCGCCGCGGTCCAGGTCGAGGTCGCGCGCCCCGTTCGCGACGATGGCGAGCGGCGCGACTTCCTCATCGAGGATCTGGCCGACGGGATCGTCAACTTCGTGCGGCGGCACGCGCCCTTCTGAGCAGTGCACAGCGGCCGTGGGCTCACCCCTCCGGCTCGGGCTCCGGACCGTCGATCGGTTCCTCGTGCTCCGAGCCGAGCACGGCGCCGGGGACATCGCCGCCCTGCTCGACATGCGGCTCGTAGGGCGGCTCGCCCTCGGTCGGCGGCTGGTCCGCGGTCGCCAGCGGGTCGGTCCGGTCGCTGCGCTCGCCCGCCATCAGTGCGCGCCCTGCAGGGTCGGGGAGCCGGCGGCGACGATCCCGGCGGCGAGCTCGCGCAGCCGGAAGCGCTGCACCTTGCCCGTCGCCGTGCGCGGCACCTCCTCGATGGCGATCACGTGCCGCGGGCGCTTGAACGACGCCAGGCCCTCGCGGCACCACGCCACCAGCGACTCGGGGTCGACCGTGTGGCCCTCGCGCGGCACGACGCACGCGACGGGCACGTCGAGCCCGTCGTCGTCGGGCACCGCGACCACCACGACCTCGGCGACCGACGGGTGCGCGACGAGCCGCTCCTCGACCTCGGCCGGCGTCACCCAGATGCCGCCGACCTTGAGGACGTCGTCCGTGCGGCCCAGGCAGGTGTAGGTGCCGTCGGCGTTGCGGACGTAGGTGTCGCCGGTGCGCAGCCACTCCCCCTCGAACACGAGGCGGTTGGTCGCCGTGCGGCACCAGTAGCCGGTGCAGATCGAGTCGCCGCGCACGTAGAGCGTGCCGGTCTCGCCGTCGGGCACGGGGCGGCCGTCGGTGCCGCGGATCTCCACGTCGTAGCCGGGCACCGGGACGCCCGACGTGCCCGGCACGACCTCGCCGGGCTTGTTCGACAGGTAGATGTGCAGCGCCTCGGTGGACCCGATGCCGTCGAGCACCTCGACGCCGTAGACGTCGCGCATCCCGTGGACCATCCGGGCCGGCAGCGCCTCGCCCGCCGACGCGCCGCGGCGCACGGTCGCGAACGACGCCGGGTCGACCTGCCCCGACTCGGCCGCGGCCAGCAGGGGGCCGTACGAGCTGGGGGTCCCGAAGAACATCGTCACGCGGTGGCGGGCGGCGAGCTCCCCGAGCAGCGCCGGCGTCGGCCGCGACGGCTCGAGCACCGCCGCGGCGCCCACCGACAGCGGGAAGAACATCGAGTTGCCGATGCCGTAGGCGAAGAAGAGCTTGGCCACAGACAGGCACAGGTCGTCGCGCTCGATGCCGAGCACCTGCTGGCCGTAGGTCTCGCACACGAAGCGGATGTCGGCGTGCCGGTGCATCGCCGCCTTGGGCTTGCCCGTCGTCCCCGACGTGTAGAGCCACAGGGCCTGCGACTCGTCCCAGGTGTCGTAGGCGGGTGCCGCCCCGAGCGCGTCACCGGCCGCGAGCATCTCGGCCCACGTCCGCGCGACCACCTCGGCACCGAAGCCGGACGCGTCGTCACCGGTGATGACGACCTCGGCGACGTCGCCGCCACGCTCCCGCGCCGCGAGCACCGCGGCGCGGGCGGTGTCGGCGAACGTCTCCGAGCACAGCAGCAGGCGGCTGCGCGAGTCGGCGACCAGCACCGCGAGCTCCTGCCCGCGCAGCATCGTCGAGACCGGCACGGCGATCGCGCCGAGCCGCATCGTGGCGAGGATGCCGGCGAACAGCTCGATCTCGTCGACCATGCACAGCACGACCCGCTGCTCGGGCTGCACGCCCAGCGCCGCCAGTCCCGCCGCGACCCGCGCGACCTCCGCGTCGAGCTCCGCGTAGGTCAGCGAACGGGACGGGGCCCGCACCGCCTCCCGGTCGCCGTCGCCCGCCGCCAGCCGGCGTCCGACGAGATAGTCCGCGGCATTGAACGACTCCGCCATGCGCTGCCCGTCCTCGTGGTGGTGGTCGGCTCGCCCGATCGTGGCGCGCACCACGGCCGGACGGAAGAGGCGTCAGTTGAAGTGCACGTACTCGAAGTCGACGGGCTTGTCGTTGATGCCGTTGGTCGGCGGGGCGACCCAGCTGGCGATCTTCCCGGGCTCGAGGACGGGGTGCATGAGCCCGCGCACGTGGGTCTTGTCGACCTCCGTGGGCAGCCAGCGCGACTCCTGCGCCTTCCACTCCTCCGCGGAGACCATCTTCCCCTCGGGGGTGATGTGCTGGCCCGCGAACGCGCCCACGTGCCGGTTGAACCCGACGTGGGGCAGCGAGAGGCGCGCGTCGATGCCGTGCTTCTCGAGGATGCGGTTCCAGCGCTTGAGCCCGTTGGAGCAGTCGCCGATGTACTCGCTGCGCAGGTCCTGGTTGAGCGCGAGCAGCGCCGGCACCTCGGTGGACGTGATGCGCCCGTCGCGCACGGCGTCCACCGCGCCCGCGTCGTCGGCGAGCACGTGGTCGTCCTTGCGCCGCTCCTCCTGCCAGCGGCCCTTGAGGCCGGCGGTGAAGTAGTTGGCGGCGTTGGTGGACGACTCGTTGCCGAAGAGGTCCAGCGAGACCGTGTAGTGGAAGTTGATGTACTTCTGGATCATGTCCAGCGGGATCCCGCCGGCCCCGGCGACCTCGTCGGAGTCGTGCTCGTTCATCAGCTGCGCGGTACGGGTGACGACGCGGTCGATGCCGGTGGTGCCCACGAACATGTGGTGGGCCTCCTCCTTGAGCATGAACTCGCAGGTCCGCGACAGCGGGTCGAAGCCCGACTCCTTCAGCGTCCCGAGCTGGTACTTGCCGTCGCGGTCGGTGAAGTACGTGAACATGAAGAACGACAGCCAGTCGGGGGTCTCCTCGTTGAAGGCCCCGAGGATGCGCGGCGAGTCGTCCGAGCCGGAGTTGCGCGCCAGCAGCTGGTCGGCCTCCTCGCGGCCCGCGCGCCCGAAGTAGGCGTGCAGCAGGTAGACCATCGCCCAGAGGTGACGGCCCTCCTCGACGTTGACCTGGAACAGGTTGCGCATGTCGTAGAGCGACGGTGCCGTGGCGCCCAGGAAGCGCTGCTGCTCGACCGACGCCGGCTCGGTGTCGCCCTGGATGACGATGAGGCGCTGCAGGTCGGCGCGGTACTCGCCGGGCACCTCCTGCCACACCGGCTCGCCCTTGTGCTCGCCGAACGCGATCTTGCGGTCCGGGTCGTGCTCGGAGAGGAAGACGCCCCAGCGGTACTCGTTCATCGGGACGTGGTCGAAGTGCGCCCAGCCCTCGCGGCCGACGTCGACGGCCGTGCGCAGGTAGACGTCCTTGGTGTCGACGGCGGGGCCCATGTCGCCCCACCAGTCCAGGAAGTTGGGCTGCCAGCGCTCGAGGGCGCGCTGGAGCTTGCGGTCGGACGCGAGGTCGACGTTGTTCGGGATCTTCGCGTCGAAGTCGATCTTGGGGCGGGCGGAGGTCATGGCGTCGTCACACTCGCTTCTGGTCGAAGTCGGCCTTGCGTCCGGTGCCGTAGCGGCGCAGCGCGCCCTCGGCCCCCGAGGCGTTCGGGCGGATGAAGATCCAGTTCTGCCAGGCGGTCAGGCGCCCGAAGATCCGCGTCTCCATGGTCTCCGGGCCGACGAACCGGTGGTTCGCCTCCATGCCGGTCAGCGCGTCCGGGCTCAGGGAGGCGCGCTCCTCCAGGAGGATGCGGATCTCGTCCTCCCAGTCGATGTCGTCCGGCGCGTCGGTGACCAGCCCGGCCTCCTCGGCCTGCGCGCCGGTCATCCGCTCGTGGGTGCGCCCGTGCAGCTCGGTGACGGTGTCGTCGTCGCCGTAGAAGCGGGACTGCAGCCGGGTCAGCCCGTTGCCCATGGGGAACGCGCCGAAGTTCGACTCGGTGAGCACGATCTGCGCCGGCTCCTGCTCCTCGTCGGCGTCCTCGAAGATGCCCTCGAGCATGTACTGGCGGTCGCAGGCCAGGGCCAGCTCGAACAGCGCGCCGGCGAAGCAGCTGCCCGGCTCGATGAGGGCGATGAGCGTGCGGCTCGTGACGTCCAGGCGCTTGAGGGTGCGCTTGAAGTAGTGGCGGATCTCGTTGACCAGCCAGTCCGAGCCCGAGTGCTCGGCGATCACGCGCTCGAAGGCCAGCGCACCCTCGATCGACCCCTGGGTGCGGACCAGCCACGTGCCGATCTCGAGCTCGTTGGTGCGCAGCCGCAGGATGAGGTCGTCGAGCTCGCGGGTCATCGCCAGCGGCCAGAAGTCGGCGCCGAGGGCGTGGATGCGGTCGAGCGACTCGGGCACGGTGCCGGGCTCCGGGCCGAGCACCGTGATCGTCGCGGTCCGCGCGTCGCGGTCGAGCTCGCAGCGGACGTTGGGGTACGTGATGGCATCGTCGGTGATCTCGCGGCGCAGGGGCGGGAGGGCGACGCCCTGCGCGTCCGCGGGGCGGTGCGAGCCCTGCGCGGCCTCGGCGGCGCGCGCCCGGACCGTCTCGTCCCACTGCTTGCGCGAGACCGTCTCGTCGACGAGCTTCCACTCGACGGCCTTCGGACCCTGGAAGCCCTCGGACTTGGTGGCGAAGATGTCGGCGCGGTCCTTGCGGACGTGGCGCTTGTCGGTGACGCGGGTCAGCCCGCCGGTGCCGGGCAGGACGCCGAGCAGCGGGACCTCGGGCAGCGCCACCGCGCTGGAGCGGTCGTTGACCAGCAGGATCTTCTCGCAGGCCAGAGCCATCTCGTAGCCGCCGCCCGCGGCGGTCCCGTTGAGCGCCGCCACCCAGGTCTGGCCCGAGTGGGCCGTCATGTCCTCGATGCCGTTGCGCGTCTCGTTGGTGAACTTGCAGAAGTTCACCTTCCACGGGTGGCTGGACTGGGCCAGCATCCGGATGTTCGCTCCGGCGCAGAAGTTGGACTCCTTGCCACTGGTCAGCACCACGCTGCGCACCTCGGGGTGCTCGAAGCGCAGGCGCTGGGTGAGGTCGTAGAGCTCGATGTCGACGCCCAGGTCGTACGAGTTGAGCTTGAGCTCGTACCCGGGGACGAGCCCGCCGTCCTCGGCGACGTCGAGGTAGACCCAGGCCGTCTCCCCGTCGACCTCGAACCGCCAGTGGCGGTACTGCGCGGGGTCGGTGTCGAAGTCGACCTGTGGAACGGTTTCCGGCGCCGGGGCTTGCCCGGCGGTGGGCGCATCCTCGAGAACGGTCACGGTGGTGGTCCCTCCTTGTCGTGCGGGCAACACTCTACGAGAATCCGACGCTGGTGCATAGAGCTGTAGAACTTTGGAGGACACGATGACGTGGCAGTGGATCGCCGAGCAGGACCCGCGCTGGGACCAGGACAAGGCCGCGGCGCTGGGCGACCTGCCGCCGACGCTGTTCGGCCTCGGCCACCCCGAGGTGGGGCGGCCGCTGGGCGACGCGTGGTGGCGCGTCGAGGACGGCGGCGGCTCGCCGATCGGCTACGGCCGGCTCGACGACACGTGGGGCGACGCGGAGATCCTGATCATCGCCGCGCCCGCCGCCCGGGGATCGGGCGTCGGGGTGTTCGTGCTGGAGAACCTGGAGCGCGAGGCCGCGGCGCGCCAGCTCAACTACGTCTACAACGTCGTCCCGACGCGCCACCCGTACGGCGAGTCCGTGCGGTCCTGGCTGACCTCGCGCGGGTTCACGGCGACCGAGGTGGGCGAGCTGCGCAAGAAGGTGGCCTCGGGGGCGGCGCCGGGCGGGGCCTGATCGCCCCTACGCCTCGATCTGGACCATCCAGAGGTGCCCGTCGGGGTCGGCGAGGGTGCTGCTGTAGCCCCAGCCCGGGTCGCCGGGCTCGACCTTCACCGTCGCTCCGGCGGCACCCTGAGACCCACCGCGGCCCTACTGGCTGGTATCCCTCGCCAGGCGAGGGATACCAGCCAGTAACCGGACCTCGCCGACCTCAGCGGTGCCCGGCCACCCCGCGGGGCTCGTAGCGCTCCTCGAGGCCGGCGATCTCGTCGTCGTCGAGGTGCAGGTCGACGGCCGCGATCGCGTCGGCGAGGTGGTGCTCCTTCGTCGCGCCGACGATCGGCGAGTCGACGACGGGGTTGGCCAGCACCCACGCGAGCGCGACCTGGGCCCGCGAGACGCCGCGCTTCTCGGCGACCTCGGCGACCTTCTCGACGATGTGCCGGTCGGTGTCGCGGTAGAGCGTCTTGCCGAACTCGTCGGTGTCGCCGCGGGTGGTCGACTCGTCCCAGTCGCGGGTGAGGCGGCCGCGGGCCAGCGGGCTCCACGGGATCGCGCCGACCCCCTCGTCGGCGCACAGCGGGAGCATCTCCCGCTCCTCCTCGCGGTAGAGCAGGTTGTAGTGGTCCTGCATCGTGATGAACCGGCTCCACCCGTTGACGTCCTGCAGGTGCAGCGCCTTCGAGAACTGCCACGCCCACATCGACGACGCCCCGATATAGCGGGCCTTGCCCGCCTTGACCACGTCGTGCAGCGCCTCGAGCGTCTCCTCGATCGGCGTCTCGTAGTCCCAGCGGTGGATCTGGTAGAGGTCCACGTAGTCCATGCCGAGCCGGCGCAGCGAGGCGTCGATGCCGGTCATGATCGCCTTGCGCGAGAGGCCGGCCCCGTTGGGCCCCTTCCGCATCCGGTTGAAGATCTTGGTGGCGACGACGATCTCGTCGCGATCGGCCATCTTGTTCAGCCAGTGTCCGGTGATCTCCTCGGACGTGCCGGCGGAGTAGACGTCGGCGGTGTCGAAGAAGTTGATCCCTGCGTCGAGGGCCTGGCGGAAGAAGGGCTCCGCCTGGTCGGCGGGCAGCGCCCACGGCCAACGGTCGTTCGCCTCGCCGTAGCTCATGGCGCCCAGGCAGATCCGTGAGACGTCGAGTCCCGTCATCCCGAGCTTCGTGTACTCCATGCCGTCAGCGTGCCCCACCCACCGTCCGCCGATCCCCGATCCCGCCGGGGAATCGACTGGACGTCGACCGCGCTCGAGGTCATAGCGTCGCGAGAAGGCCGCGCCGAGGAGGGCTCGACGGCCGACGTTTCCCCTCAATCCCGACAGAAGGGGTGTGCCCATCGTGACCAGCACCGCTCCCGTCGCGCCCGGCGGCCGCCGCTGGGCGATCCTCGCGGTGATCGCTGTGGCGCAGCTCATGGTCGTGCTCGACAACACGATCGTGAACATCGCGCTCCCCTCGGCGCAGGTCGACCTCGGCTTCGACGACGCCCAGCGCCAGTGGGTGATCACCGCCTACGCGCTGGCGTTCGGCAGCCTCCTGCTGCTCGGCGGCCGCATGTCCGACCTCTTCGGCCGCAAGCGCGCCTTCGTCACCGGCCTCGTCGGCTTCGCCGTCGCGTCCATGATCGGCGGCGCCGCCACCGACCTCGTCATGCTGGTGGCCGCCCGCGCGGCGCAGGGCGTCTTCGGCGCCCTCCTCGCCCCGGCCGCGCTCTCGCTGCTGACGACCACGTTCCCGTCCGGGCGCGAGCGCGCCCGGGCGTTCGGCATCTTCAGCGCCATCGTCGGCGCCGGCGCGGCGATCGGGCTGCTCCTCGGCGGCGTGCTCACCGAGTACGTCGACTGGCGCTGGTGCATGTACGTCAACGCGGTCTTCGCGGCCGTCGCGCTCGTCGGCGGGATGGTCCTCCTGCCGAGCCTGCAGCGCCAGGGCCGTCCCCGGCTCGACGTCGGCGGGACGCTCGCCGCGTCCGCCGGCCTGTTCGGCCTGGTCTTCGGCCTGGCCAGCGCGGAGACCGACGGCTGGGGCTCGCCGGTCGTGTGGGCCTTCCTGGCTGCCGGCGTGGCGCTCCTCGGCGTCTTCGTCCTGATCCAGCGCCGGGTCGCCGCGCCGCTGCTGCCCCTGCGGGTGGTCCTCGACCGCACCCGCGGCGGCGCCTACCTCACCGTGCTGGTGCTCGCGTCGGGGATGTTCGGGGTGTCGCTCTTCCTGACGTTCTACCTGCAGCGCACCCTCGGCTTCTCCCCCGTCCTCACCGGCGTGGCGTTCCTGCCGATGGTGGCCTCGATCGTCACGGCGTCGACGACGGTGCCCAACGCGCTGCTCCCCCGCTTCGGGCCGAAGCCCCTGGTGATCACCGGCCTGGTGCTCGGCACGGGGGCGATGCTGTGGTTCTCGCAGCTCACCGTCGACAGCACCTACGCCGTCGGCGTCCTGCCCGGCCTGGTCCTCATGGGCCTGGGCATGGGCACCGCGATGTCGACGGGCATCAACACCGCGACGCTGGGCGTGCAGCCTGCCGACGCCGGGGTGGCGTCGGCGACGGTGAACACGATGCAGCAGGTCGGGGGTTCGGTGGGCACCGCGCTGCTCTCGAGCATCGCGGGCACCGCGACCGCGGCGGCGCTGGTCACCACCCCCGGCGATCCGGGGGCCGCGACGGTCAGCGGCTACTCGGCGGCGTTCACCGCGGCGGCGGTCCTCTTCGCCGTCGGTGCGGTGGTCTGCGGGCTGCTGGTGCGCGGCGGTCGTCCGCAGCACCAGGCGGAGACCGCCCCGATCGACAGCACGGGCCTCACCGGCGCCGTCCGCGACGCCGGGGGCACCGGGGTCGCCGGCGCGACCCTCACGCTCGTCGACCCCACCGGCCGCGAGCCGGGGCGGGCGGTCAGCGACGCGGCGGGCGAGTTCGACCTGCGCGCCACCGGCCCCGGCGACCACCTCCTGGTCACCGGCGCGCCCGGGCTCGCCCCCAGCGCGCAGCGGATCGTGCTCGCCGACGGGCGCACCACCCGCGCCGAGGTGCCTGTCGGCAGGTGAGCACTGTGGAGTGCTCCGGTACTCCACAGTGCTCACCTGCGCGGAGCGCACATCACGCCGTGTGGTGCACCTCCTGGCGGCGGTGGACCGGGGTCGGGATGCCGACCGAGCGGGCCTTGAGCTGCAGGGCGAGGTAGAGCGAGTAGAAGCGCGACTGGTGCAGGTTGCCGCCGTGGAAGAACAGGTTGTCCTGCTGGGTCGGCTTCCACATGTTGCGCTGCTCGCCCTCCCAGGGACCGGGGTCCTTGGTGGTGTCCGAGCCCAGGCCCCACACTTTGCCGACCCGGTCGGCCATCTCCTGGCCGATGATGTCGGCGGCGCGCTGGTTCATCGAGCCGTAGCCGGTGGCCAGCACGACCAGGTCGGCCTCGAGGCGGGTGCCGTCGTCGAGCACGACCTCCTTCTCGGTCAGCTCGGTGATCTGGCCCCGGACCAGCTTGACCTTGCCGTCGGCGACGAGCTCGGCGGCGCCCACGTCGATGTAGTAGCCCGAGCCCCGGCGCAGGTACTTCATGAACAGGCCCGAGTCGTCGTCGCCGAAGTCCAGGTCGAACCCGGCCTCCTCGAGGCGCCGGTAGAAGTCGGCGTCCACCTCGCGGGCCTTGTCGTAGGTCGGCTTCTGGAAGGTGTGCATGATCCGGTACGGCAGCGACGCAAAGATCATGTCCGCGGTGTAGGTGTCGACGCCCGCCGCCACCGCGCGCTCGGAGTACAGGTCACCGAGCCCGTACTCCATGAGCGTGTCGGACTTGATGATGTGCGTGGAGCTGCGCTGCACCATCGTGACGTCCGCGCCGACCTCCCACAGGGCCCCGCAGATGTCGAACGCCGAGTTGTTCGACCCGATGACCACGACCTTCTTGCCCTTGTAGGCGTCCGGGCCGGGGTGCTGGCTCGAGTGCTGCACCTCGCCCTGGAACTTCTCGCGGCCCGGGATGTCGGGGATGTTCGGCTTGCCCGAGACCCCGAGCGCGAACACCAGCTGCTTCGGGCGCAGCGTGACCTCCTCGCCGGCCCGGTCGACCACCACCGACCACTCGCCCGACGACTCGTCGAACGTCGCGCTCTTCGCGGTCGTGGAGCCCCAGTAGTTCAGCTCCATGACCTTCGTGTACATCTCCAGCCAGTCGCCGATCTTGTCCTTCGGCGCGAACACCGGCCAGTTGTCCGGGAACTTCAGGTAGGGCAGGTGGTCGTACCAGACCGGGTCGTGCAGCGCGAGGCTCTTGTAGCGCTTGCGCCAGGAGTCGCCGGGGCGCTCGTTGGACTCGACGATGATCGCGTCGACGCCCAGCTGCCGCAGCCGCGCGCCCAGCGCGATGCCGCCCTGCCCACCACCGATGATCACGACCTCGGGCTGGCGGGTGTAGCCCAGCTCCGCCGCCTCGGCCTCGCGCTGCTCGCGCCAGGTCACGCGGTCCGGGTTCGCGCCGTGCTCGGTGCCGAACGGGCGACGCTCGCCGCGCGGCTCCTCGTGGCCCTTGAGCTCGTCGAGCGTGGTCAGCAACGTCCACGCCTTGCCCTCGGCGTTCAGCCGCAGGTGCCCGCTGCCCCGCCCGATCGCGGTCTCGAACTTGAGCCACGCCTCGGTGATGCCGTCGGCCTCGGTCGGCGTCCCGTCCACCGAGAAGCTCACCGGCGATGCCTGCCGCGCGGCCTCCGACCCCACCAGGTCGGCGACCCCGGCCGGGCCCTCCACGGTCACCAGGTTCCAGGTGAACGACACCAGGTCGCGCCAGTAGGACTCGTCCGCGAACAGCGCCGCCGTGCGGTCACCGTCCCCGGCCGAGAGCGCGTCGGCGAACTCGGTGAGCCAGCTGCTCACCCGCCGGTCGGTCTCGGTGCGCCCGCTCTCCGCCGTCTGCGTCACTGCTGCCTCTCTTCGCCGGGCGAGGTCCCGTGCCGACCGTGGGTGTCGCCCGCTTCCGCCCACGGTCGTGTGGCGTGGGAGACAGTGAAGCCGATCACGGACGCCGAGGGCAGGGGTTGCACGCAGGTTGCGTGCGGCCCCGGGCGCCTCAGAAGATCGAGTAGGCGCCGTCGACCACGATCTCGTCGCCGGTCTGGAAGCCCCCGGCGCCGCCCGCCAGGTACACCGCGAGGCGGGCGAAGTCGTCGGGCTCGCCCCAGCGGCGCTGCGGCATCCGCGGCATCACGGCCTTCTCGAAGCGCTCGTCGTGCAGCGTGCGGGACGCGAGCGGGGTCTCGGTCCAGCCGACCACCAGCGAGTGCGCGTTGATCCCGTACCGCGCGAGCTCCACCGCGCAGCCCTTGATGATCGCGGTCAGGCCGGCCTTGCTGGCCGCGTAGGCCTGGTTGCGCGGGGCGCCGTGGACGGTGGACACGCTCGAGGTGCCGACGAGCACCCCGCCTCCCCCGCGCTCGACCATGTGCCGCGCGGCGGCGCGCAGCGTCAGGAACGCGCCGTCGAGGTTGATCCGGGTGACCCGGTGCCAGTCCTCGAGCGTCGTGTCGACGAACCGTGCCCCCGACCCGCCCACGCCGGCGTTGGCGAAGCACGAGTCGACCCGGCCGAAGTGCTCGAGCACCCCGGCGAACGCCGCGTCGACCGCCGCCTCGTCGCCGACGTCGCAGCGCCACGCCCGCACCCGTGTGCCGTGCTCGGTGAGTTCGGAGACCGCGGCCGCGTTGCGCTCCTCGTTCGTCCCCCAGATCGCGACGTCCGCGCCGGACCGGGCGAGCCCGCGCGCCATGCCCAGGCCGATGCCCGAGTTGCCGCCGGTGACCAGGGCGACGTGGCCGGTGAGGTCGAAGAGGCTCACGTCACGGCCCACTGCCCGGTGAACGTCGGCTCCCGCTTGTCGCGGAAGGCCGCGAACGCCTCGGGCGCGTCGGCGGTGGCGAAGTTGACGGCCTGGGTGCGGGCCTCGGACGCGAGGGCGTCGCGCAGCGTCCGGTCGGCGTTCTCGTGCAGCAGCGCCTTGGACTGCGCGACGGCGACGGGTGCGTTCGCGACGAGCCGGGCGGTCAGGTCGGCGACGAACGCCCCGATCTCCTCGGGGGCGACGAGCCACGTCACCAGGCCCAGCCGCAGCGCCTCCTCGGCGTCGATCATCTCGGCGAGCAGCGCCAGCCGCTTGGCCTGCTGCATCCCGACCAGACGCGGCAGCAGCCACGACCCGCCGAAGTCCAGCGACAGCCCGCGCTTGGCGAAGATCTGCGAGAAGCGCGAGGTCGGGGTGGCGACGACGAGGTCGCAGCCCAGCGCGAGGTTCCAGCCCGCCCCGACCGCGACGCCGTCGACCTGCGCGACCGTCGGCTTGGGCAGCTCGTGCAGCAGCAGGGCGATCTCGTTGATGAACCGCATCCGGTCCAGCGGGTGGCCCTCACGGGGGCCGGAGAGGTCGGCACCGGCGCAGAACGCCCCGCCGGCCCCGGTGATCACCACCGCCCGCACGGCGTCGTCGTCGCGGGCCGCGGACAGCTGCGCGTGCAGCGCCTGCCAGGAGGCCATGTCGAGCGCGTTGCGACGCTGCGGCCGGTTCAGGGTCAGGGTCAGCACGCCCGCGTCGCGGTGGGCGAGCAGGACCTCGGCGGGACCGGTGGGGTCCATGGATGCGGCTCCGTCCCCGGACAGCAGATACGCCCGGAACCTATCGATCGATCGTTCACCCGGCCACTACGCTGTCGCGATGAGCACCCCGGCCGTGCCGCGCGGGAGCGGCCGGGAGGCGATCACCCGGGCCGCGCGCGAGAGCTTCGCCGAGCGCGGCTATCACGGGAGCTCGATCCGCGACATCGCCGCGCGCGCCGGCCTGTCGCTCTCGGCGCTCTACCACTGGCACTCCAGCAAGCAGGAGCTGCTCACGGCGCTCATCGAGGAGAGCACCGAGGAGTACTTCCGGCGCTGCGACGAGGCGTTGCGCCACGCCGGCGACGACCCCGCCGCCCGGCTCGGGGCGCTGGTGCGCGCGACCGTCGAGTACCGGGTCAGCCGGCAGGTCGAGAGCACGATCGCCGCGTCCGAGTGGCGCAACCTCGACCCCGCCGACCGCGAGCGCCTCGACGGCCTGCGGGCGGCCGCGACCCGGCTGTGGGCCGACCTCATCGAGGACGGCGTCGCGCGCGGGGCCTTCGGGTGCGAGCACCCGGGCGACGCCCGCCGCGCGGTCGTGGCCTCCTGCAACGCGATCGCCCAGTGGTACGACGCCGACCGCGGGCTCGCCGTGCCCGATCTCGTGGACCGGTACACGGCGATCGCCCTGCGGGTCGTCGACTGTCGTTAGAGCTTGGTCAGCACCACCTCGGCGGTCGACTTCTCGTGGTTCGGCGGCGCGTCCTCGACGTCGATCCAGGTCAGCGTGCCGTCCTCGATGACCGCCGCGTAGCGCTGCGACCGGATCCCGAGCCCGAAGTCCGTGCCGTCCATGTCGGTACCCATCGCCTTGGCGAACAGGGCCGACCCGTCGGCGAGCATCACGACACCGTGGACCTGCTGGTCCTTGGCCCAGGCGCCCATGACGAACGGGTCGTTGACCGAGACGCACACGATCCGGTCGACGCCCTTGGCCGAGATGTCGCCGGCCCGGGCCACGAAGCCCGGGAGGTGGCTGTCGCTGCAGGTCGGGCTGAAGGCGGCGGGCACGCCGAACAGCACGGTCCGCCCCGTCCCGAAGAGCTCGCCGGAGCGCACGGACTCGGTGTTCCCCTCCGCGTCGACCGTCGTCAGCGGCACGTCGGGGATCTTCTCTCCCACAGCGATCATCGCCGGGTTCTCCTTCGATCGGTTGTCGACAACTACTAGCCCCCCACGGCGGCCGCGTCCAGCAGGTGCGCGAACTTCCGGCGCGCCTCCTCCCGGCGCGTCGGGACGTGCTCGGTCGGCACGTCGCGGGGTTCGTACCCGCGCAGGACGCGGCGGGCGACGGTGACCTTGTGGACCTCGTCGGGACCGTCGTAGATGCGCGCGGCGCGGGCGTGGCGGTACATGCCCTCGAGCGGCAGGTCGGTGGTGAAGCCGAGCGAGCCGTGCACCTGGATCGCCCGGTCGATCACGTTGTAGAGCACCGTCGCGCCGTAGAACTTGATCATCGCGATGTCGGTGAGCGCCGCCTCCGTGCCGCCCTGGTCCATCCGCCAGGCCGCCTGCAGCGTCATCAGCCGCGCCGCGGTCATCTCGGCGGTCGAGGTCGCGATCCAGTCCTGGACCATCTGCTTCTCGGAGAGCACCGAGCCGTGCGTGTACCGCGAGACCGCCCGCTCGCAGAGCATGTCGAAGGCGCGCTGCGACTGGCCCAGCCAGCGCATGCAGTGGTGGATGCGCCCGGGGCCGAGCCGCTTCTGGGCCAGCAGGAAGCCGTCGCCCTCGGCGCCGATGAGGTTCTCGACGGGCACCCGCACGTCGCGGTAGATCACCTCGGCGTGCCCGCCCGGCTGCCCGGTGCGCTCCTCGGGGTGCTCCATCGTGGGGATGTCGCGCAGCACCTCCACGCCGGGGGTGTCGGCCGGGACGACGAACATCGACGCCCGCCGCCGCGGCGCCGCGTCCGGGTCGGTGACCGCCATGAGGATGAGGAAGTCGGCCACCGAGCCGTTCGAGGTGAACCACTTGTGCCCGTTGACCACGTACTCGTCGCCGACGCGCTCGGCGCGGGTGGTCAGCAGCGTCGGGTCGGCGCCGGCGTTCGGCTCGGTCATCGAGAACGCGCTGCGCAGCGTCCCGTCGAGCAGCGGCTCCATCCAGCGCTTCTTCTGGTCGTCGTCCGCGCCCAGCGCGAGCAGCTCGGCGTTGCCCGAGTCGGGGGCGTTGTTGCCGAACACCGACGGCGCGTAGGCGCAGCGCCCGAGGATCTCGTGCATCAGCCCCAGCTTGACCTGGCCGAACCCGCCCCCGCCCAGCTCCGGGGGCAGGTGCGCGGCCCACAGTCCCCGCGCCTTGACCTCCTCCTGCAGCGGCGCCGTCGCCCGCTTCAGCGTCGCCCCGTCGAGATCGAGGGTCTCGAGCGGCTCGATCTCCTCGCGGACGAAGGTCCGCATCCACGCGAGCTGCTCCTCGAACTCCGGCTCGGTCGAGAAATCCCAGGCCATGCGCTACCCCTTCATGCCGTGAACGCCAGGTCGAGCCCCGCGGTGTCCCACTCCAGCGAGTAGAGGATGCCGCGTCCGGAGGAGGTGACCCAGGCCGTGCGGCTCCCGGACCCGGCGAAGCAGATGTTGGTGACGTACGGGTCGTGCTCGGGCACCGGGACCTGGCGCCGCAGCGTGCCGTCGGGCGCGATCACGCTGATCGCCCCGGTCACCAGGGTGGCCACGCAGACGTTGCCGTCGCCGTCGACCGCCAGCGAGTCGAGCATCTGGTAGCCGCCGAGGCCGTGCAGCAGCGCGGCGGGGCCGAGGCGGCCGGGCCCGAGGACGGGCCAGCTCCACACCCGGCCCGTGACGGTCTCCGCGACGTACAGGCGGGACCCGTCGGGCGAGAGGCCGACCCCGTTGGGCTGGGTCAGCGGGTGGACGACCTCGGTGATCGACGACCCGTCCGGGCGCGCGTGGTACAGCGCGCCGGTGTCGCGGTCGCGCTCGCGGCTCTTGCCGATGTCGGTGAACCAGAACCCGCCGTCGGCGTCGAAGACGATGTCGTTGGGGCCGCGCAGCGGCCGGCCGGCGCAGGCGGTGTAGAGGTCCGTCACGGTCCCGTCCGGCCCGACCCGCTGGATGCTGCCCCCGCGGTAGTCGGCGGGCTGGTGGCCCGGGGCGGTGATCCCGTCGCGGTCGTGCCAGGTGAAGCCGCCGTTGTTGCAGACGTAGACCGCGCCGTCCGGGCCGATCGCCGCCCCGTTCGGGCCGCCGCCGAGCTCGGCGACGACGCCGGTCGTCCCGTCGGGCGCGACGCGCGTCAGCGTTCCGCGGCGGATCTCCACGAGGAGGACGTCGCCGTTCGCCAGGGCGATCGGGCCCTCCGGGAACGCCAGGCCGGTGGTCACGGTGCGCACGGCGCTCACGACGGCTGCTCCAGGTAGCGGGGGTTGGCGACGGCGAGCTTGTCGGTGACCGCCGCCCGCACGGCGGCGAGCAGCGCGGGGTCGGTGTCGTCGATCTCGCCGGCGCGGATGGCGGCGGCGAGCCCGGCCTGGTCGGCGTGGCCCAGCGCGGCGAGGCGCTCGCGGTGGCGGCGCTCGTGCTCCGGGCCCAGCCGCAGCTCGCGCCCCACGCCGCCCAGGACGTTCGCCGCGACGCGGGCGAGGTAGGCCAGGCGCTCGTCGTCGGCGGCCACGACGTCCTCGCGCAGGAACGCGGTCACGGCGTCGACGAGGTCGGCCGCGCTCGGGCGCCCGTGGAGGTCGGAGCGCGGGGCCTCGGCGGCGGGGGCCGCCTCGGCCGGGACGCCCAGCAGGAGCAGCAGGTCGTGCTCGTTCTCGGCGACGCGGCGTCCGATGGCGGCGAGCTCGACCGACGGGGTGACGCCGGACAGGTGCCGCCCGGCCATCTCCCGGCAGGCCAGCGCCCACCACGTCGTGCGGTGCACCTGCCACCAGCGCACGGCGTCGGGGTCGGGTCGCTCGCCGGCGACCTCGGCGTACCCGTCGAGCAGCTCGTCGACCGTGCCGACGCCGGCGACGGGCAGCGGCGAGCCGAACCGCCAGCACTTCACGCAGAGCCAGCCGAGGTCCTCGCGCGGGTCGCCCCGGTGCACCAGCTCCCAGTCGAGCACCGCGGCCAGCCCGGTCTCGTCGACGATGAGGTTGCCGAGCCGGAAGTCGCCGTGGACCAGCGCGTCGGGCACCGGGGCGGGACGGTGCCGGTCGAGCCACCGCAGCGCGATCTCCACGGTCGGCAGCGGCTCGCCGAGGGCGTCGCACGTCGTGCGCAGGTCCTCGACCGGGTCGGCGTGCGGGAGGCCCGGCACGGCGTCGAGCGGGACGGCGTGGATGCGGGCCAGCGTGCGGCCCAGCTCCGCGGCGAGCCCGGCGCGGGCCTGCGCGTACCGCTCCTCGCGCAGGATGCGCGGGCCCAGCGTCTCGCCGGCGACGTGTGCGGTGACGAGGTAGGGCGAGCCCACCGTGGCCGGGTCGCTGCCGCTGTCGACCAGCGGCGGGACCGCCACGCCGGCCGCCGCGGCGGCCGCGATCGCCGCCGCCTCGAGGGCCATGCCGTCGGGACGGTCGGCGCCCGGCGGGTCGCGGCGCAGCACGAGGTCGCGGCGGGCGTCGGCGTCGGCCGCGGTGAACGACCACGTCTCGCGGCTGGCGCCGGCGGTGAGGCGGCGCAGGCCCTCCACCGCGACGTCACGGCCGGCGATCCCGGTGAGGCGGCGCGCCAGACGGCCGCGCAGGTCGTCGGCGGTCACCGCTTGGTCGGGCCCGCGAAGCCGAAGAGGTACCCCGCGACCTTGCGCATCTGGATCTCCTCGGCGCCCTCGGTGATGCGGTAGCGGCGGTGGTGGCGGTAGATGTGCTCGAACGGGGTGTGCCGCGAGTAGCCGAGCCCGCCGTGCACCTGCATGGCGCGGTCGGCGGCGTCGCAGACGAACCGGTTGGCGCGGTAGTTGCACATGGACACGCGGTCGCTGATCTCGGCGTGCGGGCGGCGGTCGAGCTCCCAGGCGGTCTTGCGGACCAGGCCGCGCAGCATCTCGGCCTCGGTCGCCAGCTCGACCAGCGGCCACTGGATCGCCTGGCGCGTCGCCAGCGGGGCGCCGAAGGTGTGCCGCTCGCGGGCGAACTCGACGCTGCGGTCGATGCAGTACTGGCCGGCGCCGACGCCGGAGGCGGCCTGGCGGATGCGGTTCTCGTGGACGAACGTCTGGGCGACGCTCAAGCCTTCACCTTCGGAACCGAAGATCGCCTCGTCGGGCACCCGGACGTCGCGCAGGCTGACCTCGGCGTGGTCGGTGGGCATGTTGAGCGTCCACCAGTGGAAGTCGACCGAGAAGCCGGGCGTGTCGGTGGGGACGAAGAAGGCGGTGATGCCGCGGGCGGCGCCGTCCTCGCCGGACGTGCGCGCGAAGACGACGTCGTGGGTCGCCGAGTGCATCCCGGAGTTCCAGCGCTTGGCGCCGTTGATCACCCAGTCGCCGCCGTCGCGGACCGCGCGGGTCTCCATCCAGGTGGCGTCGCTGCCGTGGTCGGGCTCGGAGAGGCCGAAGCCCAGCCGCGCGGTGCGGGTGAGCATCGGCTCGAGGAACTCCTCGCGCTGCGCCGGGCTGCCGAACTCGAGCAGCATGTGCGCGAACGGGAAGTTGCCGACCACCGACGACTCGTTCTGCAGGTCGTTGTGCAGGCCGAGCCCGCGGTGCGCGAGGTGCTCGCGGATCACGGCCATGTCGAGGTTCGTGCCGTCGGACCCGCCCACGTCGGCCGGGAGCGCGTAGCGCAGCCAGCCCGCGGCGTCGGCGCGGCGGAACATCTCGCCGAGCAGCTCCTCCCAGTCGGCGCGCGGGACGCCGCCGTGCTCGAAGTCGGTGCGGGCGTACTCGCGGCGGTGGTCGAAGAAGCGCTGGTTGTCGTCCTGCTCCTCGAGCGGGCGGATCTCGGCGTCGATGAACGCGTCGAGCGCCGCGAGCCGCCGGGTCAGCTCCGCCGGGAGTGCGAAGTCCACACCGACCTCCTTCCTGAACGACCGTTCAGGGAGCATGCCAGCGCCGGGTTCGGGGACGGAAGGGCGTCGCGCCCGTGATCAACGGGGACTTCGGACGCGTAGGAGCAGCGAGCCGCCCGTTCGCTGCGAAACTGGCGCGCATGAGCGACGAGCAGCGCGTGCGGGTCGAGGTCGTCGACGGGGTCGCCGACGTGCGGCTGTCGCGCCCCGAGAAGCGCAACGCCCTGGACCCGGCCATGTTCGAGGGCATCGTCGGCGCCGGGGAGGCGCTGCGCGGCGATCCGTCGGTGCGGGTCGTGGTGCTCTCGGGCGACGGTCCCGACTTCTGCGCCGGCCTGGACTTCGGCTCCTTCCGCGCGATGGCGAACGGCGAGCGGCTCTCGGCGTCGGCGCAGCTCCCGCCCTCCGACGGCCCGGCGCGCGCCACCGGTCAGCGGGCGGCATGGGTGTGGGCGGAGCTCGAGGTGCCGGTGATCGCCGCGATCCAGGGCAACGCGCTGGGCGGCGGGCTGCAGATCGCGCTCGGCGCCGACATCCGGATCGTCGCCCCGGACGCGAAGCTCTCGGTCATGGAGGTCAAGTGGGGCCTGATCCCCGACATGACCGGCACCCAGGTGCTCCCCGAACTCGTCGGCCGCGACGTCGCCAAGGAGCTGACCCTGACCGCGCGCGTCGTCAGCGGCACCGAGGCCGCCGCGCTGGGGCTCTGCACGCGCACCGACCCCACGCCGCGCGACGCGGCGCTCGCCCTCGCCCGCGAGATCGCCGGCCGCAGCCCGCACGCCGTCCGCGCGGCGAAGCGCCTGCTCGACGCCGCGGGGCGGGTCGACCTCGCCACCGGCTTCGCCGCCGAGCAGACCGAGATCGGCGCGCTCATCGGCAGCGCGAACCAGGTCGAGGCCGTCACCGCGGGCTTCGAGAAGCGCGCCCCGGAGTTCCGCGACACCTGAGTCCCGGTCAGCGGGACCCGTCGCTGACCGGACGCCCCGAGGCTGGCCACGCTGTGAGCACCCTCACCGTGGAGCGTCCTGATGACGAACCAGCCCGATGCCCTGACCCTCGTCATGCCCCTGCGCAAGAAGGAGGGGATGACGGTCGCGGAGTTCCGCCAGTACTGGCTGGACGTCCACGTCACGCTCCCCGCCCGCTACCCGGGCCTGCGCAGCGTGTTCCTGCACCTCGTGTCGTTCGCGGGCTCCCGCTGGCCCGGCGTGGACGGGGTGTCGGGCGCGCCGGCGGAGGCCGACGAGTTCCACGGCGTGCCCGAGGCGACGTTCGCGCGCATGGAGGACCTGGCGGCGTTCCAGGCCGCGTCGCACTTCCAGATGGTCGACGGGATCAACTTCCTCAGCGAGATGCTCGCCTACCCCAGCCTCGGGGCGGCCTCGGCGACGCTCGTCGACACGACCGCGCCCGCCCCCGACGGCACCGACGGGCTGCTGCGCCACCTGCTGTTCCTGCGCCGCCGCCCGGACGTCGACGTCGCGACCTTCCGGTCCTGGGTGGCCGACGCGTTCGCCCCGGCGCTCGCCGGCCACGCCCGCAAGGTGCGCCGGCACCTGCTCGAGGAGATCGAGGTGGCCCTCGACCACCCCGGCACCGTGATGTCGAAGCCGCTCGACCGCCAGTACCAGGCCTGCGTGGAGGTGGTCCTCGACGGCGAGGACGGGCTCGCCGAGCTCGTCGCGGGCCTCGCCGACGGGGTGCGCGCGCACTGCGCCGCGGTGCACGCGCCGCGGGTCGAGCGCTGCATCACCAGCCGGTACGACGGGCGGATCACCCTCGCCGGGCTGCGCGGCGTCACCGTCGCCGACCTGATCACCCGGCTGCACGCGGAGAACCAGGTCGACCCGGCCGTCTCGCGGATCTTCGTGCAGGACGCGGCGCTCCTGCCGGCGTGAGCGCTCAGGCCCCGTCGAGGATCCCCAGCAGGACCGTCGCGACGTCGTCCCCGAGCTCGGTCGCCGTCCGCGGACCTGAGCGGTCGAACCACTTGTAGGTCCAGTTCGCCGCGCCGAGGCACGTGCTGACGTAGGTGCCGACCGACATCGGCAGGGTCCGCCCGGTCTCGCGCAGGTGCGCCTCCACGGCGTCGCGCACGACGCGCTCGAACTCGCGGCGGCGCTCCAGGATCGGCTCGGCGAGCTCGGCGGGCAGCGCCGACTCCTCGTGGAAGCAGATCGTCAGCAGGTCGCGGTGCTCGCACGTGTAGCGGACGCGCTCGACGATCAGCCGGCGCACCGCCTCCCGCGACGACGGCGCCTCGGCGACGATCGCGCGGGCGCTGCGCAGGCTCTCGTCGAGGACCTCCTCGTACACCGCGACGAGGAGGTCCTGCTTGGTCCGCACGTAGTGGTAGAGGGTCGGTTTGCGCAGCCCGACCTGGTCGGCGACCTCGTTCATCGACGCCGCGCGGTAGCCGCGGCGGCTGAAGACGGCCACCGCGCCCGCGAGGATGCGCTCGCGCTGCTCGTCGGCCCGACTCATTCCTGCGTCCCCATCGCCACCCCGGTTCCCCTCGCACGCCTTGACCGACCGTGTGTGATGTGGGGTACTTTCGCCCGACCGGTCGGTCGAATCAAGGAGCAGCGTGTCCCACGACCTCGACGAGGTGCACGAGGACTTCCGGGCGACGTGCCGGGCGTTCACCGACCAGCGCGTCCGCCCCGTCGTCGCGGAGGCCGAGCGCGAGGGACGCCCGCCCGAGCGCCTGTGGAAGGAGCTCGGCGACGCGGGCCTGCTCGGCCTGCTGACCCCCGAGGAGTTCGGCGGGTCCGCGGGCGGGGGCGGCGAGGCGACGGCGGTCGCCGTGCTGTCCGAGGAGCTCTCCCGGGCCTGCGGCGGCATCGCGGTCAGCGCGCTCGTCAGCGCCTACATGGCCGCTCCGCACATCGTCCGCCACGGCACCCCCGAGCAGCGCGACCGCTGGGTCGCCGCTCTCGCCGCCGGCGAGGCGATCGCCGCCATCGCCGTCACCGAGCCCGGCGCCGGGTCCGACGTCGCGGGCATCACCACGCGGGCCCGCCGCACCGACGAGGGCTGGGTGCTCGACGGCCGGAAGATGTACATCACCAACGCCGGCCTGGCCGACGTGCTGGTGGTCGGCGCCAAGACCGACCCCGGGGGCGGCCACCGCGGCATCACGACCTTCGTGGTGCCCGCCGGGACGCCCGGGCTGTCGATGGGCGCCCCGCTGGCGAAGATGGGCTGGCACTCGTCGGACACCCGCGAGGTCGTGCTCGACGGCGTGGCGCTCGGCGAGGACGCCGTGCTCGGCGTCGAGGGCCGCGGCTTCCACCAGATCATGTCGGCGTTCCAGCTGGAGCGGGTCGCGCTCGCGGCCATGGGCATCGGTCACGCCGCCGAGGCGCTCGACACGGTCACCGAGTACGTGCGCGGGCGCGAGGTGGCGGGCGAGCCGCTGACCGGGCGCCAGGCGATCCGCCACCGCCTCGCCGCGATGGAGATCGAGCTCGAGGCCGCCCGGGTCATGACCTACAAGGCTGCCGACCGCCTCGACCGCGGCCACCCCGAGGCCGACCGCTCCGTCGCCGCGGCCAAGTACTTCGCGGCCAGGGCGGCGGCGTGGATCGTCGACGAGGCCGTGCAGCTCTTCGGCGGCGCCGGCTACCTCGAGGAGACCCCGGTGGCGCGCCACCACCGCGACGTGCGCATCCTGCGCATCGGCGGCGGCACCGACGAGATCCAGCTCGAGATCCTCGCGAAACGGCTCGTGCCGTGACGGGGACGGCCAACGGCACGCCTCCCGCGTGGGAGGTGCCGGCGTCCTGTCCCCCCGGGGCGCCGGCACCTCCCTCGGGCGAGGACGTGCTCGCGGCCGCGGACCGGGCCCGCCGGGGCGGGGACACCGGGCGCTGGCCGGCCAAGCTCCCGGTGCGCGACCGGCTCGACGTCCTGCTCGACCCCGGCAGCTTCGTGGAGGACGGCGTGTTGGCCTCGGCGAGCACCCCCGGCATGCCCGCCGACGGCGTCGTCACCGGCGTCGGCACCGTCGAGGGGCGCCCGGTCGCGGTGATCGCCCACGACTTCGGGGTCAAGGCCGGCTCGTGGGGCGAGCGGACGTGCGAGAAGCAGATCCGCATCCTCGAGCGCGCCGACCGCGACCTGCTGCCCGTCTTCTACCTCGTCGACTCCGCGGGCGGGCGGCTCACCGAGCAGATGGGCTTCTTCCCCGGCCGCCGGGGCGCCTCGAGGATCTTCCACCTGCAGGTCGCGCTGTCCGGGCGCGTCCCCCAGATCTGCTGCCTGCACGGCCCCTCGGCCGCCGGCGGGGCGTACATGCCCGCGTTCACCGACTGGGTCGGCATGGTCGACGGGCAGGCCTCGATGTACCTCGCGTCGCCCCGGGTGGCCGAGAAGGTGACCGGCGAGCGCACCACCGCCGAGGACATGGGCGGCGCGCGGATGCACGCCGAGGTCTCCGGGTGCGGCGACGCCGTGTTCGACGAGGACTGGCAGGCGATCGCGGCCGCCCGGCTGCTGTTCTCCTACCTCCCCGACAGCTTCGAGGGCCCGCCGCCGGCCGCGGCACCGCGCGAGCCCGAGGCCACCGGCTGGGACGGCCTCGTCCCCGAGGACCCCACCGTCGGCTACGACGTCACGACGGTGATCGACCGGCTCGTCGACGGCGGCTCGTTCTTCGAGGTCAAGCCCGACTGGGCCCCCGAGATCGTTGTCGGGTTCGCCCGGCTCGAGGGGCGCGTCGTGGGGTTGGTCGCCAACCAGCCGCGCGTGCGCAGCGGGGCGATCCACGTCGACTCCGCCGACAAGGCCGCCCGGTTCATCAGCCTCTGCGACGCGTTCAACGTGCCGTTGCTGTTCCTCCAGGACGTGCCCGGCTTCATGGTCGGCGTCGCGGTCGAGCGCCAGGGCATCATCCGCCACGGCGCCAAGATGATCACGGCGATGTCGTCGGCCGAGGTCCCGAAGTTCACGGTCGTGCTGCGCAAGGCCTACGCCGCGGGGTTCTACGCGATGTGCGCGCCCGGGTTCGAGCCGCGCGCGACCCTCGCCCTGCCCAGCGCGTTCATCGGGGCGATGGGTCCCGAGGCGTCGGTCAACGCGGTCTACGCCGGCAAGATCGCGGAGATCGAGGACGCGGACGAGCGCGACGCCTTCGTCGCCGCCCGCGTCGAGGAGCACCGCGCGGAGGTCAACCTGCTGCGCATGGGCGACGAGCTCGTCGTCGACGCCGTCGTGCCCGGCGCGGAGCTGCGCGGCGAGCTGGTCACGCGCCTGCGGCACGCCGACGGCTGGACCCGCTCCCGCGGGCGCCGTCACCACCCCGTCAGCCCCGTCTGAATCCCCCTTCGCAGGAGAGACGATCATGGACGATCGCGACACCCTGGCCACGCTGATCTCCGCGCCGCTGCAGCCGCTCGACGACCGGTGGCGCTCCCCCGAGCGGGCCGCCGAGCTCGCCGAGGCCCGCGCGCTCCACGACCGCGACCCCGACGACTACTGGGTCTGGGTCGCCGAGAAGCACCGGTGGATCACCAAGTGGACGAGCGTGCGCGCGGGCGAGCTCGGCGACTTCCGGTACTTCGAGGGCGGGCGCATCAACGTCGCCGACAACTGCGTCGACCGCTGGGCCGAGAACCCGGCGAGCGCCGACCAGCCGGCCGTCGTGTGGGAGGGCGAGCCCGGCGACACGCGCACGCTGACCTACGCGGAGCTCTCCGACGAGGTCAACCGGCTCGCCGGCGGGCTGCGCTCCCTCGGGATCGCCCACGGCGACGTCGTCGCGGTGTACATGCCCAACCTCGTGGAGGCGTTCACCGCGATCCACGCCTGCAACAAGATCGGCGCGATCTACACCGTGCTGTTCTCGGGGTTCGGCCGTGACGCGGTCGCCTCCCGGCTCGCGGCGGCCCGGGCGACGGCCGTGGTCGTCGCCGACGCGATCTACCGGCGCGGCAAGCCCGTCGAGCTGCTCGAGACCCTGCGCGCCGCGCTCCCGGACGCGCCGACCGTCGAGAGTGTCGTGGTCGTCGACCGCACGCGGCGCGGGGTCGAGCTCGCGCCGGGCGAGGTGTCCTACGCCGCGCTGCTCGCCGACCACCCCGAGGGCGCGGCGACCGTCGCCCTCGACCCCAACGAGCCCGCGTTCCTGATCTTCACCAGCGGCACCGAGTCCCGCCCCAAGGGCGTCGTGCACTCGGTCGGCGGCTTCCTGCTGGGGACGTGGGCGAACGTGCACTGGCAGGCCGGGCCCGTCGAGGGCGACGTCTACTGGGTGGCCGCCGACGTCGGCTGGCTGACCTTCCCGATCCAGGCCGTGATCGGCGGGCTGGCGCACGGCTCGACGATCGCCTGCTACGAGGGCGCGCTGGACACCCCGGGCCCGTCGCGGTTCTACGACATCTGCACCCGCCACGGCGTCACCCAGGTGCTGTGCGCGCCGACGGTGCTGCGGATGCTGCGCAAGTTCGGTGACGACCTCGCCGCCTCCCACCCGCTGGAGCGCCTCGCGCTGATCACCGTGCAGGGCGAGCCCCTCGACGGCGAGACCTTCACCTGGGCGACCGAGACCTACGGCGTCCCGATCGTCAACGCCTACGGGCAGACCGAGACCGGGTCGACGTGGACCTACCCCGTGACCGGCGTCGACGACCTCAAGGCCGGGTCGGCGGGCACGCCCGTGCCCGGCCACGCCTTCGCCGTCGTCGACGAGGAGGGCCACGAGGTGCCGGCGGGCGTCAAGGGCAACCTCGTCATGACCCGCCCGTTCCCGACCCTCGCGCGCACCGTGTGGGACGACCACGAGCGCTACCTCTCCACCTACTTCGGTCGCTTCCCCGGCCGCTACGCCACCAACGACGAGGCGGTGGTCGACACCGACGGGCACCTCTGGGTGCTCGGGCGCGCCGACGACGTCATCAACGTCGCCGCGCACCGGCTGTCGACGATGGAGATCGAGGCCGTGGTGACCACGCACCCGCGCGTGGTCGAGGCCGCGGTCGTCGGGATCCCCGACGCGACCAAGGGCACCGTGCCGGTCGCCTTCGTGACCGTGACCGACGGGAGCGCCGACGAGGTGCCCGACGAGGTGCGCACGCTGGTCGGCGACACGATCGGCGGGATCGCCCGGCCGGACCGCGTCGTCGTCACCGCGGCCATGCCCAAGACCCGCACCGGCAAGATCATGCGGCGGCTCATGCGCGAGGTGCTCCTGCACGGCGAGGCGCGCAGCGACACCAGCGCGCTGGAGGACCCGGGCAGTCTGGACACGCTGGCGGCGGCGGTGAAGGCATGATCAGCACATGAGTGGACTCTGGTTCGAGGACCTCACCGAGGGCCTCGTCGTCGAGCACGCCACCCGGCGCACGGTCACCGAGACCGACAACGTCCTGTTCACCACGATGACCATGAACCCGGCGCCGCTGCACCTCGACCACGCGTACGCGGCGACCACGGAGTTCGGGCGGCCGCTGGTCAACAGCATGTTCACCCTGGCCCTGGTGGTCGGGCTGTCGGTGCCGGAGCTGACGCTGGGCACGATCGTCGCGCAGCTCGGGCTCGACGAGGTGGCGTTCCCGGCGCCGGTGTTCCACGGTGACACCGTGCGGGTGGAGACGGAGGTCGTGTCGGCGCGGGAGTCGCGGAAGCGGCCGGACGCCGGGATCGTGGTGTTCGCCCACCGGGCGCTCAACCAGCGCGACGAGCTGGTGTGCTCCTGCCGGCGCACGGGCCTGATGCACCGGCGGCCGGCGTGAGGGTGCCGCGGAGCCTGCTGTTCGTGCCCGGCACGCGGCCCGACATGGTCGCCAAGGTGCCGCGCTGGTCGCCCGACGCGGTGGCCGTCGACCTCGAGGACGCCGTCGCCGCGGCCGACAAGGAGGCCGCCCGCGAGGCGACGGTGACGGCGGTCGGCGAGCTGGCCGACGGCGACACCCTCGTGCTCGTGCGCGTCAACGGCCCGACGACGCCCTGGTACGCCGACGACGTCGCCGCGGTCGCGGGGTCCGCGGCGCACGGCGTCGTGCTGCCCAAGCTCGAGTCCCCCGAGCAGGTCGCCGACCTGCGCGCCCGCCTCGACCTCCCCGTGATCGGCGGGCTGGAGAGCGCGCGCGGCATCGCCCGGTGCCGCGAGATCCTCGCCGGCGGCGAGCTGCTCGCCGCCTACTTCGGCGCCGAGGACTACATCGCCTCGGTCGGCGGGCGGCGCACCGCGGGCTCGCTCGAGGTGCTGCACGCCCGCAGCGAGGTGGTGCTCGCGGGCGCACTGGGCGGGGTCGGGCTGCTCGACCAGGCCGTCGTCGCCGCGCACGACGCCGAGGCGTTCCGCGCCGACGCCGCCGCCGGCCGCGACCTCGGCTACGACGGCAAGATCTGCATCCACCCCTCCCAGGTCGCGCTCGCCCACGAGGCGTTCACACCGACCGACGACGAGATCGCCCACGCCCGGCTCGTGATCGAGGCCGGGAAGAGCGGGGTCGGGGTCGTCGACGGCGAGATGGTCGACGACGTGCACCTGCGGATGGCGGCGGCGGTGCTCTCCCGGGCCGGGAGACGAAGCGGAGCGGAGCTCGACCCATCGAGGGGGCTGGAGGCGTGAGGGTCGGCCTGATGATGCCGCCCACCATGGAGCCGGGCGACGCCGCGCGGGCCGAGGAGCAGGGCTTCGACATCGTCGCCGCCGGCGAGCACGTGCTCTTCGGCAGCCCGACCGCCAACGCGTTCGTCACCCTGGCCGCGGCGGCGTCGGTGACGCGCCGGGTGCGGCTGCTCAGCGCGGTGACGCTGCTGCCGCTCTACCCGGCGCCGCTGGCCGCGAAGATGGCGACGACCCTCGACCGCGTCTCCGGCGGGCGCTTCGAGCTCGGGATCGGCGTGGGCGGCGAGAACCCCGTGGAGTTCGCGGCCTGCGGGGTCCCGGTGCGCGAGCGCGGGCGCCGCACCGACGAGGGGCTCGACGTGCTCGGGCGCCTGTTCGCGGGCGAGCCGATCGACGTCGAGGGCACCCCGGCGACGCTCGACCCGCTCCCCGTGCAGCGGCCACGTCCGCCCGTGTGGGTCGGCGGGCGCTCGGAGGCCTCGATGCGCCGGGCGGGGCGGGCCGGCGACATCTGGATGCCCTACCTCGGCAGCCCCGACCGCGTCGCCCGCGGCCTGCGCACCGCCCGCGAGGAGGCCGAGCGCCACGGCCGCGACCCCGCCGGGGTCAACGGCGCCTACTTCGCCTGGAGCTGCGTCGACACCGACCCCGCCGCCGCCCGGCGCCGCGCCCTCGACGCGCTCGCCGCGACCTACGGCCAGGACATGGAGCGCATCGTCGACGCCTGCGTCCCGCACGGCACGCCGGAGCAGGTCGCCGCGCGGCTCGCCGAGTACCGCGACGCGGGCGCGGAGTCGGTCGTCGTCGCCCCGGCGGTCGCCGCCGACGACCGCGAGCGCATGCTCGATCTCCTCGCCGGGGACGTGCTCCCCCGCCTGCGCTGACACCGCTGGACCGAAGATTCCCGCGCGCTCACCTCGGGCCCTGAGCGAGCGCCGGCCACCCGGCGAGGACCAGGACCACGGCCAGGAGCCCGAGCACCGGCCCGACCGGGAGCGCGAACCCCCACCAGAACACCCCGCCCAGGGCGACCGACACGAGCGCGAGCACCGCGCCGGCCGGTCGCCGTCGCCACAGCAGCACGGCCGCGGCCACCTGCAGCGCGCAGACCACCCCGAACGCCGTGAGCAGCGGGACCGTCGTCGGGAGGCCGTAGCCCTCGAACGGCCCGCCGCCGTAGGCGGGGAAGCCGAGCACGACCGGCACCCCGCGCCCCTGCGCGACAGCCAGGACGGCCGGCGGGACGACGACACCGAACCCGATCCCGTCGACGGCCAGCGCCACCGCGGCGGCCCGCAACGCCTGGCGCCGCCACCGGTCCGCCCCCGCCGCCATGGCCGACGAGCGTGCACCGTCGCGGACGTGCTCTCCAGTTCGATCTCCTGGGAGAGCCGTCAGTGTCGTCGGCGGGGCACGACGATCGCGAAGACGAGCACCGCGACCCCGCACACGGCGGCCGCGGCGCTCTGGGCGAGGAAGGCCCGCGCGAAGTCGGCGGACGTCGCCGCCGCGCCGAGCACGACGGCGAGCGCGGCGACGGCGAGTGCGCTCGACACGTGGGTCGTGGTCTCGAAGACCCCGTAGGCCGCGCCGCGCTCGCCGTCGGTGCTGTCGAGACCCGCGGCGACGTTGAGGGTCACCACCGACACCGCGAGCGCGGTGCCGAGGACGGTGAGCACGGGCAGCACCACCGCCGGGTAGGGCGCGTCCGGCGCCAGGCCGAGCACCCCGAGTGCCGCCGCCGCGACGAGCAGCCCGACCACGGCCCCGCTCCGCCAGCCGTGGCGGGCCAGGACCACCATCGCGAGCCGGCTGCCCACGATCGCCCCCAGCCCGACGGGCGCGAACGCCAGCCCCGCCTGCCAGGGCGACAGGCCACGGGCGACCTGGAACCACAGCAGACCCACGTAGACGATCCCGTTGTAGGCGGCGACCTGCCCGGGCATGCCGAGCAGCGCGCCGCGCAGGCTGCGCCGGGCCAGCACCGCGCGCGGGATCAGCGGCTGCGCCCGGCGCCGTTCGGTGACGACGAACCCGGCCAGGGCCACCACGGCGACCCCGGCCGCGGACCACGAGCCGGCGTCGCTGATCGCGAGCACCACCGACGCCGCGGCGAGGACGAACCAGGCGCTCGAGGTCCACGGCAGCGTCACCCCGGGGTCGCGGACCTCGCCGGGCAGCATCACCCACAGCACTCCCGCGGTGGCGAGCGCGACCGGCACGGCGACCAGGAAGACCGACCGCCAGCCCAGACCGTCGACGAGCAACCCGCCGATCACCGCGGCGACGGCGCTGCCGCTGCTGCCCGCCACCGCGCTCGCGGCGAACACGGCGCCGCGCCGACCGGGGACCGGGATCGCGCTGGCCAGCGAGAACGTGTTCGGCAGCGCCAGCCCCGCGCCCAGGCCCTGCAGCACCCGACCCGCGACCAGCACCGGGAATCCGCCCGCCAGCCCCGAGACGAGCAGGCCGAGCGCGAACAGCGCCATCCCGTCGGCGAAGCACGGCCGGGGCCCGACGCGGTCGCCGAGGCGCCCGCCGAGCAGCAGCGTCCCGCCCAGGGGCACCGCAAAGGCGGTGATCACCCACGACGCCGCCGACCCCGGCGTCCCGAGCGCCTGCTGGAGGGCCGGGAGGGCGACGGTGACGACGAGGCCGTCGAACACGACGAGGAGGTTCAACGCCGCGAGGGCCGCCGCGACCGTCACGAACGAGGCCGTGGACATCGTGGCCACGGCCCGCGCGGCCGCGCTGCGGGGCATGGTGCGGGCTCGGCGGCGGGGCGATCGCGTCAAACCCGGTCGTGGGGGTGGCAGCATCGGCACTCGTGGCCTCGACGCAGGTGCTCGTCCTCGGGCTCGATCCGCGGACGGTGGCGGGGTACGACCCCGAGCCGGTGGTCGCGAAGATCGAGGAGGGCAGGCGGCGGTTCGCCGAGCTCGGCCTCACCGAGCACCACGAGCTGCTCCCCTACGACGCGGACGACGCCGAGCAGGAACGCCGGGTCGTCGAGGCCCTGCGTCGGGAGCCGTACGCCTGCGTGGTGATCGGCGGCGGCCTGCGGACCGACGAGCCGCGCCTCGCGTTCTTCGAGCGCGTCGTGAACCTCGTCCGCCGGCACGCCCCGCAGGCCGCCATCGCGTTCAACGCCGGCGCCGCCGACGCCGCCGACGCGGCCCGCCGCTGGGTGTGCGCTCCGCCCGGTGACGCACCGTCGGTGTGGTGCTGACGGCCCACTCCTTCGACGGTTCCTTGACGAGCCCTTGACCCTGGTCGGTCACCCACCGTCTCATGACGGTCACCCGACGACGCCATCGTCGACCGCCTCGACGAAGAGGAGCCCGCCATGGCCAGCGCGTCCCTGCGCGTCCCCCGTCGCGTCGCCGCCGCGAGCCTGGTGGGGACGACGATCGAGTGGTTCGACTTCTTCATCTACGGGACCGCCGCGGCGCTGGTCTTCAACAAGGTCTTCTTCCCGTCGGTCGACCCGGCCGTCGGCACCATCGCCGCGCTGGGCACGTTCGCCACCGGCTTCATCGCCCGCCCGATCGGCGGCGCGGTGTTCGCGCACTTCGGCGACCGGGTCGGCCGCAAGCCGATGCTGGTGTACTCGCTGCTGCTCATGGGGGCGGCGACCGTCGGGATCGGCCTGCTGCCGGGCTACGCCACGATCGGTGTCCTCGCGCCGGTCCTGCTGGTGTTCCTGCGCTTCGCGCAGGGCTTCGGCGTCGGCGGCGAGTGGGGCGGCGCCGCGCTCATGGCCGTCGAGAACGCGCCCGACGGCCGCCGTGGCTTCTACGGCAGCTGGCCCCAGGTCGGCGTCCCGCTCGGGCTGGTCCTGGGCACCGGGTCGTTCCTCGTGCTCGACCTGACCGTGTCCGAGGCGGCCTTCATGTCCTGGGGCTGGCGCATCCCGTTCCTCGCGAGCGCGGTGCTCATCGCCGTCGGGATGTGGATCCGTTTGACCGTCGCCGAGAGCCCGGTGTTCCAGCGCGACCAGGAGAAGCGCGAGGCGAGCCGGATGCCCGTGCTGCAGGTGCTCCGCGAGCACCCGAAGCTGATCTTCCTGGCCGCAGGGTCGTTCGTCGCCACCAACGCGACCTTCTACATCAGCTCGGTCTGGCTCGTGTCCTACGCGACCACCCAGCTCGACTACGAGCGCTCCACGATCCTCGGGGCGAACACGCTGCTCTCGGCCTCGGACATCCCGATGATCCTGCTGCTCGGCCTGCTGTCGGACAAGGTCGGCCGCCGCCCGCTGTTCCTCGCCGGGATGGGCCTGCTGGCGCTGTTCTCGGTGCCGTACTTCCTGCTGGTGCAGACCGGCGTCGTCGGGCTCTTCATCCTCGGCGGGCTCGTCGTGCAGGCCTGCCGCAGCGCGGTGTACGGGCCCCAGTCGGCCTACTTCTCCGAGCTCTTCCCGACCCACCTGCGCTACAGCGGCGCCTCGCTCTCCTACCAGCTCGCGTCGATCGTCGGCGGGGTCGCGCCCGCGATCTGCGGACTGCTCGTGCTCTGGACGGGCAGCCTCATGGCCGTCGCCGGGTTCACCGTCCTGCTGGCGCTGATCTCGCTGGCCAGCAGCTGGGGCATGACCGAGACGCTGACCCGCGGGCTCGACGGGTCGAGCGAGCCCCCGCGGGTCGCGGCGCAGACGTGATCACCAGCGGTCGAGCCCGCCGCGCTTGACCAGCTGGGAGGCGATGACGTTGCGCTGGATCTCGTTGGTGCCCTCGCCGACGATCATCAGGGGGGCGTCGCGGAAGTAGCGCTCCACGTCGTACTCGGTGGAGTAGCCGTAGCCGCCGTGCACCCGCACCGCGTCCAGCGCGACCTCCATGGCGATCTCGGAGGCGAACAGCTTGGCCATGCCGGCCTCCATGTCGGCCCGCGCCCCGGCGTCGTACTTCTCGGCGGCGTGCAGGATCAGCTGGCGGGCGGCGGTGGTCTTGGTGGCCATGTCGGCGAGATGGTTGCCGACCGACTGGTGCTGCCAGATCGGCTTGCCGAACGCCTCGCGCTCCTGGGCGTAGCGCAGCGCGTCCTCGAACGCCGCGGTCGCCACCCCGAGCGCTCGGGCGGCGACCTGGATGCGCCCGGTCTCCAGCCCCTTCATCATCTGCGCGAACCCGCGGCCCTCCTGCCCGCCGAGCAGCGCGTCGGCGGGCACCGCCATGTCGGTGAAGGTCAGCTCGCAGGTCTCCACCCCCTTGTAGCCCAGCTTCGACAGGTCCTTCGAGACCTCCAGGCCCGGGCCGTGCTCGACCAGCAGGATCGACACCCCCCGGTGCTTGGGCTCGGCACTCGGGTCGGTCTTGCACAGCAGCGCGATCAGCCCCGACCGGCGCGCGTTGGAGATCCACGTCTTGGCGCCGTTGACCACGTAGCCGCCGTCGTCGGAGCCACGCGCCACCGTGGTCATCGCCTGCAGGTCGGAGCCGCCGCCGGGCTCGGTGAGCGCCATGGTGGCGCGCAGCTCGCCGGTGGCCATGCGGGGCAGGTAGCGGTCCTGCTGGGCGCGGGTGCCGAACTCCACGAGCAGCTTCGCGACCACCGTGTGCCCGCCCATCGCGCCGGCCAGGCTCATCCACCCCCGCGCGAGCTCGGCGGTGACCAGCGCGTAGCAGGGCATCGACACGGGCGCCTCGCCCCACGGCTCGGGGATCGCCAGCCCGTAGATCCCCATCTGCTTCATCTGCTCGATGAACGCCTCGGGGTAGGTGTCGGCGTGCTCGAGCTCGTTGACCCGCGGCTTGACCTCCTTGTCGACGAACTCGCGGACGGTGTCGACGACGGCCTGTTCCTCGGTGTCCAGCGTGGCCATGGGGCCGCTCCTCACTTGATCGTCTTCATCGTCAGGTGCGAGTCGATCTTCGCCAGGCCGGTCGCCCGGCCGAGCCGCTCCGTCATGAAGGACTCGTACGCCTCGAGATCGCGTGTCGCCACCCGCATGAAGTAGTCGGGCAGCCCGAACATGCGGCGCAGCTCGACGACCTCCTCGAACGCCGAGACCTGCTCCTCGAAGGCGAGGAAGACGTCACGGTGCTTGCTGACGAGGTCGACGTTGACGAGCACCTCGAAGGCGCGCCCCTCGACCGCCGGGTCGATCGTCGCGCGGTAGCCGGTGATCACGCCCTCGTCCTCGAGGCGGCGGACGCGGCGCAGGCAGGGCGCCGGTGTGAGCCCGACCCGCTCGGCGAGGTCGACGTTGGCGATGCGGGCGTCGACCCGCAGCACGCCGAGGATTGCGCGGTCGATGCTGTCCACGCACTCATGATGCGCCACTCGGCGCTCGGTAGCGACGATTCGCCATCGCGTGGCGGGCTCGCCCGCCTACGGTTGCGCTGTGCTCGACGACCGCGCCGACCTCCGCCACGCCGCCCGCGACGTCGGTCCCGTCGCCGCCGGGATGTTCCTGCTCGGCACCAGCTTCGGGCTGCTGGTGGTGGGGTCGGGGCTGGCGTGGTGGTGGGCGCCCGCCTTCAGCGGCATCGTCTTCGCCGGCTCCGCGGAGTTCCTGCTGGTGGCGGTCGTCGGCACCCCGCTGGCCACCGTCGCCGTCACCACCCTGCTGGTCAACGGCCGGCACGCGTTCTACGGGCTGTCGTTCCCGCTGCACCGGGTCCGCGGGCGGTTCGCGCGGGGGTACGCGGTGTTCGCGCTCATCGACGAGGCCTACGCGCTCGCCACCTCCCGCCCCTCGGACGGCCTCACCGGCCGCCGCATCGTCGCCGGCCAGGTGATCATGCACGTGTCCTGGGTCGCGGGCGGGCTCACCGGGGCGCTGGCCGGCGACCGGTTCTCGCTGCAGGTCCCCGCGCTGGAGTTCGTGTTCACGGCGCTGTTCGTCGTGCTCGCCACCGAGGCCGTCCGCGCCGGGCGCGAGGCCACCGGCCCGCTGCTCGCGGTCGCGTGCGCCCTCGTCGCCCGGCTCGTCGCGCCCGGCGAGATGCTGCTGGTCGCCCTGGGGCTGTTCGTCGGCGTGCTGCTCGTCCGCCACCGCCTGTCGGACCGGAGGGAGCCCGCAGGTGCCCAGCACTAGCTACCTCGTGGCCGTCGTCGCCGTGGGCGCGGGCATCACCGTCGCGCTGCGGGCCGCGCCGTTCGCGGTGATGCGCACGCTGCGCAGGTCACCGCTGATGGCCTACCTGGGCCGCCACCTCCCGGCCGGCGTCATGCTCGTGCTCGTCGTCTACCTCCTGCGCGACCTGCCCGTCGACCGCCCGCTGCTCGCGCTGCGCGAGCTCGTGCCCGTGGCGGCGACGGCGGCCGTGCACCTGTGGCGGCGCAACGCCCTGCTCAGCATGGCCGCCGGCACGGCCGTGTACGCCCTGGCGCTCGCCGTCGTGCCCTGACACCTACGCCGGTACCGGCCCCGGCAGCACGGGCGCGTCGAATGCCTCGCGAGCGAACGCCGGATCGCCCCAGCCGCTCTCGGCGCTCTTCGCGGTCCAGGCCGCGTACTCGTACATCGAGGCGATCAGCCCGCCGCGCACCTCGAAGACGAACACGAAGTGGTTCGCGACGTCCTCGCCGCCGAGGTTCCCCTCCACCCGCGCCTCGACGACGACGAGCGGACCGTTCGCGGCGATCCGGTGGCCCTCCAGGCGTGCGCCGCGCACCTGCTCCTCGTGGTGGCTGCCGAACATCGCCTCGGCCGTGGCCCTGCCGCGCAGCACCCCCTCCGGCGCGCCCGGCTCCGTCGACGGCACCGGGATCATGATCCGGACGTCGTCGGCGAGGAGGTCCACGAAGTCGCCCCACTCGCCGCTCGCGGCGCCGCGCTGCAGGCCGGCGAACGCGGCCTGCGCGACCTCCAGAGCTCGCGGGTCGGGCGGCTGCACCTCGAGTCGGTCCATCGCGTCTCCCTTCGGCCGAGGACGTCCGTCGGCGACGTCCCGAGGCACGCCACGGTGGCACCGTTCGTGCGCCGCTCCCCCACCCCGGTCCCGGTGAGCGGGACCAGCGACTACCGAGGCCCGGGCGCCGGTGGCGCGGCCCAGGACGCCCGGCCGTCACCGGTGATCGGGATCGTGGGACCGCCGACGACGTCGGGGCGGACCGTCGCCTGCCCGACCCCGCGCACGCGGGCGAGCACCTCGCGCCCGACCCGGCCGCCCTCGCCGGCGACGAGCCCCTGGGCGTCGAGGCCGGCGGCGCGCGCGAGGTCGACCGCCCGCGCGGCGGCCGGCGCCTGCGTGACCACCACGGCCGTCGTCACCGCGAAGACCTCACGGGCCCGGCGCACCGTGTGCCACGTGTCGAAGCCCGCGTAGTCGGTGAACACGTCCTCGGGGGCGACGCCCGCGGCCAGCGCGGCGTCGCGCATCGCGTCCGGCTCGTTGTACTCCGGGCGCGCGTTGTCGCCGGACATCAGCAGCTTCTCCACCTGCCCGCCCCGGTAGAGCGCCACGGCCGACTCGACGCGCTGGCGCACCACGGCGCCGAGCGTGCCGTCGGAGCGCACCAGCGAGCCGGGCACGATCGCCGCCTGCGCGGGGCGCACCGCCGCGGCCGCCGGCGTCACCAGGTGGTCGGTGCGGCCGACCACGACCACGTTCGCCGCCACCACGACGACCACCGCGAGCACCACACACACGCCGACGACGAGCGCCAGGATCCGCCGCACGACCCGACATTACCGACGGACCGGACTCCCCCTACGCGACGGCGTCGGCCGGGGGCGCGAGCACCGCGGGCAGCCGGACGACCTGCGCGGCGAACGTCAGCCCGGCCCCGAACCCCATGAGCAGGGCACCGTCGCCCGGCTCGACGCGGCCGGCGGCGAGCAGGCCGTGCATGGCCAGCGGCACCGACGCGGCGGAGGTGTTGCCGGTGTCGACGACGTTGTCGGCGACGGTGACGTGCTCGGGCAGCGCCAGGGCGCGGGCCAGCGCGTCGGTGATCCGGGCGTTGGCCTGGTGCGGGACGAACGCGGCGAGCTGCTCGATCTTGACCCCGGCGAGCTCCATCGCCTCCTGGGCGAGCGGGACCATCCGGGTGGTCGCCCACCTGAACACCGCCGGCCCCTGCATGCGCAGCCCGGGGAACTCGTCGTCCGCCCCGCGCTCGCGCCACGTCGGCTGCTGGACGATGAGGCCGGCCTGCGACCCGTCGGCGCCCCACGCCACGGGACCGATGCCCGGCTCGTCGGAGCGGCCCACGACCACGGCCCCGGCACCGTCGCCGAAGATGAAGGCGGTCGAGCGGTCGGCCGGGTCGACGATGTCGCTCATGCGCTCGGCGCCGACGACGAGGACGTGGTCGGCGGTGCCCGACGCGATCAGCGACGCGGCGAGCTCGAGGCAGTAGCAGAACCCGGCGCACGCCGCGCCGATGTCCATCGCGGGGCCGTTCACCGCCCCGAGCTCGTGCGCGACCTGGGTCGCCACCTGCGGCGACGTCGCCGTGTGGGACATGGTGGCCACGAGCGTCACGTCGACGGCGCCCGCGTCCACGTCCGCGGCGGCGAGGGCGTCACGCCCGGCGGCGGTGGACATCGCCACCAGCGACTCGTCCTCCGCGGCGAACCGGCGGGTGCGGATGCCCGAGCGGGCGAGCACCCAGTCCGGGTCCACGTCGAGCAGGCGGCAGACCTCGGCGTTGCCGACCTCCCGTCGTGGCCGGTACGCGCCGAGCCCGAGCATGCGGGCACCGCGCACGGTGTTCCGGGAGATCATCGGTGGGTGTTCCTCCGAGACATCGTGGGGGTCCCTCCCACGGTGACCCGGACGCTCGGTTACTCGGAAGTCCTACCAATCGGTACGGACGTGGCTCCGCTCACAGCACCCCCGGCCTCCTCCCTGAGGCGGAGGCCGGCCCGCGGGATCCTCCCGCCGACCGACGCCCCGCCGCGGCCGGCGCGCGACCGTGGTCACCGGGTGAGCGGACGGCTTGACCATGCCGCAGCGGCACGGTGTCGACTGCTCCCATCGATCGCAGCAGTCGCCGGACGACGGGTGGAGCAGGAGAGATGACTGGCGCAGGCACCGGGACCGACCGGGACGACGTCACCGAGCCGGCGGACGAGCAGGCACCACGGGAGACCCCCGCGCCCGCACCGAGGAAGCGCTTCCGCTGGCGGAGCAAGGACTTCACGGCCGAGGAGCACGAGGAGGCCAGGCAGGCCTGGCGCAAGGTCAAGCCGTGGGACGGCCCGATGACGCGGGGCGACAAGTTCATCGTCGTCGCGACGCTGGCGATCATCGCGCTGAACCTGGCGTCCATGCCGTTCCGGCCGTTCCTGCTCGCCTCGCACCCGATCGGCCTCGCCGCCGTCACCGGCAGCCTCTCGGCGGTCGGGGCCGGGGCCGCGTTCGCCGCGATCGGCCAGGGCCCGCTGTGGCTCGTGATCGCCGCGGGCGTCTTCGGGATGATCAAGTTCGACTGGCTGTTCTGGCTGGCCGGGCGGCGCTGGGGCGCGAAGATCGTCGAGATGTGGGCGCCCGGCGACGTCGCGCAGCGGTTCGTGGGGTGGGTCCGGGGCGCGCCGCGCTGGGTGCTGGGCCTGGCCGTCGTCCTCTCGGCGCTGCCGGGCGTCCCCGCGCCGGCGGTGTTCGCGCTGGCCGGGATGGGCCGCATGCGGCTGGTCCCGTTCCTGGTCCTGGACGCCATCGGCGCCGCACTGATCGCCGGGCTCGTGGCCGGGCTCGGCTACGGCATCGGCCAGCACGCGGTCGACGTGGTGCTCATGATCGACAGGTACGCGCTGTGGATCACGCTGGGCCTCGTCGTCGTGGTGTCGGTCCGGGCGAGCATGAAGGCCCAGAAGGAGCAGAAAGCCAAGAAGGCCGCCTCCGGGTCCTGAGTCATGCCGCGCGGGTGAGGCGGCCCGTGCGCCGACCGCGCACGCTCGGTCGCGCTCCGGGGAGGTGTCCGCCGTGCTCGACGATCGCGAACGTGGAGAGCTCGAGGAGATCGAACGGGCGCTGCTCGCCGACGCCGAGCTGCAGCGGCGGCTGCGGGCTCCGGGCGCGCGCCTGCGAGGGAGGCTCGCGACGCCGGTGCTGGTGGCGCTCGTCGTGTTCCTGGTGGTCGCGGCGGTCACGGTCCTGCTGCTCGGGCTGCCGGTCCACGCGATCGTCGTCGCGCTGATCGCCTGGTGGCCGTGGCGGGCCCTGCGCCGACGTCACGGCCGGCGATGACGCGCGGACTGCGCCACCCCGCCGAGCTGCCGTTCTTCGTCTTCATGACGATCCTGAACGTCCTCATCGTCGTGGTGATCCTGCGCGCGGCGGTGGTCGTGCCGTTCCTGCCGGAGGCCCAGCAGGACTCCGTCGGGGCCGACGCGATCCGGGCCGCGCTGGTCGCGCTGCTGCTGCTCGTGCCGGCGCTGATCGTCATCCGCGAGGTGCAGCGGGCCACGACGCGCGGCACCGCGGTGCAGCTCTCGGAGCAGCAGTTCCCCGAGCTGTACCGCACCGCCGAGCAGTTCGCCGCCGCCCTGGGGCTCTCCCGGCGGCCCGACCTGTTCGTGGCCAACGGCAACGGCACGCTCAACGCCTTCGCCGCGCAGGCGGCCGGCCACGACTACGTCGTGCTCAACAGCGAGCTCTTCGCGCACCTGCAGGCCCACAACCGGGACGGTCTGCGCTTCGTCCTGGGCCACGAGCTGGGGCACATCCGGCTCCGGCACGTCTCGCTCGGCTACCAGATCGCGGTGGCCTACTCGGGGCGCATCCCGATCCTCGGCCCGACCCTGTCGCGGCTGCGGGAGTACTCGTGCGACCGGCACGGCGCCGCCCTCGCCCCGACCGGCGCGGCCGGGCTCGTCCTGCTGACCTCGGGTCGCCACACCGAGACGGTGGTCGACGTCGACCAGCTCCTCGCCCAGGGCCGGGCGCTGCGCGGGTTCTGGGTCGGGCTCGCCCAGCTGCCCCGCTCGCACCCGTTCACCGTGCGGCGCCTCGAACGTCTCGTCGCGCTGGGCCTGCTGCATCCCGGTCCCGCCGCCGTCCCGCTCGACGTGCGCGACCGTCCCGCGGGCTGATCGGCCGGGGTTCATCTCCGGCGGGTTCATCTCCGGCGGGTTCATCTCCGGCGGGCGAGGTCGCGGGGCGCTGCGCCGGGGATCGTGGGGTCGGACCCGAGCGATCACGGAGGTCAGCCATGGTGCAGCGGAACGGCGCCGGCGCGGTCGCGCGACACCGGGGTCGCGCCCCCGACCCGGAGACGGGCACCGCGATGAACTTCGTGCGCCTCGGCGGGCTGCTGATGCTCCTGGTCGGCCCCTTCCAGGTGGTCGAGGGCGTGCTCGCGCTGCTGCTCCCGGACACCTACGCCGGCGCGCGCGGGCAGGTCCTCCTCGTGGACCTCGCGGTGTGGGGCTGGGTGCACATCGTGCTCGGAGTGCTGATCGTCGTCGCCGGTGTCGGCCTGCTGCGCCGGGAGGTGTCGGACGGGGCGCGCGTGACCGGGATGGTCGTGATCGGGCTCGGCATGCTCGTGCAGCTGGCCTGGCTCCCCGCCGCGCCGATCTGGTCGATCATCATGATCGGCTTCGGCCTGCTCGTGCTCCACGCGCTGATCGTCACCTCCGGCGACGTCGCCGTCGGGGCGCGCTGACCCACGGTCACCCGAGCAGCGCCACCAGCTCGTCGGCGCCCGCGAGGTGGTGGTCGAAGCGGTCGTCGGGCGCCGGCGCGTCGGCGCCGGGACGGTCCAGGAACGCGGTGCGCATCCCCGCCGCCCGCGCCGCCCGCAGGTCCCAGGCGTGGGCGGCGACCATGAGGACGCGCCCGGGCGGGCGGCTCACGCGCTCGATCGCGAGGCGGTAGACCGCCGGGTCGGGCTTGTAGCTGCGGACGGCCTCGGTGGAGATCGCGGCGTGCCAGCGCAGGCCGGCGTGGGCGCTGAGCCGCAGCAGGGTCGTGTGATCGGCGTTCGAGAGGGCGACGACCTCGTGGGAGGCGGCGAGCTCGTCGAGGAGCGTCGCCGCGTCCGGCCAGGCGTGCAGGCGTCCGGTCACGGCGGCGGCGGCGGGCGGATCCTCGCCCAGGACCTCGCGGGCCGCCTCACGGTCGAGCACGTCGGCGGGGACGTAGGGGCGCTCGCCGGCGACGACGCGGCGGTGCTCCGCGGCGACGTGCTCCTGCCAGCGCGCGACGGCCACCTCGACGTCGGGCACCCGGCCGGCGACGACCTCCCGGAGCCCGCCCACCTGGTCCACGAGCGTGCCGAGGACGTCGAAGACGACGGTGTCGACGGTCATCGCGGGCCTCCAGGATCGTCACCGGTTCAGGAGGTGATGGTGGACGACGTCTGCGTCACCGGTCAAGATGGTGACGTGGAGTTCGCGCTGGTGAGCGGCCATCCCGCGCTGGACCTCGCGGGGACGGTGCAGTGGCGGCGCACGGAGCCCGTCGACCTGCTCGTCGACCCGGACGCGCTGCGGTCGTGGCTCGTGGTGGCAGGGGTCGCGCCCGGGTCGGTGCAGGTCGGCACGGCCGAGCTGGCGACGGCGCGAACGCTGCGCGAGGCGGCCTACCGCCTCGCGTGGGACCGGCTCGAGGGCCGCCCGTTCGACGGCGACAGCTTGGCGATCGTCAACGCGGCGGCGGCCGGCCCGGCGATGGCGATCGCCCTGACCCGTCACGGACTGGTGCGGCGCGGGGACGCCGACGCCGCCCTCGGCGACGTGGCGCGCGCCCTGATCACGCTGCTGGCCGACCCGTCGGCGCCGCCGATCAAGGAGTGCGGGCGCGAGGCCTGCACCCGGCTCTACCTCGACCGCTCCCGCGGCGCGCGCCGGACCTGGTGCGGCATGGAGGAGTGCGGCAACCGTGTCAAGGCGGCGGCCTACCGCGCCCGCCGTCGTGGCGGGGGCTGACATGCCCCCGGCAGCGACGCCGATGTGTGATCACCGGAGACCATCGGGACGCCGCCAACCCGCCGGCTCCGAGGTCCGGCGGTCGATGAGGACCGTCCGCGGCGCCGGTGACCGCGCGTAACCCGTCGGCCTCAGGGCGTTACCGATTCGTGACCCTGCTCGTTGCTCCTGGCGGAGGCGGATGTCTGTAGCGACCCCGCCGAGTCATCGAGGGGGGCACTATGTCGAGTCGGCACGGTCAGCCGGATCCGAGCGACGAGACGACACAGCAGGCCTACTACGGGTCGAGCCGGGCGCCGCAGCAGGGCCGCCACCAGCGCGTCGGACGGCAGTACGGCCAGCAAGGGGAGCACCCCCCGCCCGGACCGGGCCAGTACGGGTCCGGCCCCCCGAACCAGGCCCCGCCCCCGCAGTACCAGTTCGCGGGCGGCTACCAGCCGCCTCAGCCTCCCGCGCGCAAGAAGCACAAGAAGTGGCCATGGATCGTGGGCGCCGTGGCGCTCCTCCTCGTGATCATCGCCGTGTCGGGCGGCGGGAGCAGCCAGCCGACGACTCCGGCAGCTGGCCAGGGCCAACCGTCGAGCGCCGCACCGGCGGCCTCGGATGCGTCGGAAGCGCCGTCCTCCGATGCGTCCTCCGGCGGTGGGACGGTGGTCTACGAGGTGACGGGTAGCGGAAGGGCCACCAACGTCACGTACTCGTCGAACGGGAGCGGTGGGCAGTCTCAGCGGACCAACGTCCGCCTTCCGTTCCGACAGGAGATCCCGGCCGAGGACTTCTTCGGCTTCTACTCGGTGGTGGCCCAGAACGGCCAGGGCGGAGGCACCATCACGTGCAAGATCACCAAGGATGGTGAGGTGATCGGCGAGGGCGAGTCGGAAGGTGCGTTCGCGGTCGTCACCTGCAACGGCTCGTAGCCCTCTCGACCAACCCGACGGCCCGGCTCCGCTGCGGAGCGTCGGGCCGTCGGGTTCGGCACCGCCCTGGTTCACTCCGTACAGGAGGTGGCAGGTGCCAGGACACTCGGGATCGCGCCACTGGCGGGCCCCCGACGCGTCGAGCTGCGCCGATGGTGGGGCAGGTCGGGCTCGAACCGACGACCTGACGGATTATGAGTCCGCTGCTCTGACCAGCTGAGCTACTGCCCCCCGGTGCCGCGCACTCCCGCGGGCGTCCACGACCGGGCGCAGCGTACGACACGGGAGCGTCGACTCCGGGGCTCGCCCGCGCCGCGACGGAGCAAGATCTGGACGCGTGGAGCGGATGTTCCGCTGAGCGGAGCGTCCGCTCCGGAAAAGAAGATCTCGGCCTCGATGATGACGTCCGTGTGACGGCCCGTGACCGCGCCGTGACATCACGGAGATCCGCCGGCGCGCCTCCGGAAGCGGCCTCGACGTGCGCGTCCGTCACCCGCGCACGACCGAGCGCCACGTCCCGCCGTGATGATCTCGTTACCGAGTGCCGGATTCGGCCGTTCCGACTTGAATCGGGCGGCGAAGGGCCGCGAGGGTTCGGCCGTCCGGGTCAATCACGGCCCGGGCGGCTCCCCAGTCCTGATCGGGAAGGACCCCCATGAAGAAGAGCACGATGCGTCTCGCTTTCGCCGCCGTCGCCGTCCCCGCCGCCGTCACGGGCTTCGCCGCCCCGGCGGCCAGCGCGGTCGAGCTCGCGCCGTACGCGCACCAGCTGGACAAGGACGTCGCGGCCACCGAGGCCGAGGTCGGCGCCGTCGTCGACGACCTGGGGCTCGCCGCCGAGTAGGCGGCGCCGCCGCCTCCGCGAGGGGCCCGGGTCGACGACGACCCGGGCCCTTCGCGCATCGGGAGCCTGGACATCGGGCGGTTCGCGGACGACGCTGGAGGTACGTCACACCGATCTCATCCGCTCAGTTCGGAGGCCGCCATGCGCCTGGGACGTCGACTCTCCGCCGGTATCGCCGAGGACCCGCCCGCGCCACCCGAGACGCCCCAGGGCGAGGAGACGGTCGAGCGGGAGACCACCACGGAGCACCGTGAGCCGGTCGAGCAGCTGGTCGATCGGTAGACAGCGCCCGCGGCCGGAAGGGCCGCTCACCGGGTACAAGATCGCCTACCCGATGATCTCCGCGGACTCGCGCCGCGGAGGGTTCAACGGCGTCGCGCTCGGCCGCTCGCAGGTCTACGGGGCGGTCGCCGACGCGGTGTGCATCCAGAGCCCGCGCCACCGGTGCCCGTCGGCGTGGTGCGACTGCGGGTTCTACTGCTTCCACGCCCTGTCCGACGCCCGCGACCTCGCGTGCGACCCGCAGTACCAGCACTGCGTGCTGCTCGAGATCGCCGCGTCGGGCCGGTTCGTCCGCTACGAGCTCGGCCTGCGGTACGCCCGCCAGACCGTGCGCTCGGTGCGCCTCGGGCGGTGCGGCTGCGGGCGTCCGGCCACCGCGCTGGCCGACGGCGGCCCGGGCGTCGTGGGTTGGCGGCGCCTGCACCCGGTGTGCGGGCTGTGCGCCGGCCCGCGGCCCGTCGTCACCCCCGAGGCGTTCGGGGTGCTGTGTGGCAACGTGCCGGTGCGGGCCGAGGACGCCCCCGACGGTGCCCTGGCCCCGCTCGCGGGCGTCGGTGCGGAGCTGGACGAGGCCACGCTGGTGCCGTTGCTGAGCGCCGAGGTGGCCCTGCTGCAGGCGCGGCTCGACCAGGTGCAGAGCCGCTTGGAGCAGTTGACCCACCGCTCGGACTGACGGGGGTACCGGCGCGTGGCCCACCGCCCCGGTTGGGGTAGGCAGGACACGTGACCTCCCTGGAGCTCGGGCCGCTGCTGCGCCACGTCGGCACCACCACGGCGACGATCTGGGTCGAGACGAGCGCGTCGTGCACGGTGGAGGTGCTCGGCGCCAGCGCGCCGACCTTCGAGGTGTGCGGCCAGCACTACGCGCTCGTCGTCGTCGACGGGCTCGAGCCGGGGACCTGTCGTTCCTACGAGGTGCGCCTCGACGGCGAGCTGGTCTGGCCGCTCGAGGGCACCGGGACCCCGCCGAGCTACCTGCGGACACGGGCCGAGGACAGCACGGGACGTCTGCGCTTCGTGTTCGGGTCGTGCCGCTACCCCCCGACCGACGACCCCGAGCTCGAGGCGTCGCTCGGCATCGACGCGCTGGACGCCTTCGCCGTCCGGCTGATGGACGAGGTCGCCGACGCCGAGGACCCGGCCACCGTGCTGCCCGACGCGCTGTGCCTGCTGGGCGACCAGGTCTACGCCGACGAGATCACGCCGCGCACCGAGCAGTGGATCCGCGACCACCGCGACCCCGAGGACCCCGAGGGGCCGGGGCTCGAGATCGCGGACTTCGGCGAGTACTCGCACCTCTACAGCGAGTCCTGGAGCGACCGCGAGCTGCGGTGGCTGCTCTCGACCGTGCCGACGGCGATGATCTTCGACGACCACGACGTCCGGGACGACTGGAACACCTCGCAGGTCTGGCGCGACCAGATGGCGGCCAAGCCCTGGTGGCCCCAGCGCATCCGGGCCGGGCTCGCGTCGTACTGGGTCTACCAGCACCTCGGCAATCTCGACCCGGAGACGCGCGGGGCCGACCCGCTCTACCGCAAGGTCCGCGAGGCCGACGGCGACGTCTACGAGCTGCTCGCCGACTTCGCCGCCCGGGCCGACGCCGAGGTCGGCCAGCCGACCGGCGTGCGCTGGAGCTACCGCTGGGACCTCGGGCGGACGCGGCTGCTCATGGTCGACACGCGCTGCGCGCGGGTCCTGAACGCCGACGACCGCCTGATGATCAACGACCACTCCTTCGCCTGGATCGAGGAGAGCGCCGCCGACGGGCCGCTCGACCACCTGCTGCTGGGCTCGTCCATCCCCTGGCTCATGCCGCCGGCCGTCAGCCACGTCCAGTCGCTGGACGAGTGGGCCGCGGCGCGGGGCAGCAGGCTCGCCGAGACCGTCCGCCAGGCCGTCGACCTCGAGCACTGGCCGGCCTTCCGCGCGTCGTTCGACCGCCTCGCCGACCTCATCCGCGGCGTCGCCTCCGGTCCGTCGGCGCCCGCCACGGTCTGCGTGCTCTCCGGCGACGTCCACCACAGCTACGCCGCCGAGGCCCGCTGGCCCTCCCCCGTCCGCTCGCGGGTCTACCAGCTGACCTGCTCGCCGGTGCGCAACGGCGTCCCGTGGTTCATGGAGTACGTGTTCGCGCTCGGGTGGTGGCGGCGCCTGACCGGGGCGCTGAACCGGGTGTCGCGCGCCGCGGGCCTCGGTGACCTGCCGCTGGACTGGTCGACGATCGGCGGGCCGTGGTTCGGCAACGCGGTGTCGACGCTCGAGGTCACCGGCCGCGACGCGCGCCTGCGGGTCGAGCGGTCCGGGGCCCGCGGGGGCCTCGAGGAGGTCGCGCAACTCCCCCTGACGTAGAGGGAACCGATCGGGGGTCCGCTGCGTCGAACCCCGTGTCGCTGCCCGTGCGGGCGGCGAGGTCGTTCTACGGTCCGGGGTCGAGCAGTGGAGGGAGGCGCGCGTGCGGTTCGTGCACACCGCCGACTGGCAGCTCGGCATGACGCGGCGGGTCCTGGGCGCCCGTCCGCCCAAGGAGGCCGCCGGCGGGCTGACCGGCGAGGCCCAGGCCCGCTTCGCCCAGGCCCGGCTCGACGCGGTGTCCGCGCTCGGGCGCCTCGCCGACGAGCGCGGGGCGGCGTTCGTGCTGGTCTGCGGCGACGTGTTCGAGTCCAACCTCGTGGGGCCCGACGTCGTCGCCCGCGCCTGCGAGGCGCTCGCCTCCTTCCGCACGCCCGTCCTGCTGCTGCCCGGCAACCACGACCCGGCCGACGCCGCCTGCGTGCTGCGCCGTCCCGACTTCGCGCGCCGCTGCCCGCCGCACGTCACGGTGCTCGACACCCCCGGGGTGCACGAGGTGGCGCCCGGCGTCGAGGTCGTCGCGGCCCCGTGGCGCTCCAAGCACCCGCTCACCGACCTCGTCGGCGAGCAGCTCGCCGCCCTCGAGCCCGCCCCGCCCGGCACGCTGCGCGTGCTGGCCGGGCACGGCGAGCTCGACGTGCTCGACCCCGACGACGACGAGCCCGCCCGCATCCGCCGCGACGGCGTGCTCGCCGCGCTGGCCGACGGCCGCGTGCACTACGTGGCCCTGGGCGACCGGCACTCCACCTGGGTCGACGCCGTCGACGACCGCATCCGCCACGCCGGCACCCCGGAGGTCACCGACTTCGACGAGGTCGACCCGGGGAACGTCCTCGTCGTCGACCTCGACGAGCGGGCCGCGCAGGTGGCCGCCGAGAGGGTGGGGCGCTGGCGCTTCGTGCGCCACGACGCGCGCCTCGACACCGACGACGACCTCGACGCGCTCGACGCCTGGCTCGCCGCGCACCCCGACAAGGAGCGCGCCGCCGTGCGCCTGGCGCTGGTCGGGACGCTGTCGCTGCGCCAGCGCAGCCGGCTCGACGACCTGCTCGCCGCCCACGACCACACCTTCGCCGCGGTGGAGGTCCTCGCCCAGCACTCCGACCTCGCGACCGTCCCCGACGACGCCGACCTCGCCGACCTCGACCTGCACGGGTTCGCCGCCGACGCCGCGTCGGAGCTGTTCGCGGCCGCGGGCGAGGCGCCGGGAGAGACCCAGGCCGAGGCGCGCGACGCCCTGCGCCTGCTGCACCGCCTGGTGGCGAGCGACCGATGAGGCTGCACCGGATCCGGCTGCGCGACTTCCGCGGTGTGCACGACCGCGAGGTGACCCTCGCCGAGCGCGGGGTCACCGTGCTGCAGGGCGACAACGAGGTCGGCAAGACCTCCACGGTCGCCGCGCTCGACCTGCTCTTCGACGCCGCCGACTCCTCGCGCCGCGCCGAGATCCGCGCCGCGCAGCCGGCCGGGGTCGACGCCGGGCCCGAGGTGGAGGCGGAGGTGTCCACCGGGCCCTACCGCTTCGTCTACCGCAAGCGCTGGCTGCGCCGCCCGCGCACCGAGCTGCACGTCCTCGCCCCCGCCCCCGAGCAGCTCACGGGCGCCGACGCGCACGCCCGCGTGTCGGCGATCCTCGACGAGACCATGGACCGCGTGCTGTGGCGCGGCCTGCGCGTCGAGCAGCACACCGCCGTCGGCCAGGCCGACCTCGGCGGCCAGGACGCCCTGACGCGCGCGCTCGACCGGGCGGCCTCCGGGGGCTCGCGGCCGGATCCGAGCCTCGACGACGGGCTGATCGAGCGGGCGGTCGAGGAGCTGCGGCGCTACCGCACCCCGAGCGGCCGGGCCACGGGCGAGCTGCGCGCCGCCGAGGTGCGCCTGGTCGCCGCCGAGGCCGAGGAGGACCGGTGCCGCGCCGCGCTGGAGGCGGTCGAGCGCGACGTCGCCGCCCGCGACCGCCTCGACGTCGACGCCGCCGCGGTCCGCACCCGCCGGCGCGCGCACGCCGCCGAGGTGGCCGAGCTCGAGGACCGCTGGGCGGGCCTGCAGTCACGGCTGCGCGAGGTCGAGACCGCGCGCGGGCGCGCCGTGCTCGCCCGGGAGCGCGCGGAGACCGCCCGGGAGCGCCGGGCCGCCCGTGACGCGCTGGTCGCCGCGGTCGGAGCCGACGCCGACCTGGCCGGCCGGGCGACCGAGGCCCTCGCCGCCCACGAGGGCGAGCACGCCGCGGCGCGCGACGAGCGCGACGCCCGCCGGGCCGCCGACGCCACCGCCCGCGAGGAGTCCACCGCGGCGCGGCGCCGGGCCGACGACGCCGCCCGCGCCGTGTCCGCCGCGCGCGACCGTGCCGAGCTGGCCGACCTCGCCGAGCGGCTGCGCCGGGTCGAGGAGGCCTCGGCCGGTCTGGCGACGGCGCAGCGGGCGCTGGCCACGGCCACCGTCGACGCCGACGACCTCGCCGATCTCGAGGACCTCGCCCGCGACCTGCTGCGCGCCGAGGCCGCGCGCGACGCCGCGGCGGCGCGGGTGGAGCTGACGGCGCCGGCGGCCCTCACGGTCGAGATCGACGGCGAGGCCGTGGTGCTCGCGCCCGGCGAGACCCGCGCCCTGCCGGTGGCGGGGTCGCGGGCGGTGTCGGTGCCCGGCGTGCTCGACGTCCGCGTGCGCCCCGGGCTCGACGAGGCCGGCCGCGACGACGCCGTGCGCGAGCGGGCCCGCGAGCTCGCGGAACGCTGCGAGGAGCTGGGCGTCGCCGACGTGGAGGCGGCGCGCGCCGCCCGGCGGCGCGCCGACGACGCCGCGCGCCGGGCCGACGACGACCGCGCCGCGCTGGCCCGCGAGCTGGCCGACGCCGACGACGCCGCGGCCCTGCGCGCCGCCCACGACGCGGTGCGCGAGCTGCTCGGCGACACCGGGCCCGCCGACCTGTTCTCGATCAGCGAGCCCGCCGGCCCCGTGGTCGACGTGGCTCCGCTGCGGCGCGCGGCCGACACCGCGCGCGAGGCCGCCGACGGGGCCGCCCGCCGCGCCGACGAGGCCGCCGCCGCGTGCCGGGCCGCCGAGGACGCGGTGCGCGACGCCGACACCCGGGCCGCGGTGCTCGCCGAGCGCGC